>NZ_JAGEKQ010000018.1:0-113621 GCF_017565385.1 Dermacoccus sp. NHGro5 | reverse complement strand
GGTCGCGGACGCGACGCAGCGCTTCGACGCGCGCGCGTTGGCCGGAGCGTCGCGGGCCGAGTCGGCGTCGGTCGTCCGGGCTGACCAGGCGCGCCCGCGCGCGTGATGATGCCCGCCGTCGCCGGGAACTGCTGGTAAGGTTTCGTCTTGTGCCCCCTGCAGGATTCGAACCTGCGCTCCCGCCTCCGGAGGGCGGTGCTCTATCCCCTGAGCTAAGGGGGCATGCGCTCCAGGAGCGCGAGACGAAACCTTACCAGCAGTTCCCGGCGACGGCGGGCATCATCACGCGCGCGGGCGCGCCTGGTCAGCCCGGACGACCGACGCCGACTCGGCCCGCGACGCTCCGGCCAACGCGCGCGCGTCGAAGCGCTGCGTCGCGTCCGCGACCTCGCCGACGAGTTCCTCGAGCACGTCCTCGAGGAACACGACACCGCTCGTGCGCCCGTCGTCACCGACGACGCGCGCGAGGTGCGCGCCCGAGTTCTGCATCGTGACGAGCACGTCCTCGACCTCGTCCCCGGGACGCACCGTCGCGAGCAGCCGGATGCGGCGCGGCGGAACAGGCTCGGTGTACGCCTCGTCCTGCGCGTATAGCACGTCCTTGAGGTGGATGTAACCGCGCAGCTCCCCCGACGTCGTCATGACCGGGAAGCGCGAGAACCCGTGCTTGGCGACCATCGCGTCGACATCGGCGGGCGTCGCGCCCAACGAGAGCGTGACGAGCGAGTCGAGCGGCACGGCCACGTCGCTCGCGACCTTGTCGGTGAACTCGAGGGCCTCACGCACGCGGCGCTCCTGCCCCGACTCGAGCAGACCCTCTCGGTGCGACTCCTCGACGATCATCTCGACCTCCTCGGTCGAGAACGTCGAGGCCGCCTCGTCCTGCGGTTCGATGCCCATGCGTCGCACGATGGCCTTGCTGACGTTCTCGAGCACCGTGACGAGCGGGCGGATCGCCTTCGTCACCCACAGCAGTGCGGGCGCGAGCAGCAACGCTGCCCGGTCGGGCCCGGCGATGGCGAGGTTCTTCGGCACCATCTCACCGAGCACGACGTGGAAGTACGCGACGATGAGCAGCGCGAGCAGCAGGCTGACGACGTGCGTCAGCCCGTCCGGCATGCCCGTCGCCTCGAGGGGGCCGGCGATGAGGTGGTGCACCGCGTCCTCGGCGACGGCACCCAGCAGCACCGAGCAGACCGTGATGCCGAGCTGCGCGCAGGCGAGCAGCGAGGCGACGTTCTCGAGGGCCTCCAACGCCGCAGAGGCGCGCTTCGAGCCCTCCGCGGCCATCGGTTCGAGCTGCGAGCGCCGCGCTGCCATGACGGCGAACTCGGCGCCCACGAAGAACGCGTTGCCGAGCAGCAGCAGGAGCGAGATCCAGAGCATCATCGGGCCTCACCGGCCCGGGTTGCGCCGCCGATGACATCGTCCATCGACTGCCCCTGCACCGCCGGGGTGAACCGGACGCGGTTGACGCGCCGGCCGTCCATCGACACGACGCGCAGGCGCCATCCCGGCAGCATGAGTTCGTCCCCGACCTCGGGAATGCGGCCGACCTGTTGCATGACGTAACCACCGAGCGTCTCGTAGGCGCGATCGTCGGGCACGGGCGCGCCGATGCGATCGACGACCTCGTCGGGGCGCCACAGCCCGGGCACCGTCCAGGACCCGTCGGGCAGGTGACGGCTCGCGTCGTGCAGCTTGTCGTGCTCGTCGCTGACCTCACCGACGATCTCTTCGATGACGTCCTCGAGCGACACCAGGCCCGAGGTTCCGGAGTACTCATCGATGACGATGGCGAGCTGCAGCCCCGCGCCACGCAGGAGCACGAGCAGCGGTTCGAGCGTGATCGTCTCGGGCACGAAAGTCGGCTTGACCATGAGAGCGGTGACGGGCACATCGCCGCGGCGTTCGACGGGCACGGCGATGGCCTTCTTGACGTGGACGACACCGTGGACGTCGTCCCAGTCCTCCCCCAGCACCGGGAAGCGCGAGTGGCCCGTCGACCTCGCTAGCCGGACGACGTCATCCGCCGTCGCGTCGCGATCGACGGCCTCGCAGCGCACGCGCGGGCTCATGACGTCGGACGCGGTGCGCTCACCGAAGTTGAGCGAGCGCGTCAGCAGGTGCGCGGTGCCCTCCTCGATCGTGCCGGCCTCGGCGCTGCGACGCACCATGGAGCTCAGCTCCTGCGGCGTGCGGGCGGCGGACAGTTCCTCCTGCGGTTCGATGCCCATGGAGCGCAGCAGCAGGTTCGCCGATCCGTTGAGCACGACGATGAGCGGCTTGAAGAGGGCGGCGAACACCTGTACGGGCCGCGCGACGATCTTGGCGACGCGAAGAGGCGCGGAGATACCAAGGAACTGCGGGACGAGTTCACCGAAGATCATCGAGAAGGCGGAGGCGAGAACCATCGCGAGGACGGTCGAGGTCGCCGAGGCCGCGCCGCCGGTGACGCCGATGGCCGCCAACGGGGTGCGCAGCAACGCACCGACGCTGGGTTCGACGATGAAGCCGAGGATCAGCGTCGTGAGGGTGATGCCGACCTGCGCGGCCGACAGCTGCGTCGACAGCCCGCGCAGCGAGGCGAGGACGGGGCGGGCGCGTTCGTCGCCGTCGTCGATGGCGCGCTGGACGGAGTGACGATCCAGCGCGACGAGAGAGAACTCGGTGGCGACGAACAGTGCCGTTCCGAGCGTGAGGACAACTCCGAGGAGGATCAATATCCACTGCGTCATGACGCAGTGAAATTACCACGGGCGCAGCCGTTCACCGGGCTCGTTCCACCTCCCGGGCTGGCCTCGACCGGCGAGGCCCGCGCAGTCTCGCGCCGGGGTGGGCCACCTCACCACCGACCGCCTCTCGCGGCGGCGGCGCGGGAGCGATAGGGTGGCAACGTATGCCGTGTACCACACGGCAGTGGAGTGGTTCACCTCGCTCCTGCCTGACACGGCCACGCGCCGCGTCATGGCGGGGGCAACGGGACGCCTCCCGCACGTGTACGTGAATCGACGCGAATGAAAGAGGCGCATCTGCGTGTCATCCCAGTCCCCCAGCTCTGAGCACGACGACTTCGGCGCGAACGAGTGGCTCGTCGAGGAACTCTTCGAGCAGTACAGCAAGGACAAGAACTCCGTGGATGCCGCATGGCAGGAGTTCTTCGCGACCTATCAGCCGGGCTCGTCGAACTCCTCGGCGCCGGCCTCCACGTCCACGTCGGGCTCGGGCGCGAAGGCCGCTCCCCGAACCGAGAAGCCGATGGCCGCCGAGGCACCGCGCGACCAGCAGGAGGCGCCTGCACAGCAGGCCGCCGAGCCGACGCGCACCGCCGAGAGCGAGCCGCAGAAGCTCGACCCGAAGCAGGCCGAGGGCCACACACCGCTGCCGACGCCGCGCGACCAGGGCGACGGCGCCCTCGGTGACGTGCCGGCGGCGGACGACAAGGACACCCCGCTCAAGGGCATCGCCGCCAAGATCGTGCAGAACATGGAGGCCTCGATCGAGGTCCCGACCGCGACGTCGGTCCGCGCCGTCCCTGCGAAGGCGCTGATCGACAACCGCATCGTCATCAACTCGAACCTCGCCCGCGGCCGCGGCGGCAAGGTGAGCTTCACCCACATCATCGGCTACGCCATCATCAAGGCGCTGCGCGTCATGCCGGAGATGAACGCTTCCCTCTCGGTCGACGAGAAGGGCAAGCCCGTCCTGCACCAGCCGGGGCACATCAACTTCGGCCTCGCCATCGACCTGCAGAAGCCCGACGGTTCGCGCACGCTCGTCGTGCCGTCGATCAAGGGCGCCGAGGCGATGACGTTCGCGCAGTTCTGGGCCGCGTACGAAGAGATGGTCAAGAAGGCGCGCAACAACAAGCTGACGCTCGAGGACTACGCGGGCACGACGATCTCGCTGACCAACCCCGGGGGCATCGGCACGGTGCACTCGGTGCCGCGTCTGATGAAGGGCGCGGGCGCCATCATCGGTGTCGGCGCGCTCGACTACCCCGCCGAGTGGCAGGGCGCGAGCGAGGAGACGCTCAACCGTAACGCCGTCAGCAAGATCCTGACGATCACCTCGACCTACGACCACCGCATCATCCAAGGTGCGACGTCCGGGGAGTTCCTGCGTCAGATCCACCAGCTGCTGCTCGGTGAGAACAACTTCTACGACGAGATCTTCGAGTCGCTGCGCATCCCCTACGAGCCGGTGCGCTGGGTGCAGGACATCTCCGCCAACCACGACGACGACATCAACAAGGTCGCGCGCGTGCAGGAGCTCATCCACGCCTACCGCGTGCGCGGTCACCTCATGGCCGACACCGACCCGCTCGAGTACAAGCAGCGTCGTCACCCCGACCTCGACGTCACGAGCCACGGCCTGACGCTGTGGGATCTCGACCGCACGTTCGCCACGGGCGGTTTCGGCGGCGCCAACTTCCTCAAGCTGCGCAAGATCCTCGGCATCCTGCGTGACTCGTACTGCCGCACGGTCGGCGTCGAGTACATGCACATCCAGAACCCCGAGGAGCGGGCCTGGATGCAGAACAAGCTGGAGAAGACGTACTCGAAGCCGACGTCGGACGAGCAGGAGCGCATCCTGCGCAAGCTCAACCAGGCCGAGGCGTTCGAGACGTTCCTGCAGACGAAGTTCGTCGGCCAGAAGCGCTTCAGCCTCGAAGGCGGCGAGTCCGTCATCGCGATCCTCGACCGCATCCTGTCGGAGGCCGCGGACGCCGGCCTCGAAGAGGCCGCGATCGGCATGCCGCACCGTGGCCGTCTCAACGTGCTCGCCAACATCGCGGGCAAGTCGTACGGCCAGATCTTCCGCGAGTTCGAGGGCACCGCCGCTCCCAACTCGGTGCAGGGCTCCGGTGACGTCAAGTACCACCTCGGCACCGAGGGCGAGTTCGTCTCCGATGAGGGCAACCACACGAAGGTCTACCTCGCCGCCAACCCGAGCCACCTCGAGGCCGTCGACCCGGTGCTCGAGGGCATCGCCCGTGCCAAGCAGGACCGCATCAACCTCGCCGGCACGGCGTTCACGGTGCTGCCGATCCTGCTCCACGGCGACGCCGCGTTCGCGGGCCAGGGCATCGTCGCCGAGACGTTGAACCTGTCGCAGCTGCGCGGCTACCGAACCGGCGGCACGATCCACGTCGTCATCAACAACCAGGTCGGCTTCACGACCGCGCCGAGCTCGTCGCGTTCATCGACGTACTCGACGGACGTCGCGCGCATGGTGCAGGCGCCGATCTTCCACGTCAACGGTGACGACCCGGAGGCCTGCGTCCGCGTCGCGGAACTCGCGTTCGAGTACCGCCAGACGTTCAACAAGGACGTCGTCATCGACATGGTGTGCTACCGCCGCCGCGGTCACAACGAGGGCGACGACCCGTCGATGACGCAGCCGCTCATGTACAAGCTGATCGAGGCGAAGAAGTCCGTGCGTCGCCTGTACGCCGAGGCCCTCGTCGGCCGCGGCGACATGGACCAGGAGCGTGCCGACGAACTGCTCAAGGACTACCAGCAGCAGCTCGAGCGCGTCTTCGTCGAGACGAAGGAGGCGACGAAGAAGGCCGCTGCCGACAGCGCCGCGCAGAGCGCTTCGTCCGATTCCAGCCAGGGCACCGACGCCGAGGGCCACGGCGGCCTCGAGCGCCCGTCCGCTCAGCTCGAGGACGACGCGAAGAGCGCCTACTCCTCGGGCCGTTCCTCCGCGATCACCGAGGCCGCTCTCGAGCGCATCGGCGCGGTGTGGACGAACCCGCCGGAGGGCTTCACGCTGCACCCGAAGCTCAAGCAGCTGCTCGAGCGTCGCACGGCGATGGTCAAGGACGGCGGCATCGACTGGGCCATGGGCGAGCTCATCGCGTTCGGTTCGCTACTCATGGACGGCACGCCGGTGCGTCTGTCCGGTCAGGACACCCGACGCGGCACGTTCGTGCAGCGTCACGCCGTCCTCATCGACAAGGCGAACGGCAACGAGTGGACGCCGCTGCGTTACCTCACGGATGACCAGGCGTGGCTGTGGATCTACGACTCGCTGCTCAGCGAGTACGCCGCGATGGGCTTCGAGTATGGCTACTCGGTCGAGCGTCCCGACGCGCTCGTGCTGTGGGAGGCGCAGTTCGGTGACTTCGTCGACGGTGCGCAGACCATCATCGACGAATTCATCTCGAGCTCGGAGCAGAAGTGGGCGCAGCGCAGCTCCGTCGTGCTGCTGCTGCCGCACGGCTACGAGGGTCAGGGTCCGGACCACAGCTCGGCGCGCATCGAGCGCTTCCTCCAGCTGTTCGCCGAGGACAACATGACGATCGCTTACCCGTCGACGCCGGCGTCGTACTTCCACCTGCTGCGTCGCCAGGCGCACGCGCGACCGCGCAAGCCGCTCATCGTCTTCACACCGAAGCAGCTGCTGCGCGTGAAGGCCGCGACGAGCTCGCCGGCCGACTTCACCTCGGGCCAGTTCGAGCCGGTGCTGAAGGACCAGAAGCAGCTCGACGATTCGAAGGTCGAGCGGGTGCTGCTCGCCTCGAGCCGCGTGGTCTACGACCTCGAGGCGGAGCGTGAGAAGCGCGGTGACGACACGACCGCCATCGTGCGTGTCGAGCAGCTCGCGCCGATCCCGGCCAAGGAGATCGCCGAGGCGGTCTCGGCGTACCCGAACGCCGAGATCGTGTGGGTGCAGGACGAGCCGAAGAACCAGGGCGCCTGGCCGTTCATGTACTTCAACCTGCCCGACCTGCTCGAGAGCCACGGCGAGACGCGACGTCTGCGCGTCGTGTCGCGTCCGGCGTCCGCGTCGCCCGCGACCGGCAACAGCAAGCGTCACGCCGCGCAGAACGCGGAGCTCATGGAGCAGGCGTTCGCGCGCTGAGGTTCACGTGAGCAGCCGTTGATGGTGCGTTCCTGATGAAGCGGTGCCCTCCCCCACGCGGGGTGGGCACCGCTTCGTCGTGGGCTCGCGACGCCTGCGGGGTGGGCACCGAGCTGACGGACGATAAGCTGGGCGCGTGTATTTCACGGATCGGGGTATCGAGGAGCTCGCGGCGCGCCGCGGCGGAGAAGACGTGACGTTCGAGTGGCTCGCGGAGCAGCTGCGTCATTTCGTCGACCTCAACCCGGAGTTTGAGATCCCCGTCGAGCGCCTCGCCACATGGTTGGCACGGCTCGACGACGACGATGACGAGTGAGTGAAGGCGGTCGTAGCGTGTCCTACCCCACCGAAGGCAGCGAGCCCGAGTTCCGGCCGAGCGCCGATTTCCACGTCGCCGAGGGTGAGCGCCGTGTCGGCCTCGTCTTCGTCGGCGACAGCTTCGTCAACGGCTACGGCGACCCGAAGGCCCTGGGATGGGTCTCGCGGGTCGTCGCGCGTACGCCGCACGAGGGCGTCAGGCTGACGACGTACAACCTCGGCGTGCGCGGCGACAGTTCCTCGGACGTCCTCGCGCGCTGGCGGGGTGAGGCGGCGCTGCGGTGGAAGAACTGCAACGAGCGCCGACTCGTCATCGGCTTCGGCACGAACGACGCGGCGCAGGGTCTGACGACAGCACGTTCGCGCCTCAACCTCGCGAACATCCTCGACGATGCGTCGACGAACGGCATCGCGACGTTCGTCGTCGGCCCGCCGCCCACGAGCGACCCGGAGATGAACGCGAAGCTCGAGGTGCTCGTCGACGCGCACGCGGACGTCTGCGCGCGTCGTGGCGTGACGTATGTCGACTGCTTCCGTCCGCTGCTCGGGCACGATCAGTGGCAGTCGGATCTTGCCGCCAGCGACGGCTACCACCCCGGCCAGGCGGGCTACGGCCTCATGGCGTGGCTCGTGCTGCACGCCGGTTGGCAGGACTGGCTCTCCGTCTGACGGCCCTCATCGCCCCTTCGAGCGCCTCACGTCGTCGACGTGGGGCGTTCGTCGTCCCGACAACCACGTTCTGACCCCCCTTCGGGGGCCGGCCGGAAGGCGAGACAAGGGAATGTCAGTACGCGCCGTCGCGTGCGAGGACGGCGCGGAGGGTCTTGAACATGATGACGAGGTCGCCGGACAGGGACCAGTTCTCGACGTAGTAGAGGTCCTTGCGCACGGATTCTTGCCAGGAGAGGTTCGAGCGTCCGCCGACCTGCCAGGGTCCAGTGATGCCTGGCTTGACGTTGAGGCGGCGGTGGACGTGGTGGTCGTAGGCTTCGACCTCGCGGGGCAGTGGGGGGCGTGGTCCGACGAGTGACATGCTGCCGGCGATGACGTCGAACAGTTGTGGCAGTTCGTCGAGGCTGTAGCGGCGGATGAAGGCGCCGACGCGGGTGGTGCGGGGGTCGTCTTTCATCTTGAACAGTAGGCCGGAGCCTTCGTTCTGTCGTTCGAGTCCGGCGAGGCGCGCTTCGGCGTCGACGGCCATCGAGCGGAACTTGGTCATCTTGAACGGCGTTCCGTTGACGCCTACTCGGGTCTGGCGGAAGAAGATGGGCCCGGGGCTGTCGAGGCGGACGGCGATGGCGATGGCGAGCAGGATCGGGGCGACGAGGACGACCATCCCGGTGGCGACGACGAGGTCGAAGGCCCGTTTGAGGGAGTACTTGACGCCGCTGTAGCGGGGCATCTCGACGCTCATGAGCGGCAACCCTTCGATGGGGTGCCAGTGGATGCGGGGGCCTGCGACGTCCGTCATGCGGCTGGCGAGGGCGAGGCGGATGGTGGTGTCCTCGAGCTGCCAGCCGAGTTCGCGCAGCTGCTTGCGGTTGATGCGGTTATGGCCGGCGACGATGATCGTGCTGGCGTCGTAGCGGTGCACGGCGTCGACGACGTCGGCGATCGCGCCGGCCTGGGGCACGACCACTCCGTTGGCGAGCTCGAACGTCGGAGCATCGGTCGTGTCCGTCGCGACGGCGCGCACGACGAGGCCCGCAGCCGGGTTGCGGGCTATGCCTTCGGCGACGTAGCGCACCTCATGCGGTGAGCCGACGACGACGACGCCGTCGACGAGCATCGCGCGGCGGCGTCGCGCGAGCACCCAGCGGCGGACCAGGAGACGTTCGATGAGAAGCAGGACGAGCCCGAGTGGGAGGGCGACGGCCAGGAAGCCGCGCGCTACCTGCCAGCGCAGCAGGACGAGGACGATCGCGAGCGCGCCGAACGTGAAGAACGTGGCGCGCACGACACGACGATATTCGTCGGTGCCGATCGCGATGATCTCCATGTTGTGCGTCTGATTGAGCAGCAGCGAGGCCTGCCATCCGAGGATGAGGGCGGGCACGACGACGAGGTAGAGGTTGCCCTGCGAGCGGACGGTGTCGAGCGACGCCTCCGCCATTGCGAAGCGCGCGAAGAACCCGGCAGCCACGGCGAGTGTGATGACGCCCAGGTCGAGGACGAACAGCAGCAGGAACAGGTTGCGCCGCCAGTTGCCACGCATCCTGCCGAGCAGGTCGCGCCTGCCTCTCGCCCCGTCAGTCATGCTCGCCGGCGCCTTTCCCACAAAACCCTGTTTCCCCTTCGTCGGACGCGTCCGAATTCCCCTCGTTCCCGTTCGGCTGCGTCCCCCGCACCGCGGTCGTCTCGAGCCTGCTCCTCAGGCCCGCGCGCGCTCTGCAGCGCGCTCCTGCTGAACGACGCCGGACGCGGCGAGTCGTGCACGCCAGTCACCGATGCTCGGCCCGCGCGGTGAGCGTGCGAGCACGCTGTAGGCGGGCCTCGGCGCGGGCCGCTGGAACGCCTCCGACGTCGTCGGGCGCACGCGCTCAGGATCCAGGCCTGCGAGGATGAATGCCTCTCGTGCGAGGTCGAACCATGACCCGCTGCCCGAACTCGTCCCATGGTAGAACCCGCCCGAGCATTCCTGCTCGATCAGCCCGACGATGGTGTCCGCCAGGTCGCCCGCCCACGTCGGCTGTCCGACCTGGTCGGCCACGACGTCGAGGGTGTCACGGTTCTGGGCGAGCTTCAGCATCGTCGCGACGAAGTTGCTTCCGTGCGCTCCGTAGAGCCATGCCGTGCGCACGATGAGCGCGTCGGGGTGCGTGGCACGAACGGCCCATTCTCCGGCCGCCTTGGTGCGTCCGTAGGCCGACTGCGGGGCCTGCGGGTGCTCGACATCGTACGGTTCCTCGGCACGGCCGTCGAAGACGTAGTCGGTCGAGACGTGGACGAGCTGGGCATGCGCGGCCCGCGCGGTTCGAGCGACGTTGAACGCACCCGTCCCATTGACTGCGAACGCCGCGGCCTCGTCGCTCTCAGCGGCATCGACGGCCGTGTACGCAGCACAGTTGACGACGACGTCCGGCGCGTGATCGCCGATGACGCGCTGCACCGTCTCCAGCTCGGTGACGTCGCATCCGGCGGAGCCGAGCGAGACGACGCTCTCACCGCGGCTGCGCAGCAGCGCGTCGAGATCCTGACCGAGCATGCCCGTGCCTCCGAGGACGAGCCAGCGACGCGCCATCGTCATGCCCCTTGACCGGTGGCGGTGTCAGCAGGCGCCGCGACGACCTGCTGGCTTGCGTACTTGGCCTCGGTGGCGTCCTTGAACGGGCGCCACCACGACTCGTTGTCGCGATACCACTGGATCGTCGCGGCCAGGCCCTCCTCGAACGACGTGTAGCGCGGACTCCAGCCGAGTTCCTCGCGCAGCTTCGTCGAGTCGATCGCGTAGCGGCGGTCGTGGCCGGGCCGATCGGTGACGTGGTCGAAGTCGTCGGCGTCACGCCCCATCCCGGTGAGGATGGCCTGCACGACGGTCTTGTTGTCGAGCTCACCGTCGGCGCCGATGAGGTAGGTCTCCCCGATGCGCCCGCGCTCGATGATGGCCCAGACGGCCGCGTTGTGGTCGTCGACGTGGATCCAGTCGCGCACGTTGAGCCCGTCACCGTAGAGCTTGGGGCGCACGCCGTCGATGAGGTTAGTGATCTGGCGCGGGATGAACTTCTCGATGTGCTGGCGCGGACCGTAGTTGTTCGAGCAGTTCGAGATCGTCGCCCTGACGCCGAAGCTGCGCACCCAGGCACGCACGAGCATGTCGCTGCCGGCCTTGGTTGAGCTGTACGGGCTCGACGGGTTGTACGCCGTCGCCTCGGTGAAACGCTCCGGGTCATCGAGCTCGAGGTCGCCATACACCTCGTCGGTGGAGATGTGGTGGTACCGGACGTCGTGCTTGCGCGCCGCCTCGAGCAGCGTGTAGGTGCCGACGATGTTGGTCTGGACGAACGGCCACGGCTCGGCGAGGGAGTTGTCGTTGTGCGACTCGGCGGCGAAGTGGACGACGAGGTCGGACGCGGCGACGAGACGGTCGACGAGCGCGGCGTCGGCGATGTCGCCGCGCACCAGCTCGACGTGCTCCCCCAGCCCGTCGAGAGATCTCTCGTTGCCCGCATACGTCATGGCGTCGAGAACGACGATGCGCGCCTCTGGGCGCTCCTTCACCGTCAGGTGGACGAAGTTGCCGCCGATGAAGCCGGCTCCGCCGGTGACCAGGATCTGCACCCTGCCAGCATAAGGTAGGCCTATGAAGGGAATCATTCTCGCGGGGGGATCGGGAACGCGACTTCACCCGATCACACGGGGCATCAGCAAGCAGCTCATGCCGGTGTACGACAAGCCGATGATCTACTACCCGATCTCGACGCTCATGATGGCCGGAGTCCGCGAGATCCTCATCATCACGACGCCGCACGACAGCAAGCAGTTCCGGCGGCTGCTGGGCGAGGGATCCGACTGGGGTGTCGAGATCAGCTACGCCGTGCAGCCCTCGCCCGACGGCCTCGCGCAGGCGTTCATCATCGGCGAGGAGTTCATCGGCGACGACTCGGTCGCCCTCGTCCTCGGCGACAACATCTTCCACGGCGCCGGCATGGGGACGGCGCTGCAGGGCCACGCTGAGCTCACCGGGGGCCACGTCTTCGCTCATCACGTGACGAACCCGAGCGCCTACGGCGTCGTCGAGTTCGACGCGGACGGCAACGTCGTCTCGATCGAGGAGAAGCCGGAGCAGCCGAAGTCGCGTTACGCCGTGCCCGGCCTGTACTTCTACGACAACGACGTCGTCGACATCGCGAAGAACCTCGAGCCCTCCCCGCGTGGCGAGCTGGAGATCACGGGCGTCAACGACGAGTACCTGCGCCGCGGCAACCTCACGGTGACGGTGCTGCCGCGCGGCACCGCGTGGTTCGACACGGGCACCTTCAAGGGCCTCATGGACGCCTCGCAGTTCGTCCACGTCCTCGAGGAGCAGCAGGATCTGAAGGTCGGCTGCGTCGAGGAGATCGCGTGGCGTCAGGGCTGGATCGACGACGCGCAGTTCTCCGCCCTCGCCGACTCCCTCGTCAAGTCCGGTTACGGCGCCTACATGCACCGCGTCCTCGCCGAAGGCCACATCACCCCCGCCGTCCGCAAGGCCCTGTGATGGACATCCAGCCGCTGAAGATCGACGGCGCCTACGTCGTCACGCCCCGCCAGTTCCCCGACGGGCGCGGCGTGTTCATGGAGGGCTTCCGCGGCGACAAGCTCGCCGAGCACCTCGGCCACCGCATGGACGTCGTCCAGTCGAACATCTCGGTCAGCAGCCGCGGCACGGTGCGCGGCATCCACTTCGCCGACGTGCCACCGAGCCAGGCGAAGTACATCACCGTCCTGTCGGGCTCGATCATCGACTTCATCGTCGACATCCGCGTCGGGTCGCCGACGTTCGGGCAGTGGGAATCGGTCGTGCTCGACACGAGCGAACGCAAGGCGGTCTACCTCGCCGAGGGGCTCGGCCACGCGTTCTGCGCCCTCGAGGACGATTCGACGGCGATGTACCTGTGCAGCGCGCCCTACACCCCCTTGCGCGAGCACGGCATCAACCCCCTCGACACGACGGTGGGGCTGACCCTGCCCGACGACATCGAACCGCTGCTGTCCCCCAAGGACGAGGCTGCGCCGTCGCTGGCGGAGGCCGAGGCGTCGGGTCTGCTGCCGCGATACGACGACTGCGTGCGCTTCTACGACTCGTTGCGCTCGGCCTGATCGCAGCGGCCCGCGTCCTGCATGATCACGCGTGACGCACGTCTCACGAGGCGGCTCCAAGGTCGCTGCACGGGCACGGTGTCGCGCGCACGAGGCGGGCCGTAGGTCACGATCCCGCATACTTATGTCGTGTCGCTCGCCTGGGGCGAGGCGCGGTGGCATGCTGTGGCCATCGTCTCCGACGGCTCGCGTCGTCCCCATGCCGAAAGGCCCGCCCATGCGTCGTACCACCGCCCCCGCCCTCGCCGGCCTGAGTGCCACCGCCCTGTTGCTGTCGGGTTGTGGCTCCGACTCCCTCGACGGCTCCAAGAGCTCGGCCTCCTCGGGCGCTGCGGGCGCATCGAGCAAGGCCGCCGAGGTGACGAAGGACGACTCGCTCGCCAAGCTCGTCCCCGCCGCCATCGCCAAGGAGGGCACCCTGACGATCGGTTCGGACGCCTCATACGCCCCGAACGAGTTCACGGCTGCCGACGGCAAGACGATCCAGGGCATGGACATCGACCTGCTCAACGCCGTCGCCGCGAAGCTCGGTCTCAAGATCACCTTCCAGAACGGCGACTTCGGCACCCTCATCGGCGGCGTCAACGCCGGCAAGTACCCGGCGGCGATCAGCTCGTTCACCATCAACGCCGAGCGCCTCAAGACCGCGAACATGGTGCAGTACTACAGCGCGGGCACCGCCTGGGTCACCGCCAAGGGCAACCCGAAGAAGCTCGACCCAGATAACGCGTGCGGCCTGACGATCGGCGTCCAGAAGGACACCGTGCAGCAGACCGACGACCTGCCCGCACGCAACAAGAAGTGCACTGCCGCGGGCAAGAAGCCGATCACGATCGTCAGCGAGGTCGCCCAGTCGAAGGTGACCGCCGACCTCATCGCCGGCAAGGTCGACGGCTTCGCGGCCGACTCCCCCGTCGCCAACTGGGCCGTCGCGAAGAACGACGCGAAGCTCGAGAAGGTCGGCTCGAAGTACGCCTCGGCCCCGTACGGCATCGTCGTCAAGAAGGACAACACGGCGTTCGCCGAGGCCATCTCGAAGGCCCTTGAGGCCCTCGACAAGGACGGCACCTACAAGAAGATCCTCGACGCCTGGAGCAACGGTGACGGCGCCGTCACCTCGTTCCCGGTCAACCCCAAGCCCTGATCGCGACCGACATGACCGACACCACCACCGAGCGGCCGGGCGTCATCGACGCCCGGCCGGTCCGGCATCCCGGCCGATGGGTCGCCCTCGCCGTCATCGCCGTCCTCGTCGCGATGATGATCAGCTCCGTCGTCACCAACAAGGCCTGGGACTGGCCGTTCGTGCTCAAGGTGATGAACTACTCGCCCGTGCTCGACGGACTGCTCAAGGGCACGATCATCGTGACGATCGTGTCGATGATCCTGGGCGTCGTGCTCGGCGTCATCCTCGCGATCATGCGCCTGTCGGACAACCCCGTGCTGCGCGGCGTGGCGTTCGTCTACATCTGGTTCTTCCGGGCCGTGCCGCGCTACGTCCTCATGACGATCCTCGGTCTCGGCGTCCTGACCCTCTACCCGACCCTCGATCTCGGCGTGCCGTTCGGCAAGGACCTCGGGCTGACGTTCTACACCCTCGACGTCAAGACGATCAGCTCCGGAATCACCGTCGGCATCATCGGCCTCGGACTGTCCGAAGCCGCCTACATGGCGGAGATCGCGCGCGCCGGCATCCTGTCCGTCGACAACGGTCAGCGTGAGGCCGCCCAGGCCCTCGGCATGAGCAACGGCAAGGCCATGCGCCGCATCATCCTGCCGCAGGCGATGCGCGTCATCGTGCCGCCGACCGGCAACGAGGCCATCTCGATGGTCAAGGACACGTCGCTGCTGACGGCCGTACCCGTCACCGCCGAACTGTTCAACCAGGCGCAGAACGTCGCCAACAACACGTACAAGGTGATGCCGAGCTACGTCGGCGCCCTCATGTGGTACCTCATCCTCTGCACGCTGCTCATGCTGCTGCAGAGCTGGCTGGAGCGACGCTTCGCGCGCGGCTTCGGGGCGCAGGGCACCACGACCGGCGGGTTCCGCTCACGTCTGTCCTCGATCGGAAGTGACCACTGATGAGCACCGCCGCCGCCGGGGCGAGCAACGCCCAGCCGCGACCGTCCGCCACCACGGCCCCCGTGGCCTCACGCTCCGATGAGCCACTCGTGCACGCCGTCAACGTCATGAAGTCGTTCGGCAAGCACGAGGTGCTCAAGGGCATCGACCTCGACGTCCACCCCGGCGAGGTCGTCGTGCTGCTCGGCCCGTCGGGCTCGGGCAAGACGACGTTCCTGCGCTGCATCAACCAGCTCGAGACGATCGACGGCGGGCGCATCTGGGTCGACGGCGACCTCATGGGTTACGCCGACAAGGGTGGGCAACTGCACCGCCTCACGGACAGGAAGATCGCCGCGCAGCGTCGTGAGATCGGCATGGTCTTCCAGCGCTTCAACCTCTTCCCACACATGACGGCCCTCGAGAACGTCATGGAGGCGCCCGTCCAGGTCAAGGGCGTGGGCAAGGCCGAGGCGAAGGCGGAGGCCGAGCGGCTGCTCGAACGGGTCGGGCTCGGCGACAAGACGAAGCACTACCCCAGCCAGCTCTCGGGCGGCCAGCAGCAGCGCGTCGCCATCGCCCGCGCGCTCGCGATGCAGCCGAAGCTCATGCTGTTCGACGAGCCGACGTCCGCCCTCGACCCCGAACTGGTCGGCGAGGTGCTCGCCGTCATGAAGGAACTGGCCAAGGACGGGATGACGATGGTCGTCGTCACGCACGAGATGAGTTTCGCGCGGGACGTCGCGGACCGTGTCGTGTTCATGGACGCCGGCGTCGTCGTCGAGACCGGCGCGCCGCGCGACGTCATCAACAACCCGCAGCACGAGCGCACCAAGAGCTTCCTGTCGCGCATTCGCAGCGAGCACGAGGCGATCGCCGCCCTCGTCGACGACGAACTGCTCTGACGCTCGCCCAGCTGCACCCCACTACCCTGGTGGGATGCAGCTGGGCTTCGTCGTCGTCAGGGGTCGCTCGATGGAACCGACCTACGTCGACGGCGACGTCGTCCTCGTCGCCTGGGGTGCGTCGCCCCGGGTCGGGCGCTGCCACGTCGTCCGCCTCCCTGACGGCGACGACGGCCCCCGCCCGCTCGCGATCAAACGGGTGACGAGGCGCGAACGCCTCGCCGACGGCGCGTCGGGCTGGTGGGTGGAGCGTGACAACCCCCGTGAGGGGGTCGACTCATGGCTCGTCGGGGCGCTGGGGGACGAGGCGATGCGGGGGCGGGTCGTCAGCCCCGACTCCCCAGTGATGACGCAGATTCTGCGACGTTGTCGCACCTGCGTCAGCACCTTTCGCCGGGGCCGTGTCGCGCGATAGGTTGAGAGCAGTGCTGCCGCTCGGCAGCTGATCACCAGCAGCAAGGAGTCCCTCATGCTGAAGCGTTTCTTCACCCCCACCGTCGAGGTCTCGGCTCACTGCGACCTGCCCTGCGGCGTCTACGACCCTGCCCAGGCCCGCATCGAGGCCGAGTCGGTCAAGGCCATCATCGCCAAGGTCGCCGACAAGCCCGGCGACGAAGACTTCAAGATGCGCGCCACGATCATCAAGGAGCAGCGCAGCCAGCTCGTCAAGGAGCACCTGTGGGTGCTGTGGACGGACTACTTCAAGCCCCCGCACTTCGAGAAGTACCCGCAGCTTCACACCCTCGTCAACGAGGCAACGAAGCTCGCCGGTGCAAGCGGCACCAAGGGCGAGTGGGACATCGCCAAGGCTGACGAGTTGCTCGGCAAGATCGACGAGATCGCTCGCATCTTCGCGGAGACGAAGCAGGCCTGAGCCTCCCTCCCGCAACGAGAACGGCCCGGCATCCCCCTTGGATGCCGGGCCGTTCTCGCTGCCTCACCTGCGGTTCTCGTTCACCGTCGCGAATCCCGTCCCCTCCTGCGATTTCCGTCCACATCGGCGATTCTCGTCCACCTTCATGACGTCAGGTGCGTCAGTGCACGAGGCGGAGGATGACGTCGAGCAACGCCACCCCGGCGACGGTGTACACGCCGGCCCAGATGAGGCTGCCGACGGCGACGGCCGGCAGGTAGCGCACGAGCGGCATCCGGCCGGCCCCGGCCATGAGGTTGACGGCCGTCTGCACGCCGACCGTCAGGAACGACAGCGGGACGGCGAGCGGGCCGAAGCGGTGCACCATGCCCTCGGCGCGCTTGACGGAGCGCGCGTCGAGGTGGTGGGCGTACTTCGGGTGCCGACGCCAGCCGCCGATCGCGCCGCGGCCGATCCAGTATGTCGCGTTGGCTCGCGCCATGACGATGCAGAACAGGATGCCGAACGCGAGCGCCACGGGCATCTCACGGATCGATTCCATGCGTTCAGACGGCCTCGGCCCGAGCGTTCGCACCCGCGGGGTAGCAGGCGTCCAGCGCGTCGAAGACTGCGGCGTTGAGGGCGAAGGCGCGACCGGCGGCGTCGAGGGCCTCGTCCTGCTCCTGCGTCGTGAGGGCCAACTCATCGAGGCGGGCGCGGTAGGCGTCCTTGTACGTCTTCGGCTTGGCGATGTCGAAGCGGTAGAAGGTGAGGACATCGTGAGGCGCGTCGTAGTGGCGGCGCATGAGCGTCGCGATGATCTGCCCGCCGGACAGATCCCCGAGGTAGCGCGTGTAGTGGTGGCCGATGAGCGTGGCCGGCGAGGCGGCGCAGGCGACGAGGTCGTCGACGTAGCGCTGCGTGGCGGGCAGGATCGCCGTGGCGTCCGCATAGCCGAGGCGTTCCAGCGCGGCGAGGTCGTGACGCAGCGATGCGGCGCGCTCGAGTGCCGGGTCCAGCAGCGGCGCGAGGCGGGGGTCATCGCGGTGCGTCGCGCACGCCGACTCGAGGTGGTCGTACACCGGCAGCAGCTGACGCTGCAGCCCCTGGTGCGCGCCGATGCTGCTCTCGCCGCCCATGAGGCGGGTCATGAAGCCGCGGTTCTCGGCGTGCTCGTGCGCGGCACGGGTGTGGTCGCGCAGCGCGGCCGACAGGGGCGGGGTGAGGGCCGTCGTCATGGATCCGAGCCTTTCTGATGAGGAAGGCTCACCTTAATAAAGGTCCACCTCCGCTCGGATCAATCGAACGGTTGATCCGAGACTCCACCTCCCCACCACGCCAGGCCGACGAGAGCGAGCCGCCTCTCGCTGCGCGGATGCCCGCAGGGGGCACGAGCGCGATGTGACAGAATGGGGAGGTTGGCCCCCGACGTACCGGGGGGAAGACCCCGAACCAGGGAGCAAGACCATGAGCAAGCGCGCACGCAAGCGTCGCAGCCGCAAGGGCAAGGGCGCGAACCACGGCAAGAAGCCCAACGCCTGAGCATCTGCCGCAGACGCGAACGAAGGCCGACCACCCTCACGGGATGGTCGGCCTTCGTCATGCTCGGTTCGGCGTCAGGCCTCGTAGCCCACCTCGGTGCGCTCGTAGGTGATGCGCGTGAGGATCGACGAGCGCAGTTGCTCCGGCGCCTGCTCACAGGCGCAAGCGCGCTTGATGAGCTTCTTGAGCAGCATGTCGCGCTCGTACTCCGTCAAACACGGGGGGCAGTCGAGCAGGTGAGCCTTGATCTCCTCGTACTGCTCGGCCGTCAGCTCACCGTCGATGTAGGCGTAGAGACGATCGACGTACTCGGGGCACTTGTCGCTCATTTCTTCGCCCCCTTCGCGGTGTCCGCCTCACCCTTGAGGAAGCCGCGCCCACGCGCGTAGTCCTCGAGTTGTTCACGCAGCAGCTTGCGTCCGCGGTGCAGGCGCGACATCACGGTGCCGATCGGCGTGTCCATGATCTTGGCGATCTCCTTGTAGGGGAAACCCTCGACGTCGGCGTAGTACACCGCGAGACGGAAGTCCTCCGGCAAGGCCTGCAGCGCCTTCTTGATGTCGCTGTCGGGCAGGTGATCGAGCGCTTCGTTCTCGGCCGACTTCAACCCCGTCGACGAGTGCGCCTCGGCCCGCGCGAGCTGGTAGTCCTCCACCTCGGCGGCGTCGGACTCGAGCGGCTGACGCTGCTTCTTGCGGTAAGAGTTGATGTACGTGTTCGTCTGGATGCGGTACAGCCACGCCTTGAGGTTCGTGCCCGGCTTGTACTGGTGGAAGGCTGCGAACGCCTTCGCGAACGTCTCCTGCACGAGATCCTCGGCGTCGCTCGGGTTGCGCGTCGTGCGCAGGGCGGCGCTGTAGAGCTGATCGAGGTACGGCATCGCGTCACGCTCGAAGCGCGCGGCCCGCTCGGCCGGGGTCTCGGTACTCGGGTCGAAATCCTTGGAATCGGTGACGCTGCGTGGCGCCGCGCCGCCGTCTGGCTGCGGCGCGCCGAGGGCGTCGACCGTCGTGTTGTCTGTCATCGCGCTCAACCCTAGCGCGGGGTGCGGCGCGACACGAGACGCGCGCGTGCCCGCGCCACCGAAACCGGTGGTGAGGCTCAGCGCGGACGGTTCGACCGGAACCACGGGTGCTACCAGCATCGTGCTCACTTTCGACGTTCGAATGGCCCTCGTGGGCTTTCTGATTCGCCGTCGTCAACACGATGAGTGGGCTGCGCTATTCCCCGCCCCGCACTCGATATGAGTCAGGACGCGGCGGCCAGCCACCTGCGCACGGCGTCGACGACATCCTGCGGCTGCTTGCTGAATCCGTGCGGGCCCGCGACGGCGGCGACGTCGGCGCCGGGCAGCGCGGCGCGGATCGCGTCGGGGCCGCCGAAGGTGTCCGTGGCGCCTTGCACGACGAGCAGGGGAACGACCGCATCGAGCACGGCTTGCGCCTCGTCCGTGCGCCATTTCGACGGGTCGTCCGCCTTGCCCGGCGGCGCGAGCGGAAAAGCCAGCGCGACGACGGCGTCAGCGCCCGTCTCGACGGCGGTGCGGCACGCGACGCGGGCACCGGCCGAACGACCACCCTGCACGAAGCGGCCCGTGATCTCGCCCGCCTCGCGCAAGTGACTCACGACGGCGCGCCAACCCTCGTCGAGGGTCTTCGGGGGCGTGGCGATCTTGCGGCCCGCGAGCACCCAGGGCTGGTCGACGAGGACGACACGCCACCCGTCATCGGCGAGGTGGAGCAAGCCCCACAGGTCGGGCGTGTTCGTGCCCTTGCCGGCGCCGTGTCCGAGGACGAGTGTTCCGACGGGCTGGTGTTTGCCGGTCGTCGTGACCGCCGCAGTCTCAGCGTTCGCAGACTCGGTACTCGAGGACTCGGAGTTCTTCACCTCCGTGTTCGCGCGACCACCGACGGGATCGATGACGTAGGCGCGTGCCGACCCGGCGTCCGTCTCGATGTCAAGAACGCGGTGCGCTCGTTCCGGCGCGACAGACCGGGAGGGACGTGGTTCGGCGGTCACTTCTCGGCCCCGATGATCTCGCCGGTCGCGGGGTCGACGACGCCCACGAGGTCGGATTCGGGCGCGGGTTCGATGAGGCCTGGGCCGTTCGTCCGGTTCGAACTCACCGCGCGTGAGACGGGGTAGGCCTCGAAGGGGCTCGAATCGCCGGGCGTGAGGAACGTCGCGACGTCGGCGTCGTCGGTCAGCGTCGGGTCGAGCCACTCGGCCCATTGCTCGCGTTCGAGCGCGAGGGGCTGGCGATCGTGGATGCGGTCGAGGCCCTGCCCCGCGCTCGTCGTGATGATGGCGAACGTCGTCAGCCACGCGGCCGGGTCGCCGTCGGGCAGCGAACGATCGCACCAAAACTCGTAGAGGCCGGCGAATGCGACGTCCGTGCCGTCGACGCGGCGCATGTAGAACGGCTGCTTGCGCGGTTTGCCCTTGGCGTCGAGCGCCGTCGGTGACAGCTGCCACTCGTACCAACCCGACGCGGGCACGAGGCAGCGACGCACGCGGGCGGCCTTCGCGAACGACGGTTTCTCGAGCAACGTCTCAGCGCGCGCGTTGATCATGCGCACGCCACCCTTGGTGTCCTTCGACCACGAGGGCACGAGCCCCCACGTGAGGTGACGCAGCTGACGCTTCGCCTCGCCGCGCGAGCCGTCGTCGAGCCGCTCGGGACGGGTCAGGACGACGGGCGCCTGCTTCGTCGGCGCCATGTTGTAGTCGGGCTCACCGACAGGCGGGTTCTGCGGCGACGCGAGCAGCGACCGCGTCTGCTCGCCCGTCGCGTCGACGTCGACCTCGAACTCCTCGACCAACTCACCCGTGCTCGCACTGGCTGCGTATCTGCCGCACATGGGCCAAGCCTAAGAGGAGAGGTCGTCGTCTCACCCAGTCTTGCCCGGCTCCGGTGAAGAAAGCGACCATTCGCCGCCCGTCGTGCCTCCATCACTTCACCGAGCGCAACCGGCTTTCGGGCCCCCGGCGCTGCCCCTGCCCGTCTGGCACGCCCGGGTCTCAGGCGCGCCCGCTGCGCCACGACTGCAGGTCACGCTTTTGCTGGAGGTATTCGTCTGCACCGTCCGTCTCGAGCAGAAATCGATCAAGACCACGCAGAGCAGCGACCTTGCCGCCCTCGTCGATCTGGCCGGTCAGACGCAGCAGCGTGAATGCTCTCGCCACCACCCAGGTCGCTTCGTCAACTGCATCGAGGGGCGACGTGCCGATCGCGGCGGCCGACTCCCGCCATTCTTCGTCCGTGTCGTACATCTCTCGCAAGCGCGTGGAGGACGTCAGCTCGTCCCGACGGCTCTCCCACTCCGCAAGCACACCGGCGGCCCCGTCACTGCCGAACGGAGACCATTCATCTGCGGGGTCGTCGTAGATGGGGTGCGTGAAATGCGCCGCGAAGCGCGGGTGCGCTGGGTTCATCGCCCGGACCGCATCATTGACGCGCGCTGCACCCCCCACGAGCGTGGCGCCGCTGCGGTCATGCGCATCGCACCGACGTGAAGCGGCTCGGCTCACGTGATTCGTCAAGAAGAAAGCATCCGGAATCACACAACGCCTCCCCGCAGTGTCGAAAGACGGTGCCGGCTTGAACTTCCCCCTCACTTCGAACGACGGACCTGAATCGTCGACGTAGATGGAGCGTGCGATCCCCATGGCGATGGTGGGGGAAGCCTCGTCATGAGGAACGACGTAGAGGGAACGGCCATTCGCGTGACTCACGGCCAGGGTGTATCCCACTCCGCTATCCACGACGATGGTATGAATCAGCTTTGCCTCGCGGATCGCCCGGCTCTTCCTGACGGGGAGCTCCCTACGGAAGGAACGTTGATCGACTCCCGCGAGAATCCTTTCGAACTCCGTCGTGTCCTCGAAGGCCATCCCCTTGATGGCGTCGATCATCTGGCTCAAGTAGGACGGGGCCGATGGCTCGGTCGACAGGGTCATGTCACTCAGCCCGGCCTTCATCGCCCGATCAGAACCCGTCAGGTCGGCAGCCATGTACGCCCTCCGGCCGGTGAGAGGAGTGGCAAGCGCGCCCAAGGCCTTCGTGACGTGACCGGCCGCGACATAAGCGGTTCGGAGAGACTCTTCTGTCAGGTCCCATTCTCCGAAGGGGTCCCTGTCATCGATGGTGACGGTTCGAAGTCTTGCCATCGTGTGCATCTCCCTGCCCCTGGATGCGAGGACGGTCGCGTCCACGACGAGACATCATGTTAGTCGGCCCCCACGCGGCTCTGCGGGGGCCGATCGGGCAACTCCATCTGCGAGTTCGCCCACGGATCGGCCAGGATGGACCGCGCCCACTGCCCCACAGCGTTGGAGTGAGTCCGCAGCCGGGCGGCCGGTGGCAGTACAGGGCTCGCATGTTGTCGGTGGCGCCGACTAACGTGGGAGGCCAAGGCGTCGACGATCGACGCCGACCTTCACAGGAGGAGGAACCATGATCCGTCGCATCGCGCGTACCGCGCTCGCCAGCTACTTCCTCAACGAGGCGGCCAAGGCGTTCACCAACACGAAGTCGCAGGCCGCCGAGGCCGCGCCGTTCGTCGAGTTCGTCAGCCGCGAGAGCGGCAGCAAGGTGCCGAACGACCCCGAGATGATCGTCAAGGGCCAGGGCGCGCTCATGGGTGCCGCCGGCACCGCCCTCGCGCTCGGCAAGTTCCCGCGCCTGTCCGCGGCTCTGCTCGCCCCGACGGTCGGCGCGAACGCCTACATGCACGAGGCGTTCTGGGCCGAGAAGGACCCGGAGGTGAAGGCACGCAAGCAGTCCAACTTCTTCCGCACTGCTGCCATCGTCGGTGGCGTGCTGCTCGCCGCCGCCGACACCGCGGGCAAGCCGGGCCTCGCCTGGCGTACCTCGCACGGCGTCGACGTCACGCGCCGTGAGGCCAAGCGCGCCGCGAAGACGGCTCGTCGCGAGGCCAAGCTCATGGCCGCCGTCGCCGGGAGCAAGCTGCCCTCATGACCTCCGGCAGTACGAGCGCTCGCGCAGCGGGCCTCGACATGAAGAACTCCGACATGACGACCACCGCCGCGACGAGCGCCGCTTCCGCGAACCCGACGAGCGACTGGCCCGCACCTCGCGCGGACCGGCCGGTCGTCGGCGCGTTCAGCGTCCCCGGCTCGAAGTCCCTGACGAACCGCTACCTCGTCCTCGCCGCCCTCGCCGACGACGACTCTCTCCTGCGGGCGCCGTTGCGCTCGCGCGACACCCTCCTCATGGCGCAAGCACTGCGCGCGATGGGCGTCCAGGTCGAGGACGTGCCCGGAGACTCCCCCGAGGGCGACGACTGGCACGTCACTCCTGCACCCTTTCGGGGCCCCGCACAGGTCGACTGCGGCCTCGCCGGCACCGTCATGCGCTTCCTCCCGCCGGTCGCCGCCCTCGCGGACGGGCCGGTCGCCTTCGACGGCGACGAGCACGCCCGCAATCGCCCCATGGGTCCTGTCCTGCAGGCCCTCGCCGACCTCGGCGTCCGCATCGACGACGACAGCCGCCGCGCACTGCCGTTCACCGTCCACGGCACCGGAGCCGTCACGGGCGGGCGCGTCGAGGTCAACGCCTCGACGAGTTCGCAGTTCGTCTCCGCACTGCTGCTCTCCGGCGCGCGCTTCGACGAGGGCGTGACGATCGTCCACACCGGCGCAACGCTGCCGAGCATCCCCCACATCGACATGACGGTCGAGGTGCTGCGTGACGCGGGCGTCGTCATCGAGGTCGGTGACGACGTCGACGCCGACGGGCGCGGCAGCTACGCGTGGAGCGTCGAACCCAGCGACATCCGCGCGCTCGACGTCATGGTCGAGCCCGACCTGTCGAACGCTGCCCCCTTCCTCGCGGCGGCCGCCGTCACGGGTGGCGAGGTGTTCATGGCCGACTGGCCGACGTTCACGACGCAGCCGGGCGATCACATCCGTGGCGTTCTCGAGCGCATGGGCTGCAAGGTGACGCTCGATCGTGACGGTCTGCGTGTGCGCGGCCCCGAAAGCGGTCGTCTGCGGGGCATCGACGTCGACCTCACCGAAGCGTCCGAGCTGACGCCCGTCGTCGTCGCCCTGTGCGCGCTCGCCGACGGTGGCAGCCGCATCCGCGGCGTCGCCCACATCCGCGGCCACGAGACCGATCGACTCGCGGCGCTCTCGCGCGAGTTCACGGCGATCGGGGCGCAGGTGCACGAGACCGAGGACGGTCTTGTCATCACCCCGGTGCCGCGAGAAGTGCTGCACGGCGGGCTGTTCCACACGTACGACGATCACCGCATGGCGATGGCGGCTGCGGTCGTCGGGCTCGTCGTTGACGGCATCGTCGTCGAGAACGTCGGCACGACCGCCAAGACGCTGCCGCACTTCGACCGGCGGTGGGAGGCGCTGCTCGACGGCACGAGTGCGGCGCACGAGCCGGCGCTGCAGCGGACGGTCTGAGATGGCGAGTCGCAACTGGAGTGAGTCCGACGTGCGCGTGCGCCCCAACCGCAAGGGATCTCGGCCCCGCACGAAGGATCGCCCCAAGCACGCCGACGCCGTCATCGGCATGGTGACGGGTGTCGACCGCGGCCGCTGGTCGGTCCTGCTCGACGGACGGCAGATCACGGCGATGCGCGCCCGCGAGCTGACGCGCACGCCCATCGTCGTCGGTGACCGTGTTGCGCTCGTCGGCGACACGAGCGGTCACGAGGGCTCGCTCGCGCGCATCGTGCGCGTCGAGGAACGCTCGAGCGTGCTGCGCCGCACCGCCGACGACACCGACCCGTACGAGCGCGTCATCGTCGCGAACGCCGACCAGCTCGTCATGGTGACGGCGGTCGCGAACCCCGAGCCGCGGACCGGCCTCATCGACCGCTGCCTCGTCGCCGCCTACGACGCGGGGCTCGACCCGCTGCTCGCGCTGACGAAGGCCGACCTTGGCGACCCGGCGCCGTTCCTCGCGAACTACGCCGACCTCGACGTGCCGCACAGCGTCACGTCGGCGCACGAGCTGAGCGACGCCCAACGGGACGAGCTGATCGCGTCCGGTGGTCGTGTCGCCCGTGACCTCGACGGTCTCGACGACCTGCGCGCCCGCCTCGCCGGGCGTGTCAGCGTCCTCGTCGGGCACTCCGGCGTCGGCAAGTCGACACTCGTCAACGCCCTCGTTCCGGATGCCGCGCGCACGACCGGCCACGTCAACGACGTGACGGGACGCGGGCGCCACACCTCGACGTCGGCGATCGCCCTCGAACTTCCCGGGCCGGAGGGCGGCTGGATCATCGACACCCCCGGCATTCGTTCGTTCGGCCTCGCACACATCGACCCGACGACGATCGTCGACCACTTCCCTGAGCTCGCCCCCGGCACTGCCGAATGCCCACGCGGCTGCTCGCACGACGAGGCAGACTGCGCGCTCGACGCCTACGTCGCCGCGGGTCACGCCGGCACGACGGGCCCGGCGCGCCTGGCGTCGTTGCGTCGTCTGCTGCGCTCGCGCCACGTGCCCGACAAGGACGAGCACCTCGAGCGACGCTGAACCCGACCGCGGGGTAGACGAGTGAGCACTCACTCGCCTACCCCGCCACCGCGTGCTCGCGGTGCCGGCGAGCCGGTAGCGTGGGCGCAATGAGCGACACCCTGCGCGACCCCAGCCCGTACCACGACGACCTGCGCCTGGCCCACGTCCTCGCCGACTCGGTCGAAGAGATCACGATGTCGCGCTTCGGCGCCGCCGACCTGCAGGTCGAGTCGAAACCCGACCTCACCCCCGTGACGGAGGCCGACCGCGAGGCCGAACGCGTCATCCGCGAGAACCTCAAGCGCGCGCGCCCGCGCGACGCCATCAAGGGTGAGGAATTCGGCACGAGCGGCGACGCCGATCGGCTGTGGATCATCGACCCCATCGACGGGACGAAGAACTACGTGCGCGGTGTGCCCGTCTGGGCGACCCTCATCGCCCTCGTCGACGCGGGCACGCCCGTCGTCGGTCTCGTCGCCGCACCCGCACTGCACCGCCGCTGGTGGGCCGCGCAGGGCACCGGCGCGTGGACCGGACGCAGCCTCACGAGCGCGACGTCGATCAGCGTCTCGAAGGTCGACAGGCTGGCGGACGCCTCTCTCAGCTATTCCTCGTTCAACGGCTGGGCCGAACGTGGCAAGGACATGGACCTGTTCCGCCTGTCGAAGGAATGCTGGCGTTCACGCGCCTACGGCGACTTCTTCTCGCACATGCTCGTCGCGCAGGGAAGCGTCGACATCGCGCCCGAACCGGAGCTCGAGGACTACGACATGGCGGCGCTCGTGCCCATCGTCACCGAGGCGGGCGGCCGCTTCACCGGCCTCGACGGACGCCCCGGCTGCTGGAGCGGCAACGGCGTCTCGACGAACGGCCTGCTCCACGACGAGGTGCTCGCTCGTCTCGGCGACGACTCCCCCGCGCCGTCCCTCATCCCGGGCGAGTGACGACGACGGCGCCCCGCTCGCGTGAGCGGGGCGCCGTCGCGCATCGCACGGATTCGTGCGACCGGAATCAGGCCTTCGGCGTCTCAGACTGCTTCTCGAGCGCCGGCGCGTCCGCACCGTCAACGGCTTCGAGCTGCGCGCTGCCCTTCGACAGCTCGAGCAGGCCGGGCACGTCGACGCTCGGGTGGTACTTCTCCCCGAGTTCGGCGATCGCGAGACGCGCGTGGACCTGCTGCTCCGTGGTGGTGCGCTCGTCGCGGCTGTCGCTCGCGAACGCGACGGCCCAGCTCAGCATCGTCGACAGGCGCGACTTGAAGCCGATGATGTAGACGAGGTGAACGCCGAGCCACATGAGCCACGCGATGAACCCCTCCGTCTCGAGGCGGCCCACCTTCGTCACGGCCGAAAAACGGGAGATCGTCGCCATCGAGCCCTTGTCGAAGTACTTGAACTTCGCCGGGGCCGGCTCACCCTTGACGCCCGCGAGGATCGACTTGGCCGCGAACTTTCCGCCCTGGATCGCCACCTGCGCGACGCCGGGCAGCTTGTCGAGGCTCATCATGTCGCCGACGACGAAGATCTCCGGGTGGCCGGGCAGCGTCAGGTCGGGCTGCACGGAGATGCGCCCGGCGCGGTCGACCTCGGCGCCCGTCTTGTCACCGAGCAGCTTGCCGAGCGGGCTCGCGGCGACGCCTGCGGCCCACACCTTGCACGCGGAGTCGATGCGGGTGACGGTGCCGTCCTGCGTCTTCATCTCGATGCCCGTGGCGTCGACATTCGTCACCATCTGCCCGAGCAGCACCTCGACGCCCATGCTCTCGAGCTGCTTCTTCGCCTTCTCGCCGAGGTTCTTGCCGAACGGTGGCAGCACCTGCGGCGCCGCATCGACGAGGACGATGCGCGCGTCCTTGGGGTTGATGTGGCGGAAGTCCTCGGCGAGGGTGCGGTTGGCGAGTTCGCTGATCTGCCCGGCCATCTCGACGCCCGTCGGGCCGGCCCCGACGACGACGAACGTCAGCAGCGTGCGCACGTCGTCCCACTCGCCGGCGGCCGCGGCCACTTCCGCTGTCTCGAAGGCACCGAAGATGCGACCTCGCAGCTCGAGCGCGTCGTCGATGCTCTTCATGCCGGGCGCGAACTCGGCGAAGTGGTCATTGCCGAAGTACGACTGCCCCGCGCCGGCCGCGACGATGAGCGAGTCGTAGTCGTACGTCTGGGTCGAGTCCAGCAGTTGCGCGAAGACGCGCTTGTTCTGGACGTCGATGTCGCTGACCGTCCCCTGGAATACCTCGACGTTCTTGACCTTCTTGAGCACCTCGCGCGTGCTCGGGGCGATGACGCCCTCGCTGAGGATGCCGGTCGCGACCTGGTACAGCAGCGGCTGGAACAGGTGATGCGTCGTCGAGGAGATGAGGACGACGTCGACGTCCTCGTCCTTGAACTGGGTCGCGGCGAACAGACCGCCGAAGCCGGAGCCGATGATGACGACGCGGTGGCGCGTGGCGCTCTTGTGTGCAATACCCATGGATTCCTCGCAGATCTCGCGTGCGTGTCGCCTGGCCCGATCACGCTTGGACGCTGCCCCCAGCTTACTCATTCCCGACGCCCACCCATGGGTGTGTCGCGGCCGGTAGGCTGCCCCATGACACGGGCGCGCCCGACCACCGACATCGGCGGGCCGACACCCGGATGACAACGACGGATCGACGTAGGACGGGACGGCGCCCCGCGCCGCGAACGGAGTGGACGATGAGCGAACGAGGCCGCGAGCCGTACCCCATCCAGTGGAACGCGCCCGCCACGGGCACCGCGCAGCCGGCGTGGGCCGGGCCGCGACCAGATGCTCAGCTCGACGCGCCCGCCGGCCAGGCTGACGCTCCGGCTGCCGCCGGCGGACGCTCGTCGGGCGATGCCCCGGCCACGCCGCAGCAGAGGGATGCGCGACAGACGGACGCGAGCTCGGCCGACGAGCAGGGCGTCGGCCCGGCCGCTCCCGGGCAGCTCGGCAACCCGTGGAACGACGCCCAGCCCGCCGCCACGCCCGTGGGGTGGGCAGGCGAACAGCAGCCCGCCGGGCGGCCTGCGCCCGGCGATGCAGGTCAGCACGCGGCGCCCTCGGCGCCTCACGCGGTGGGCTCCGACCCCGCTGACGGTGCATCCGAGTCGCCGCGCCACGACCAGGCCGACGGCGACGCCGACCAGGCACCCCGCGGTGGCGCCTCACCCGTCGGAGCCGTGCCCGCGCCGGCAGCCGACGCGCAGGCGACGAGCCCGTCGAACGGCTACCCGTCGGCACCTCCGTCGGGTGGTTACCCGTCCGCACCTCCGTCTGGGGGCTATGCGTCGGCTCCCCCGTCGAACGGGTACTCCTCGAGCGGGTACGAGTCGGCGCCGCCTCAGGTCGTCGGCCAGAACGACGATCTGCCGGAGGACTCGCTGACGATCGGCCGCAGCCGCAGCAACAGCATCGTGCTCGACGACATGCTCGTCTCGCGCCGACACGTCGTCATCACGGCGGAGGATGAGGGTCTGCTGCTGCGCGATCTCGGGTCGCGCAACGGCACGTTCGTCAACGGGCGCCGCGTCGAGCAGACATTGCTGCACGAAGGCGACCGCATCGGCATCGGCGCCTCCACCTTCGAGGTGCGCGACGGCTGGCTCGTCTCGGTCTGAGCCGCGAACACCCGTCCGGACCGGCCGCGATCCAACCTGGACATCGACCACAGCAGCGCCCGTGGGCGCTGGAACGCTCCGGGAGGGAAGCGTGGGAATACAAGAACTGACGGTGCAGGTCGACGGGCACGTCGTGCGGTTGCAACCAGGTGAGAGCGCGACGATCGGCCGCGGCCGCGACTGCGACATCACGATCGTCGACGTCGACGTCTCACGACGCCACGCTCAGGTGAGCGCGCAGGGCGAGGGGTGGCAGGTGCGTGACCTCGACAGCTCGAACGGCACCTGGGTCGACGGCCAGCGCGTGCACGGTTACCGCGATCTGCGCGGTGGTGAGGACGTCCGACTCGGCGGGCCCCGTGGGACGCGAGTCCAGTTCTCGCGAAGTTCCACCCCAGCAGGTGAGCAGGTCGCGCGCAGTGTCGACCCGAACGGCGCGAGCCCGTCACAGGCCCCGCCTGAGGCAACCTCGATCTCCGTGCCGATGCCGCGTCGCAGCAGCGGCGCTTCGAGCGCTGCGCCCACGCCCGACGCCACGACCGGTTCGAGCCTGAAGACCGGCCCGATCCGGCTGCCCCGCCCCCCGCAGGCCCCCGCCGAGCGACGTGCGAGCGGCGACGTGTTCCAGGGATGGACCGGGCAGCTCGAGCCCGAACCCACCGGCCGCCTGACCGTCCAGGGCGCCGTCCCGCAGGCCATGGCCCTGCCGTCGGGCACCATCACCATCGGTCGCGGCACCGAGAACGAGATCGTCGTGCGCGACCTGCTCGCGAGCCGGCGTCACGCCCGCCTCGTGCCGCAGGGCGACAGCTTCGCCGTCGAGGATCTCGGCAGCAGCAACGGCACCTACATCAACGGTGCGCGCATCACCCGCGGCACCTTGCGCGAGGACGACCTGCTCGCCGTCGGCCACACCCGATTCACGTTGAAGAACGGGCGTCTCGTCGCGAGCGAGGACGAAGGCGACGTCACCTTCGTCGCCAACCACCTGTCGTTCTCGCTGCCCGACGGCAAGAAGCTGCTCGACGACGTCAGTTTCGGCCTCGAAGGATCAAGTCTCGTCGCCGTCATCGGCCCCTCGGGTGCGGGCAAGTCGACGCTGCTCAAGGCCCTCATCGGCGCCCAGAAGGCTACCGAGGGCGAGGTCTACTACGACGGACGAGACCTCTACGACAACTACGAGGATCTGCGTCACCGTATCGGCGTCGTCCCGCAGGACGACGTCGTCCACCCCGAGCTGACGGTCCGTCAGGCCCTGCGGTACGCGGCCGAGCTGCGCTTCCCCGCCGACCTCGATCGTGAGTCGCGCGAGGCCCGCGTCGAGGAGGTCATCGACGAACTGGGGCTGACGGAGCACGCCACCACCCAGGTCTCACGCCTGTCCGGTGGCCAACGCAAACGCACATCCGTTGCCCTCGAGCTGCTGACGCGCCCGTCGCTGCTCTTCCTCGACGAACCGACCTCCGGCCTCGACCCGGGCCTCGACAAGCGCGTCATGCTGACGCTGCGCGGCCTCGCCGACGGCGGCCGCACCGTCGTCGTCATCACGCACAACGTCGCGAGCCTCGGCGTGTGCGACCGGGTGCTCATGCTCGCACCGGGCGGACGGGTCGCCTACTTCGGCCCGCCCGACGAGATGCTGCCCTACTTCTCGGCGAGCGATCACGCCGATGTGTTCAACACCGTCACCGACGACCCGCAGCGCTCGCAGGACGTGTTCCGCTCCTCGGCGATGATGGGCAGCCAGGTGTCCGCTCCCCTGAGCGCGCCGCGCCCGTCCGCGTCGTCGCAGCGGGACGTGCCACCGCGTCAGCAGTCGATCTTTCGTCAGCTGTCGACGCTCATCCGACGCCAGTTCAGGGTCATCGCGGCCGACCGCGGCTTCGTCGCCTTCATGCTGCTGCTCCCCATCGCCCTCGCGGGCCTGGCAATGCTCGTACCGGGCACGCACGGGCTGAAGACGGTCTTCTTCGAGCAGGAACTCATCGCCAACGGGGGCGACCCCGGCAAGGTGACGCTGCGGGCTGAAGGAACCCAGATCATGACGCTCATCGTCATGGGATCGGTCTTCATGGGGTTGGCCGCCACCATCCGCGAACTCGTCGCCGAGCGCCCGATCTTCTTGCGGGAGAAGGCCGTCGGACTGTCACCCTTCGCCTACATCGGCAGCAAGGTCGTCACGTACGGGCTGCTCGTCGCGGTGCAGTGCGCCATCCTCGTCCTGCTCGTCATCGCGGGCAAGGGCGCGCCGACCGCCCCCGTCGCGCTCGCCAACACGACGCTCGAGACGTTCGTCCTCGCCTTCCTGACGGGGCTCGCGGCTGTCGCGATCGGCCTCGCGTTGTCGAGCTTCGCGAAGACGAACGAGCAGGTCATGCCGATGCTCGTCATCGTCATCATGGGCGCGCTGGTCTTCTCGGGTGGGCTGTTCGATCTCGACAGCCAGCTCATGCGCGGCCTCGGCAGCATCTTCCCGAGCCGCTGGGGCCTGGCCATGGGTGCCCAGACCGCCGACGTCAAGACGAGCATGACGATCCCCGGCCGTTCCCGCTCGTGGGATCCGTTCTGGGTGCGGGACACCGACCACTGGCTCATCGCCGCGGCCGCGCTGATCGCCATCTTCGTGGTCGGCACGACCATCGCCTGGTGGAGCTCGCGCCGCCGCAAGAGCATGTGAGGCCCGCCGGGCTCACGAGTCCTCGAACATCGCCCGGAAACGCGTCAGCCACGACGCGTTTCCGAGCGACGTTCGTCAGGGGGTGTTCCGTCAGTAGCGCAGGTCGCTCCACACGCCGGCATGATCGGTGCCGGGGACGGTGAAGGTGCCCGCGTCGACGGGCACGAAACCACGCGTGAGGATGTGGTCGATCTGGGCGAACGGCGGCACGACGGCGTCCTGCGGCCACGTCGGCGGCCAGTTGCCATGCCGGGCGGGAAAGGCGTCGATGAGGCCATCCGCGAGATGCCGGAACGCCGGGTGCGCCGCCGAGGCGTTGAAATCGCCCGCCATGACGAGGTGCGGCGCGTTCTCGCCGCGTTGCCAGCGTCCCAGCGCCTCGAGCTGCGGGCGCCACTGGTTCGCGCCGTCCTGCAGCGGCGGGTAGGTGTGCACGCCGTGCACGGTGACATCGGCGCCGGGTGCTGCGACCGTCACGATCGGCATCTGCAGGTCGTAGGGGCCGAGGTGGCGGCCGTCGTCAAGCGTGTGCAGCGGGTAGCGCGACAGGACGGCCGTGCCGCGTGAGCCGTCGTCGACGAGCCCCGAGGCGCGGTACGGCAACCGCCCACCCAGACCCGCCGCGTCGAGCAGGCGCAGCTTCACGGCCGTTGTCTCGGGCATGACGACGACGTCCGGGCGCACCCGGGCGACCTCAGCGGCGACGGCGCGTGCGTCAGCACCTCCGAACTCGAGGTTGAGCGCGAGGACACGCAGGTGCCGCTGGCCGGCAGCATGCTGCACCGACGACGGCGGGCTCGGATGCTGCGCGAGTGCCACGCCTGCCGCCGTTGCGGCGACGAGCATGGGAAGCGCCGCGAGGAGCGCCACGCGCCGGCGTACGAGCACCGCCGCGACGAGCATCACCGCGGCGATCAGCACCCAGACCGGCGTGAGCGCCTGCAGAACGGGCACGACGTTGCCGATGAGCACGTCGCACCACATGAGAGCGCACAGCGCGGCAGTGAGCAGGCACGCGAGCGCGATGACGACACCGAGCACGCGACGAACGCGGCCTGCGGGCCTCGCCACCCAGCGTTTCGACTTGCTTCCCGACCAATCCTCGACGGCGCTTCGCCCGAATCGTGCCCTCCGCCCGCTCGAGCCGCCCTTCTCTCGATCGTCGACCGCGTTCACCGTGGTCGACGCAGGTGAGCTGCCGGCATGCTCTCCGGCGCACTGATCACCGTCGGCCTGCGCACCCTGATCGCTCACCGCGCTCCCCCGTGACGCAGGCGCTCCATCTCACGGCGGTCTTTCTTCGTCGGACGCCCAGCGCCGCGGTCACGCACCGGGATCTGCGGGATGGTCTCACGCTGGCGCGGCGGCGTCGACTCGACGTAGCACTGCGCCGCGACGGGCGCTCCGACGCGCTTCTTGACCAGGCCCGTGACATGCACGATGCGGTCGAAGCCTTGCTGCCGCACGCGCAGATCGGCGCCCACCGTCACGCTCGTCGACGGCTTGACGGTCGCACCGTTCATGCGGACGTGCCCGGCGCGACAGGCGGTCGTCGCCGCCGAGCGGGTCTTGTACAACCGGACAGCCCACAACCAGGCATCGATGCGGACGCTGCCCTCCACCCCCGACGTCATGCTCATGGGCGCCAGGGTAAGCCACCTCCCTGCACCGACGCTGGGCCGGCTCGCAGATCTCGCGGCGCCCAGCCGGATGGCGACTGACTCACAGGGAGGCACGTCATAGCTGCTTCCCTGTGAGTTCGTCGCCATCCTGCGTTGGGCTCGCCCGCGGCATCGTCCTACGACCGGGCGCGCATCGTGGCGTCTCGACCCTGAGCACCTGCTCCCGTGCTCAGGCGCGCGGTTCGTGCTCGTCGCTGATCGCGCTCGTCGCTCGCCGCTCATCGGGCGCGGCGCAGGCGGCGCGTCGCGCTCAGCAGTGCACCCGCCGCACCGGGGAACGACACGACCAGCGCGCCCGGGTCGCGATCGCTCGGCACGTGGTCGGTCTCGACGACCGGGCCGACGCCCGGGGGCGTCGAGCTGGCGCGCTTCGCAGGTGGCGGCGGCGTCGAGCTCGGGTGGGTCGCCGGAATCGAACCGTCCTCGACCGGCCCGGTCAGTGACCATCCGGACGTGGGTGTACCGCCGGCCGGAGTACCGCAGTGCAGGTCCGTCGCGATCTTCGCAGCGACCGCGCCGGTGCGGGGGTCGACGAACGCGAGTGCGTGGCGCCCGTCCGGCACCCCGAGTGCGCCGTAGTCATGGCTCGCGGGCCGAACCTGAGCGCCCGCGTAGCCGACCCCGTCGAGGGTGACGTTCCACCGCGCCGGCGTGTTCGCGAAGTTGACGACCCACACCCCGGCATAGCCGTGGCCCCTGTCACACGTCGTGCCGAGGAACGCGGCGGCCGTCGGGTAGGTGACACCGATGCTTCCGGCGATGTCGCGTCGTTCCGCCGCCGTCCCGTGCTTGATGGCCCAGGCGAGCATCGCGTCGTCGGAGGTCGCCGCAGCCGCGCTCGCGGGCACGGGCATGGCCGAACGGCCCGCGCGGGATTCCGTGACCGACCGTCGCGCAGACGGCCCACCAGCCCCCAACAGAGACGAATCAGGTGGCCTACGACGCGATGCGAGCTCACACGATGGCTCAGGTTCGAGCCGCGAGCAGGTGGCATGCCGGTGAATCGGCCGGCGACCGACGACGTCAGTGCGTCGGGTGCGGCTCTGTTGCCCGTCTGCTGCGCGCGATCGCGGCGGCGAGCGTCAGGAGGATCGTCAGGCTGAGCACCGGGACGGCCTCGCTGATGACGGTCTCGAGAGAGTCGTGGTGCAGTTCGGCTCCGTTGTCGCGTGGCACGCTCTGGTACATCCCGGTGAGCACCCAGAGCCCGAGCAGGAAAGCCTGCGCCGCGATCGCCGGGTACAGCCCCTTGGCCCAACCGCGCGTCGCGAGGATCGCCCACACGGCGAACAGCGGAACGAGGACGAGGTGGTGGTACCAGGTGATCGGGCTGACTGCGCCCGTCGTGACGAAGATGACGAGGACCGCGCCCACGTCGTCGTCACGACGCAGCAGCGCGGAGGCGACGAACACCCCCGCGACGAGCGCCGCCGCGATGACGAGCAGGCGGACGAGGCCGGCGCCCGGCACATCGTGCATGACGCGCGCGACGAGGCCCGACAGCGACTGGTTCCACTCACTCTCCGGCGCGCCGGGCCGGCTCGTGTCCCACAACGCCGACGTGAAGTACGTGACGACCTCGTGCGGCAGCACGATCGCCGAGACGCCAACGGTGACGACGCCCGCCCCCAGCGCGCGCAGGGCGCTCGCGTGGTCGCGGGTGAACAGGCGCGGGACGGCGGCGAGCGCCGGCGTCACCTTGACGCCCGCAGCCAGGCCGGTGAGCACGCCTGACAGCCGAGCCCCCGCGAGGCGCCGGCGGCCGAGACCGAGGTAGTCCTCGACGACGAACCAGGCCATGACGAGGTTGATCTGGCCGAAGGCGAGCGTGCCGCCGACGGCGTCCGAGCGCGCGGCGAGCAGCACCCCACCCGCGGCGGCGAGGGGCGTGAGGGCTCCCGTCGCCAAGCCGGGGGCCGGGGCTCGCTCCCCCAGCCTCCACTGCGCGATCGAGCGATCCGCGAGCAACCAGCAGATGCGGAACAGTGCGACGAGGCTGCCGAGCGTCAGCAGCGCCGTCGCGACAGACCGCGCCAATGCGGCAAGCGGCGCGAAGGCCAGGACGGCGAACGGCGGATAGGTGAACGGCCAGCCGTCACCGAACCGGCCCTCGTACAGATCGGCTGTGCCGTTCAGCGTCTTCGTCGTCGCGTCGAGGTAGATGCGGGTGTCGAACAGCGTCCAGTTCCAGGAGCGCAGCTGCAGGATGGCGCTGACGGTCACGAACGCGCAGGCGAGCAGGTACACGAGCCACGCCTCGCAACGAAACGAACGGCGCCCCATGAACTCTCCCTCATACGGCCACCTCGGCCGGCCTACTCGACAGTGAGCCACCGTCGGAGCACTGAACTCGATGTCATCACCACGACGATCTCACGACAAAAAAGCCCGCCGCCTCTGAGATCAGAAGCGACGGGCCACGTGGTAGCGGGGACAGGATTTGAACCTGCGACCTCCGGGTTATGAGCCCGGCGAGCTACCGAGCTGCTCCACCCCGCGTCGGTATGCCTCAACTTTACGAGCAGATGAACAAAGAATGCAAATCGGATGCCGCGTGAGCCTCGTCACCGCCCGCGAGACGCCTCCGCGCTGTGCCCTGCTCGAGCGTCTGCCCCCGTTCTCCCATGCGCTCAAGTGCACCCGGGTGCACTTGAGCGCAAGAGGATGCGCGGGGTCACGGAGCCATGGAGATGGTCGTCGCCGGGTGGTCGCCGCCAGGCCACGTCATCAGGCCAGCGTCGCCTTGAGGGCCTCGACGAGCCCCGGCGCGATGTTCGTGCCGATCGCGACCTTGTCGTCATCGTCCTCGGCACGACGTCGCACGAGGGTGATGATCTCGCCGTTGCGCAGCGCCGCGACGAGCAGGCGCACGTCCTCACGCTGCTCGTGGGTCGCCAGCCGCTGCGCATTCGTCCCGCCGCGACCGAACGTCTCGATCTCGGCCTGCGGCGGCACGATGATGCGCTCGACCGCGAGCGCCACCCCGTCGACGTCCGCCGGCCAAGCCGTGTGCCCTAGCGCCTTCTCGAGGTCGTCACCGCGGATGACGCCCTCCTGCTCGATCGCGGAGAACTCGTCGGGGTCGACGTCGCCGAGCATCGCCGCGAGGGCCGGCTGACGACGCAGCAGCTCACCGTTGCGGGCGAGGGAGAACAGGCGCGCCGGTTGACCCCACCCGTCTGTCGCGACGTGCGCCTCGGTCTCGAGAGCAGCGCGGGTGAGAGGGGACAGCACGGGCTTGACGGCACTCATGCGACCCATCGTAGGGGCGTTCAGCCGCAGCGCGGCAGCCCCTGCGTCGAACCGTCGGCGACGTGCTCGACCGTCGAGATGGCGTCCTTGATCGTCGCGACGCGGTAGACGTCGAGCCCGCTCGGCACGTGGCCCTTCAGTTCGGCGCAGTTGTCGGCCGGGGCGAGGAACGCCGTCGCGCCGGCCTGGCGCGCGCCGACGACCTTCTCACGGATGCCGCCGATCGCGCCGACGTCACCGGCTGAGTCCATCGTGCCCGTGCCCGCGATCTGCTTGCCACCGGTGAGCGCGCCGGGCGTCAGTTCGTCGTAGATCGCGAGGGCGAACATCGTGCCGGCGCTAGGGCCGCCGACGTCGCCGACGGAGATGTTCACCTTGAACGGCATCGTTGCCTTCGGATTGAGCGCCAGCCCCATGACGGCGCGGTCCTCGACCTTCGTCGTCGGCACGGCGAACGTCATCGCCTTGCCACCGCGGGTGATGCCGAGCTGCACCTTCTGCCCCGGCGTGACCTTCTTCATCTCGCGCTGCAGCGACAGCGAATCCGCAATCTTCACCCCGTTGACGGAGACGATGACGTCCTTGACGCGCAGCAGCTTCTTCGCCTCGCTCGCCGAGTCGGAGATGCCGGCGATCTCGATCATCTCGGGCACGTCGTAGCCCGCCTGACGCGCGGCGACGACCTCGGCCGACGACTGCGACCCCGTCATCTCCGCCTCGTTCTGCTGCTGCACCTGCTCCCGCGTGGTCTGCGGCGCGAACAGCTGCGACTCTTCGTAGATCTGCGCGTGATCGTCGAGTTTCGCGAGCCCGTACTCGATGAGGCTGGGGCGGTTGCCGGGGCCGCCGACCATCGAGACCGTCGTGAAGTGCAGGCCGCCCGAGGTCGGGTAGGTCTTCGCGCCGCTCAGCGTCAACACCTTCTTTCCCTCGAAGGTGCCGAGGGTGTTCGGCGCCGGGCCGGGGCGCAGGATGACGTAGGGCACCTTGATGCCGAAGCCTGCGACCACGGCGAGGAGCACGACGACGAAGATCGCCAGCATCACCTTGGTCCGCGTGCGCATCGACGCCCAGCGTGACGGGCGGCGCTCGGCCGCGTCGACGGTTCGGGAACTCATGGGCGCCTCTCGCTGTTGTACGTCACGAAGGAGTCGAACAGCCGTCATCCTCTCACCTGCCCACAGCGGCGCGGGCGCCCGCTCAGGCCTGCCCGCCGCACGCGCGGCGCCGACGACGGCCGGTAGTGTCGGCTCCAGACGGACACGAACCTCTCGGAAGGTGCGCACCATGGCTGATGACCACAACCCGATGAACCCCTACGGCGGCCGCAAGGACGACGACGAGCGCGGTGACGCGAACGGCGGCGACGGTCTCGAGGAGATGCTGCGCGGCCTCATGGGTGGGGGCACGCCCGACCCGCAGATGATGGATGCGCTGCGCCAGATGGGCATGGGTTCGATGGACCCGGCGCAGATGGGGATGATGCAGGCGCAGCTGCAGGCGATGATGAGCGGCGACTCGGGCTCGGCGTTCAACGAACAGCTCGCGGCGAACGTCGCGCGCCAGGTCGTCTCCGCGGAGGGTGACCCGAGCGTGCCCACCTCGACGAAGAGCGACGTCGCGCAGGTCGCGGCCGTCGCCAACCTGTGGCTCGACGCGGTCACCGACTTCGCCGCTCCCGGCGCCCCGGCCCGTGCCCTGTCGCGCAGCGAATGGGTCGAGGCGACGATGCCGACCTGGCGCAAGGTCGTCGAACCCGTCGCGGGCGGCGTCGGCAACGCCGTCGCAGACGCGATGATGAAGCAGCTCGGCTCGTTCGACGCGAGCGACCTGTCGCAGCTCGGCATCCCCGAGGGCATGTTGCCGCCAGGCTTCGACATCTCCAGCCTCAGCGCTCAGATGACGCCGATGCTCAAGCAGATGAGTGCGCAGATGTTCGGCGTGCAGGTCGGCCAGGCCATCGGCGCGCTCGCGAAGGAGAGCGTCACCGGCACCGAGGTCGGCCTGCCGCTGCTGCGCCCCAACGCCGTCACGATCCTGCCGCACAACGTCGCGTCGTTCGCCGACGGCCTCGAGCTCGACGCCGGCGAGGTGCACCTCTACCTCGCGGTGCGCGAGGCCGCCCGCGTGCGCCTGTACGAGCGCGTGCCGTGGCTCGACGCGGCCCTCATCGCCGCCGTCCAGACGTACGCCGGTGACATCCGCATCGACACCGACGCCATCGAGGAGAAGCTGCGCGACATCGACCCGCAGGACGCCGAGGCCCTGCAGGGAGCGCTCGCCGGCAACCTGTTCTCCCCCGAACCGTCGGATGCGCAGAAGCGCACGCTCGCTCACCTGGAGAACCTGCTCGCTCTCGTCGAGGGGTGGGTCGACGTCGTCACCGACGCCGCGGTCGCGCAGCACCTGCCGAACGCCGCGGCCCTCGCCGAGGTCGTGCGTCGCCGTCGCGCCTCCGCCGGCCCGGCCGAGAAGGTCTTCAGCTCGCTCGTCGGGCTCGAACTGCGCCCGCGCCGCCTGCGTGAAGCGGCAGCGCTGTGGACGCAGCTGACCGACGCGACGGACGCCGCCACCCGCGACGGCGTGTGGTCGCACCCCGACCACGTTCCCAGCGCCACTGACCTCGACGACCCGTCGACGTTCATCGCGCGCGCGAGCGGCGAGGAGACTCCCGAGACGGGCCGCGATGAGATGGACGACGCCCTCGACGCGCTGCTGGCCCAGGGGCTCGCCGAGATGGGCGAGTCGAGTTCGGCCGGCGGTGAAGGCTACGGCGGTTCATCGACGGGCCGTTCGTCGTCGGATGACGCGTCGGCCGGTGCCGCGTCCGGTGAGCAGGCCGCCATGAACCCGCGCGATCCGCGTCATGACGGTCTGGACGACCGCGCGGACGAGGCCCCCGGTGAGGTCGACTCGGCGGGCAGCGCGAAGGGTGGCACGTCGGAGGACGAAGGCGGCGCCGGCGACGGAGACGGCCAGGACGATCCGACGCAGGGTGGAACGCCGGGCGCGTGAACCACTCCACGACATCCGACCACGGGGCCGGGCGGGTCGAGACCCGTTCGGCCCCGTCGTCGCGCGCCGAGCCCGCCATGCCCGAACAGTTCACGGCGCTGCACTCGCAGGCGCTCGCCGACCTGAGCACCTGGACGGCCCCGAGCCCGCCGCAGGAGCAGATGCGCGCCCGCATGGTCGAGACCCTGCGACTCGATGCGACAGCAATGTGGCGTCATCACAGCCGAGCCCACTTCACGACGTCGCTGGTCGTCGTCGATGCCGACGCCCGCCGCGTGGCGCTGACGCTGCACGCGAAGGCGAAGCGGTGGTTCCAGTTCGGCGGGCACCTCGAGTGCGGCGACGCAACGCTCGAGGCGGCGGCCCTGCGGGAGGGCCTCGAAGAATCCGGCCTCGCCGACCTGCGGCTGCTGCCTGGGCTGCTCGCCGTCGACATCCATGCTCTCGACGGGGCGTTCGGATGGTGCACGGAACACCTCGACGTGCGGTACGTCGCCGTGGCAGGCGGCGAATCCCTCACGGTGAGCGACGAATCCGACGATGTGCGTTGGTTCGACGTCGACGCCCTGCCCGAGGATGCCGAACCGGCGCTGCGCGAGGCCATCGCCCTCGCATGCGAGCGCGTCCGCGCCAACCCCGGGCTCTGAGCCCACTCGGCCGCGATCGACGCGGCCGTCACGGCTCCCTCGTCGGGTCGGCGACGTCTCCTTCCTCTTCGCCGAGGTCGTCATCGAGTGACGCCGACGGCGCGGGCGCGGCACGACTTGCCCCGAACGAGGCGCCGGCGAGGAAGGCCTGGGCGCGTTCGTGCTCCGGGTAGCGGCGCACGATCTCCTGGAAGCGCGGCCCGTGCCCGCGCTCGAGCAGGTGCGTGACCTCGTGCAGGAGCACCGCGTCGACGACGTAGTCGGGCATGCCGACCATCGCGTCGGAGAGCCGGATCGAAGCATCCCCCGGTGAGCACGACGCCCACCTGGTCGTCATGTTCGACACCCACCGCACCGAGGCAGGCTCGGGCGCGCCGGGCACGAAGCGTCGGCTGAGCGCCACGGCTCGCCGCATCAGGGTGTCGTCGTTGCGCTGCGAGCGACTCTTGCGCAGCATCTTGCGCACGAGATCTTCGACGATGCGTGTCTCCTCGCGCGCCGAGAGCGTCGCCGGGGCGAGCACGACGACGACGCCGTCCTCGAAGCGTGCCTGCACGGATCGCGTGCGGCGCGCGCTACGCCGGATCTCGACGTCCTGACCGTCGACGGTGATTCGCGTGGGTGCGGGGGCGGTGGTTCTCGGCATGCCCCGAGGCTATCGACAGCGACTGACAACCCCGGGATTCTGCGTCATCCCCAGGTGTGACGCCTGTGGACGAGCCCTGCGGCGATCTGCGCGCGCGGGGCAGGCTCGAAGACATGACGGGCACCGCCCGTCGTGCTGGATCACCTGCTCGGGTGCGCCGGCCAACCGTTCGCGTGGGCGCTCGACCGTGCCCTCGCCACCCACTCGCCGTCCTCGGTATCCGTCCCATCCGCGTCACCCACCCACAGGAGCCCCTCGTGTCCGACACCGTCATCACGCCGCGTCCCCACGTCGCCGAGCGCCGCGCCCTGCGTCACCTCGTGCTGAACGACCTCGACGACACCTCGCTGCACGCCCTCACCGACCCCGAACCCGGTTCCGGTGCCCCCGCCCACGACGCAGGCTGGCGCGACCTCGTCGCCGCCGTCACCCACCGCCCGCGACGCACGACGCGCACCCTCGTCACCGGTCCTGCGGCGCTCGAACGAGCCGTCCTCGACGTCGTCGCCCCGCTGTGCGACGGGGCCGGGGTGTGGGACGGCCGCGCGAGTGCATCCGCGCCCGATCTGCTCATCGGGGCGCTGCCGTGGCGTTACGAAGAACTGGGTGACGTCCCCGATCTGCCCGGCCCGCTGACCGGCCCGGCGCCGGCCGTCCTGCCGCTCGCGTTCACGGCTCGCACCGTCACCGTCGGCCCCGTCGCTGGCGCAGGCGGCGCGTGCGCCGGGTGCGTCAACCCGGCCTATTCGAGCGGGACGCGGCGCCCAGACGCCGCCCTCAGCCCCGCCCTGTTCGCCTTCGCCGCGGGTGCGGCCGGGTTGTTCGTCCGGGCGTTCGCGGCGGGCAACGTCACGGCCTGCTCGATCAGTCTCACCTTCGACATGGCCGCGCCGCACGTCGAGCACCGCCTGTGGTCGTGCACCCCGACATGCCGAGACGCTGCCTGAGCAGCAGCTCGGGCAGCGTGTCGGGTGCATCGGTACCCCGGGTCATCGCGCGCTTCGGGGCGGGCAGTAGCGCTCACGCGGCGTTCTTGCGCGGACGCCCACGCGGGCGCTTGCGCGGCACGACGACGCCGCGTTCGAACAGCTCACCGCCCCACACGCCCCATGGCTCCTGACGCTCCTTCGCGCCCGCGAGACACAGCTGCGCCGCGGGGCAGGTGGCGCAGAGCGCCTTGGCGAACTCGACGTCCGCCGGGGACTGCGCGAACCACAGCTCGGGGTCAGCGGTGGCGCACGGCGTGTCGACGTCACCGCCCGCCAGGGGTATCAGGGCGTCGGATATCAGGTCTTCGAACATTGCAGTCATGTCGGTCTCTCGCTCTTGCTTCGGAAAGGAGGTGGGCCCCGGTGTCGGGGAGTTTCTGGTGGGGGCCCTGAGCCTCGTTCGCGAAGACGCTCGATGCTGGATCGGTTCGTCACACGAAAGAAGCCGCGGACCCGGGTTCGGATCTCGCGGCTTTCGCTGACGTTCGCAGGTGGCTAGACCACCTGCGCCGTGCAGGAGAGCAGGAAGAACCGAGGGGTGTGGGGGCGACGCTCGGCGCTGAACGGCACGCCCACCTCGCGGAAGATGTGGCGGGCTTCAGAGCCATTGATGCCGGCGGCGTGCAGCCCGGAGCCGATGACGGTCTGGGCAGACGTCTCCCCCGAAAGATCGAGGAGGAACGCCTGAGCGCTCGGGCGCAGGGAAGCACGCAGGGAGGCGGCGTACGTCGTCATCGTCGTGATGATGTCCATGAGGCACCTCCTGGGTCGGCGGTTCGCGTCGGGCGAACTTGGTTCGTTCGTGCGGATCGTTCGCGGCGCACCCAAGGCGCGGCGCGAAGTGGTCTCAGGCTAGCGGCGCCCGCGAGAAGGGAGCAACCGAATTATCGAGAAAGTTCTTCGGCGGCTTCTCAGGCCGGGTCGAAGTCGCCGAATTGCGACGGCTTCTCGACCTCGTCGAGCGGTTTCGCGCCGCCCAGGACGGCGAGGACGGACGCGCCGTACTTGGAGATCTTGGTGTTGCCGACCCCCGCGATGGCGCGCAGGCCGGCGGGGTTCGTCGGCAGCGTCTCGGCGATGGCGACGAGCGTCGCGTCGGTGAAGACGACGAACGCCGGTACCTTGTCTCGCTTCGCGACCGCGGCGCGCCATTCGCGCAGCGCCTCGAACTGGGCCTCGTCATAGGTCGCAGGGCATTCGGTGCAGCGGCCGATCTTGCGCTCGGGCGCGGAGTACAGATCCTTGCCGCAGGTGCGGCACTTCGCCGTCGAGCGCTTGGGGGCGGGCGCGGCGCGCTTCGTCTTCGTCGCCGCGACGACGGCGCCGTCGAGCGAGTCGCCCAGCCCGTCGAGGAAGCGTGACGGGTTGCGCGACGCCCGGCCACCTTCGTGGCGGCTGCGCGAGTAGCTGAGCTGCAGGAAACGGCGCGCACGCGTGATGCCGACGTACATGAGACGCCGCTCCTCTTCGATCGCCTCGGGCGCACTCGCCATCATGATGGGCAGCAGCCCGTCGCTCGCGCCGACGAAGAACACCGCGTCCCACTCGAGTCCCTTGGCCGCGTGCAGCGACGCGAGCGTCACGCCCTCGACCTTCGGCGCGTGCTGCTCGGACGCACGTCGGTCGAGCTCGGCGACCAAGTCGCGCAACCGCGCGCCGGGGACGGTGCGGGCGACGTCCTTGCTCAGTTCCGCGAGGGACTGCAGCGACTCCCACCGTTCACGGCTCGCCCCCGCCGCGGGCGCCTGCTGCGACCAGCCGGCGCCGCTCAGGACGTCGGCGACGACGTCGGGCAACGGTTTCGAGCCGTCGTCGCTGCGGGCCGCGCCGCGCATGAGCAGGACGGCCTTGCGCACCTCGTCGCGGTGGAAGAAGCGTTCACCGCCGCGTATCTGGTAGGGAACGCCCGCGTCGGCGAGCGCCGTCTCGAAGGCCTCGGACTGCGCGTTGGTGCGATACAGGACGGCGATGCCGCTGGCCTTTACGCCGTCGGCGAGGAGCCGCTTGATCTCCTTCGCGACGCCCCGCGCCTCCGCCGGATCGTCGGGGTAGGTGACGAGCTTCGGCGTGACGCCCCCCTCGCGCTGCGCCTGGAGCGTCACGCTGCCGAACGCCTGATCGGCGCGCTTCATCACGTCGTTGGCGAGGCGGACGATGGGCGGGTCGGAGCGGTAGTTGCGCACGAGCTCGACCTTCGCGGCACCCTCGAAGCGCTGGGCGAAGGTGCGCAGATGCCGCGGCGAGGCGCCGGTGAACGAGTAGATCGTCTGCGCCGGGTCACCGACGACGCACAGATCTTTGCGCTCACCGACCCACAGCGACAGCAGGTACTGCTGGACGGTGTTGACGTCCTGGTACTCGTCGACGACGAAGTGGCGGTACTGATCGCGCACCTGACGGGCGATGTCCTCGCGCTCGGCGAGGATGCCGGCGGCCAGGAGCAGGACGTCCTCGAAGTCGATGACGCCGCGCGCGGACTTGACGTCCTCGTAGGCATCGAGCAGTCGCGCCATCGCCGTGACGTCGAGATCGGCGGGCTGACGGCCGGCGCGCCGTGCTGCGGCCGGGTAGGTCTCCGGGGTGAGCATCGAGACCTTGGCCCACTCGACCTCACCGGCGAGGTCGCGCAGCCCGGTGCGATCGACCTGCAGACGCAGCCGCCCCGCCGCCTCGCCGACGAGGCTGCCCTTCGTCCCGACGACCTCCGGCGCGCCCCCACCGATCGCCTGCGGCCAGAAGTAGCGTAGTTGGCTCAGCGCCGCGGCGTGGAAGGTGCGTGCGACGACCTGCGGGACGCCCAACTCGCGAAGGCGCGTGCGCATCTCGCCCGCAGCACGCGCGGTGAACGTCACCGCCAGCGTGCGCTGACCGACGAGAGCGCCCGAGTGCACGCCGTACGCGATGCGGTGCGTGATGGCGCGCGTCTTGCCCGTGCCCGCGCCGGCGAGGACGACCATCGGGCCGAGCGGGTTCGCCGCGACCTCCCGCTGCTGCGGGTCCAGACCCGCGAGCACCGAATCGGCGTCATGCTCGTTCACTGCTCAGGTACTCCTCGAAATGGTCGTTCGTCGCGATGCGGGTGGGCGGGTTGGTCGGTCGGATCGTGCGCCACCGTCACGGGAGCGGCTCACCGTACCAATGCTCGATGAGAGCGCGCGCGATCGACAGGCGCCCCGGCAGCGCGAGGGAACCGTCGGCGAGGCCCTGACGGACGTCGGCGCGCGAGTACCACCCGATCTCCTCGATCTCGCCCTCCTGAGCGCGCAGCGGTGTCGTCACCGCACGCGCGATGCAGCCGATCATGACGGAGGCGGGAAAGGGCCACGGCTGGCTGCCGAGATAGCGCACGTCGGTGACCTCGACGCCGGACTCCTCGAACGTCTCGCGCGCCACGGCCTGCTCGAACGACTCCCCTGGCTCGACGAAACCCGCGAGCACCGAACGGTGCGGGCCCTTCCAGCGTGGGCCGCGGGCGAGCAGGAGGCGCGAGTCGTCGGGGTCGGACTCGTCGACGATCGCCATGATGACGGCCGGGTCGGTGCGCGGGAAGTGATGCGAACCGTCCGCTTCGCAGCGACGCACCCAGCCCGCCTCGACGACGATGGTGGGCGCCCCGCAGCGCGGGCAGTGCGTGTGCGTCGCATGCCACTGGGCCAACGCGACGGCCGCGGTGACGCAGGCGAGGTCGTCGCCCGACAGTTCGAGCCCGATGTCGCGCAGGGTGCGCCACGACGGCGCGTCGTCGCCGTCATCCTCCGAAGTCGTGGCGGTAGCCGCGTTGCCAGGGCGCTCCCCCGTCGGCGCAGGCACCGGTGCGTCGTCCTGCGGGCGAAGCACGGCGAGCGCGGGGCCGTGGGACGTCTGACCGAGGTAGAGGACGACACCGCCGGTGTCGAACCACTGCCGATCCTCGGCCTGTGGTGCGCGCCAGAGCAGCTGGGTGCGCCGTTGCGGCACCGAGGCGCCGCGCACGTCGAGGACCCGCGTCGTCGCGACGGCGAGCAGCCGCTCGATGAGATCCGGTTCGGAGCGCCGCAGCGCATCACGGTCGACGACGGCGTCGCCGAGGACGAGATCGGGCAAAGGTCGCGTGGCGTCGGGCATGCCTCCCAGGCTAGACGCCACCTCCGACATACGGTGTGGGGGTGATGCGCTCGCCCCTGCTCCTCGCCGCCCTCGCCGACGCCGCCGTGCCCGGAATCCGCCCCATCAAGGTCGAAGGCCTGCCCGTGCCGGCCGGCGACCTCTACCAGAGTGCCCACATCACGGGCGCCGACGGCCGGGTCTGGCTCGTCCGCTCTGCGCTGACGGGAGCCGCGGGCGCCGAACTCGCCGCATCCGACGCCCTCGTGCAATTGCTCACGCGACGCGTCGACTTCGACGTGCCCCGCGTCGAGGGCTCCGCACGCCCGAAGGAGGGTTCGGCCGTCGCCGTCTACGCGCGCCCCCGCGGCAAGGCGCTCGACTGGCGCCACCTCGCCGGACGCTCCGCCGCGGCGCGTGCCCTCGGCCAGGCGCTGGCGCACCTGCACGGCGTCGACCCGCGCGTCGTCGAGGAGGCCGGCCTCGCCACCTACGACGCCGACACCCACCGTCAGCGTCTGCGCGCCGACGTCGATCGCGCCGCCGCGACGTCCCGGGTGCCGTCGGCCCTCATCGCCCGCTGGCGCGAGGCCCTCGACACGCCGGCGTTGTGGCGCTTCTCGACGACGGTGACGCACGGGCCGCTGCGCGGCGCCGACGTCCACGTCGACGAGGGCGAGGTGAGCGCCATCAGCGGCTGGGAGCATGCCGGCGTCGCCGACCCCGCGCGCGACTTCGCGCTGCTGTGGAACTCTGCGCCGCAGCAGGCGTTCGACACCGTGTTCGAGGCCTACGCCGCCGAACGCGCCGAGCGGCCCGACCCGAACCTGGAGCGCCGCATCCGGCTCATGGGCGAGATGGAACTCGCGTACGCGCTGCTCGCAAGCCGCACGATGGGCGACGACGCGCGCGTCGAGCGTCACGCCGCGGCGCTCGAGGAACTCGCCTTCGAGGTGGAGGGCGACTCGAGTCTCCTGCCGCCGGCGCGCCGCGCGGGCACGGCGCCGATCGACCTCGTCCCCCCGCTCGACCCCGCCGACATCGAGGTCGTCGACGCCGAGGTCGGCGAGGAGGACGCCACCGTCGAGATCCCCGTGCGCCTGGCCCCGGAGCGAGAGGACCGCTCCGAGCACGCAGGCGCCACGCGCGTCGATGGCGACGCCGCGCGCACCCGACTGCCTCACGGCTCGTCCGAGGAGCCCGCGGCCTCGAGCGACGACTCGGCAGGCGCCGTCGCCGACGAATCGTCCGGCGGGAACGCGAGATCCCGCTGACCGCTCGGGCCGCACCCGCGGGACGCCCCGCCTCCGCGACCCGAGCGCGACAAGCACCGCCGTCAGCCCTCGACCGACCCGAGAAGCTCCTCGAGGTCGCGCTGCGACGCAACGCCGGGGCGATACGTCTCACCCGTGGCGGCGTAGAAGAACGCGGCGTCGACGTCCTCGGGATCCAGGCCGCGCAGGCGCGCGTAACCGAGGGCGTAGGCGGCGAGCTGCAGCGAGCGATGACGCAGGGTCGGCCCCGCCGGCTTGGCTCCGGTCTTCCAGTCGACGACCGTGAACCCGCCGCCGTCACGCGCGAAGACGGCGTCGATGCGGCCGCGCACCGCGTACCCGGCGACGACGGTCTCGAGGGCGACCTCGACGTCGACCGGCACCCGATCCGCCCACTCGCTGGCCAGGAAGTTGGTCTGCAGCACGGGCAGCATCTCGTCGGCGGCCACGTCCTCGTCACCGAAGCCAGGCAGTTCGTCGAGGTCGACGAGGGCCGCAGCACCGTAGTGCCGCTCCACCCAGGCGTGGAACGCCGTACCGCGCCGCGCCGCCACCGCCGGTTCACTCGGCATCGGGCGTCGCAGGCGCCGCGCGAACAGGTCCTTGTCGCTCGCGAGTGCGACGAGCTGGGAGGCGGACAGGTGCGAGGGCAGCACGACGTCGCTGCGCAGCCGGGTGCGTTCGCGCTGTCGTTCGGCCAGGAGCAACTCCATCTCCTGCTCCCTGTCCTCGATCGTCCCCTCCAACCCGAGCGCCAGTTGCCCGGCCGGCTCGAGGGCCTCCCCGTTCTGCAGCCGGGTGCGCAGCGCGCGCACCTGGTCCGCGGCAGGGACGAGGTGGGCGCGTTGGTCGGCCATCGCGTCGAGCGGCCACGTCGCCGTCAGGACGTCGGCGTCGAGCGGGTTGCTGGGGCGCTCGCCGTCGACCTGCGTCGGCGGCATCTGCTCCCAGTGCAGACGCTCGATGCTCGCGCCGAGATCGGGTTCCTCGAGCAGTTCGGTGAGGAAACGAGACGTCTCGCGCGGGGTCGTGCCGCTCGCGTACCAGATCGGAGCGGTGAGCAACATGGTGCTGCGCGCGCGGGTGAAGGCCACGTACGCAAGACGGCGCTCCTCCGTCACCGCGTGCTCGAGGCCCTGCTCGCAGAACTCGGTGAACCGGTCGGCCAGCTCGTCGGAATCCTCCGCACCCGTGACGGCGAGGGCGGGCAGCCCCTCCCTGTCACCGCGCAGATCGTAGGGGATCGACTGAAGACCACTGAGCCAGCCGCGCGCCTTGTGCGGCTTGTACTGCCACTGCTCGCCCTCGGCCCGCGTCGAACCGCCGAGGCTCGGAAAGACCCCTTCGACGAGGCCGGGCACGACGACGACGTCCCACTCGAGCCCCTTCGCGGCGTGCACGGTGAGCACCTGAACCGCATGCGGGTTGACCTCGATGGCGGGCATCTCCAGGCCGCGTTCCTCCTGCCGGGCCGCGTCGAGCCACTCGAGGAACCCCCCGAGCGTCGGACGTTGGGCCTGGACCGAGAACGTCCCCGCGATGTCGGCGAAGGCGTCGAGGTGGGCCCGGGCGCTCGACGGGTCGTACCCCGGGCGGGCAAGCACCTCGATGTCGAGACCGAGCACGCGTTCGGCCTCCCCGACGAAGTCGGCGAGCGGCAGCCCGGAGAGCAACCGGAGGCGTTGCACCGACGTGTGGAACCCCCGCAGCCGCTCACGGGCGACGTCGGAGAGGTACTCGCCGTCGCGCCCACGCCATGACGCGTCGGGCAGTTCGCCGATCGCCTCGACGAGGCTCACCTCGTCCCGCGTGTCCTGCGCGAGGTCGCGCTCCGCCCGCGCACCGCGCCTGGCCGCCTCCCCATCAGGCCCGGGTACAGGCTCAGACGGCGCGCCCTCGCCGGCGTCGGATTCGCTGCTCGCCGGTTCGGCGCTGCCGCCCTCGGCGCGCTCCTCGGTGGCTGCCGCGGCGTCGTCCTGGTGTCGCTGGTGCAACTCCTTGGCCCACGACCCGAGCGCTGCGATGTCGGCCGCACCGAGACGCATCGCCGGGGAGGTGAGCAGGCGCATGAGATGGTCGCCGCGGCTCGGGTCGTCGACCACCCACAGCATCGAGACGAGGTCGACGATCTCGGGGGTCTGCAGTAGGCCACCGAGCCCGACGGCCTCCGCGGGGACGCCCGCGTCGTGGAGGGCATCCAGCATCGGCACGAACTGAGATCGCTTGCGGCACAGCACCGCAGCGGTTCGGGGCGCCTCGCCCGGACGCAGTGGACGGCGTCGTTCGGCCACCCACTGCGCGACGGCGCGTGCCTCGTCCGCCTCCGTCAGGTAGCGGGCGGCGGCCAGGGCGCCGGGGCCTGCGTCGGGGCGGGGGCGCAACGTCGCCACGGGCACGCGCGAGGCCCTGTTCAGCGGCGCGGCGGTGACGTTGGCCGCGTCGAGGACGGCGGCGTCGTTGCGCCACGACGTCGCGAGCGAGGCGACGGGCGTGAGGTCGGATCCCGGTAGGGCGAAGGAGCGACGGAAGGCCGACAGGGTCGTCGCGCTCGCGCCGCGCCAGCCGAAGATCGACTGGTGGGGATCCCCCACCGCCACGACGCCCGGACGCTGCTGCGTCTCCCCGGCGGCGAAGACGGCTGCGAGGAAGGCGATCTGCGCTGAGCTCGTGTCCTGGAACTCATCGAGCAGCACCATGCGGTAGCGCGCGCGCTCGATCGCGCCGATGGCCGGGAAGCGGTCGGCGAGTTCGGCGGCGAACGCGATCTGGTCGGAGAAGTCGAGCGCCGACCTGTCCTTCTTCAGCGATTGATACCGCTCGATGAGCGGGAGGATCTGCTGGTGGCCCTTCGCCTTCGCCGTGAGCGCCTTGCCCGCGTCCCCGAGGGAACGCTTTCGCGGCGCGAACGGGATCGCGTCGAGCGAGCCGAGGAGGGAGTCGTAGTAGGCGCGCAGCTCGTCGACGCTGCGCCGATGCTCGCTCAGTTCACCCGCGGTCGCGAGGACGGCCGCCGTCACGCTCGGCAGCTTGACGGCGACCTGCGACATGTCGCCGTCCCACCCACTCGCGACCTCGTGCGCGAACTGCCACGCGGCGGCCTCCGACAGCATCCGCGCATCCGGCTCGATGCCGAGGCGCAGACCGTGCTCACCGACGATGCGCCCCGCGTACGCGTTGTACGTCGAGATCGTGGGGCTCTCGCCGAGGCTCGGCGTGCCGTCCGGATCATCGGGCGGGCTCCACAGGCCACTCGCCTCGAGCATGCGCAGGCGCTGGTTGACGCGTTCGGCGAGCTCACCGGCGGCCTTGCGGGTGAAGGTGAGGCCGAGGATCTCCTGCGGGCGCACCAAGCCGTTCGCCACGAGCCACACGACGCGCGAAGCCATCGTGTCCGTCTTGCCCGAGCCGGCTCCCGCCACCACGAGCAGCGGCTCCAGCGGCGCCTCGATGACGGCGACCTGCTCGGGTGTGTGGTGATAGCGCTCCAGCGCGTCGGCGATGGCGTCCGCGCTCAGACGAGCGGGGCGATCCTTCGCCTCGGAGCCCTGTGGCCCCGACGGGTCGCTGGTTGCTGGAGTGAGGTCGTCGGTCACAGCGTTCGGCCTTCCGGCTGGATGGGGCAGGAGCTCTTGACGGGGCACATCGTGCAGTTCGGGTTGGCGGCCGCGACGAAGGTGGCGGCGCCCATGCCGTCAGCCGTGCGTTGCATGAGGTCGAACGCCCACCCGCGGGTGCCGACGATCGGTTCGTCGCCCGCCCCGGGCTCGCCGTCACTCGCGGCGTCCTCGTCGGCGACGAGGGGCGGCTGGGCCTGGACGCGAGCGGTGCTGTTCGCGCCGGTGCCGGCGGCCTGGCCGAGCTGCACGAGAGCAGCCCCGGCGCTGGGACGCCCCGGGCCGAACGCGTCTGCCTCGAGCGCGGCCTGGTAGGCGGCGAGCTGCGGGTGCGCTGCGACTTCCTCGTCCTTCGGTTTCGAGCTGCCCGTCTTGTAGTCGATGACGCGCAGCCCGCGCTCGGGGTGGTGCTCGAGACGGTCGATCGAGCCGGAGATCTTGGCTCGCCCGACGATCGCGGAGAACCGTCGTTCGGCGGCCTCGCCGGCCCATCCCGTGGCCGCCGCGTCGCCGAGGTAGCCCTGCAGCTTCTTCACCATGCTCTGAGCGCGCGCCTTCTCGCCGCGCGACACCCACGAGTCGCCGAGGCCGAGACGCGGCCACCGCTTCTCGAGCGCTTCGTCCATGAGAGCGGGTTCGTCGGCGAACTCCTCGGCGAGTTCGTGCACGAGCGTGCCGATCGTGCTCGCCCCGACCGACGGGCCGAAACCACCGTTGGTCGTGAGGAGCCAGTTGAGACCGCAGCGGTGGAATCCCTCGATCTTCGACGGGCTGACCCGCACCCACTCCTGCGGCGGGCGGACCGGCCTGTCGTCGCTGCGGCTGACGAGGGCCCACCACTGCTCGGGGTCGGCGCCCGGCACGTCGTGCTCGGCGAGGCGCGCCAGACGGCGGGCGCCCTCGTCACGGACGGCCTCGTCCTGGTCGGCGAGCATGCGTCGGGCCTCGGCGACGAGCCCGGCGAGGGTCATCGGCCGGGCGACAGGGGTGAACTCTCGCATCGCGTCGGCCGCAGCGCCCGGCGCGAGCGGGTCGACGATGTCGAGGTAGACGCTCGGTTGCTCGTCCTCGTCACGCACGGCCGTCACGACGACGTGCTCGCGCGCCCGGCTCATCGCCATCGCGAACTGCCGCGTCTCGTCGTGCCGGACGGCCGCCTGCCGCGCGGGGAGCGAGCGCCCGCGACCGCTGAGGATGTCGACGAGATCCTCCGAGCCGAGCACCGAACCGCGCAATCGCAGGTCGGGCCAGACGCCCTCCTGGACGCCCGCGACGACGACCGTGTGCCACTCGCCGCCCGCCGAGCCGGCTGCGGTGACGAGCGCGACGGCGTCTTCGTCGGGGGCTGCGGCGACGAGGCGGTCGCCCGGCACGTCCTGGCTGCGGACGTGGTCGAGGAAGTCGGCCACGCCCGCGCCGGGCAGCCGCTCGACGAACGCTGCAGCCGCTGCGAAGAGCGCGAGCAGCGCATCGAGGTCACGGTCGGCGCGGGTTCCGGAGATTCCCCCGGCCAACGCGTTCGCCTCCCACGCCTCGGCGAGGCCGCTGGCCTGCCACATCTGCCACAGCACGTGCTCGGCGTCGTCGTGGGGCGGAGCGGCCCTCAGCGCGGCCGCCCCTGCCGCGAGAACGCGCGACACCCGGCGCGCAGGCGCCGCTTCGGGGCCGAGGGAGACGAGCAGCGCCGGTTCGAGCAGGCAGGCGCCGAGCAGCTCGTCGGAGACGCGGTTGCCGCCGGCGGCCAGTTCCTCACGGCGCAGCGAACGTCGCAGTCGTCGCAGCACGACCGGGTCGGCTCCGCCGAGCGGCGAGGTGAGCAGGTCGAGGGCGAGGTCGGCACTGACGCCCGCCCGCGAGGCATCGGCGTCGCCGTCCACCGGGGCCTGTTCAGAGCCACGCGTCCGGCTCGTCACGATCTCGAGGGCGTGCAGGAACGGCCGCACGGCGGGTTCGTCGCGCAGGGCCAAGGACGCCGGAGGGACGGCCACGGGCACCTTGGCCGCGTTGAGGGCGCGCCGCAGCGCCGACGTTCCGGCAGCGGCTCGCACGATGACGGCCATGTCCTTCCACGCCACCCCGTCCTTGAGGTGTGCTCGACGCAGCACCCCCGCGATGTGGGCGGCTTCCTGCGCGCCGCTGCGCAGCAGCGCGACGTCGACGCCCCCACCGGGGCGCGTGACGACGCTGCGGTGCGCGATGCCGTCGACGCTGCCGATGCGCGCGGTGACGCGTTCGACCACCTCCGCGAGCCTTCGGGGCTGACGGTGGCCGTAGCCGAGCACGAACCGTCGACTCGCGCCGTGCTGTGCCGCGACCTGCTCGAGGTAGCGCGGGTCGGCGCCGCGGAAGGCCTGCACCGTGACGTCGGGGTTGCCGAGCAGGACGAGCCGCTGACCCGGGCCGACGAGTTCGGTGAGGAAACCGACGGACGCGCGCGTGAGTTCCTGCGCGTCATCGATGACGACGAGTCTCAGCTGCGCCCGCACCCGCTCGCGCAGCGTCTCGTTCTCGCGCAACGCCTGCGCCGCCGCACCGAGGATCCAGGCCGGGTCGAACGCTCCCGGACGTGACAGGGCGGTGACGTCGTCGTATTCGTCGAGGACGTCCGCGGCCGCGATCCACTCGTCGCGCCCGTGCTCGGCGCCGAGCCGGCGCAGGTGGTCGCTGCTGACGTCCCACTCCACCGCGCGCATGATGAGGTCGCGCAGTTCGTTGCGGAACCCGCGCGTCGTCAGCGCCTCCGCCAGATCCTCGGGCCAGGCAGGCGCCGCGCCGAGGCCGAGGCGGTGGCCTTCGAGCAGTTCCTTGAGCACGACGTCCTGCTCCGGACCGGCGAGCAGGCGCGGCGCCGGCAGGTCGTCCATCGCGGCGCGCATGCGCAGGATGCCGAACGCGAGCGCCTGCGGGGTGCGCGCGATCGGCTCGCTCGAGGTGCCGCCCACGCGGGTCGTGACGCGGGCGCGCAACGCCCCGGCTGCCACGCGCGTCGGTGAGAGCAGGACGCACTCATCGGGACGCGCACCACCCTCCACGGCCTGCGCGACGAGTTCGACGGCGAGCGTCGTCTTGCCCGTGCCGGGCGCGCCGACGACGTGGAGCACCCGATCGTCGGCCTCGAGCACGGCCTGTTGCGCAGGATCGAGATCGAGCGGCGCCGCCGCTTCGGTCTGCGTCGCGCCACGCAGCGCCGGGGTGAGACGCGTCGGATCGACGCTCGCCACGACGCCCTCGACCACGCTCGGCGGCAGCGCAGCGATCGGCAGGGCGGCCTCGCCCTGGACGGGCGCGCCGGCCGGCGTCTGCGCCGTCAAACCCTCGTGATTCGTCATGATGTCATCCCAGCACAGCGCGCCGACAACGCCGGGATTCCGCGGAATTTTTCGTCACCCACCCGTCAGAACGGAGGCACCCAACCAGCCCGACGCAGGTCGACTCCCTCACCTCGCGTCGGCGTCCCCTCCGCCTCGTACTGCTCGAACGCCTGCGCCCTCAGCGCCTCCGGCAACAGCCCCCGCGCGTTCGTCACCCGCCACCACGGCCACCCCGGCCGACCGTCCGCGAGGATGCGCCCCACCTGGCGTGCGCCCGTGCCGACGACCGCGGCGATGGCACCGTACGTCGTCACGCGCCCCGGCGGCACGTCGGTGACGACCTCGGCGACCGATTCGCTCAGTTCGTCGCGTGCCCCGCCCGTCATGCCGGCCTCATGACGCCGCCGCCAGGCCCCCACGCACACTCAGGATGCGACCCGAGCGCCTCGACGATCCGTCAGCCGCCGCATCATCGCCCGGCGTCGCATCCTGACCAGAGTCCGCCTCCCGGCCCGACGCAGCAGCATGCTCCATCGCACTCGCACCCAGCACCCCCGCGGCCGCACGCGAACGCGCACCGCGCGCACAGACGAGCACGACGTCGCGCTCCCCCACCCGCGCGTGCACGGACGCTCGCGTCGCCTCGTTCCAGCCGCCGGCCCACGGTTCGACGAACGTCTCGTCGGCGCCCACCGTCATCCATGGCGGCAACGGCGCCGCCTCGACCTCATCGGGGTTGCGCACGTCGACGAGGACGAACCCCGCGTCCGGCCACTCCTGCGGCCCGATCTCGGCCACCGCGCCTGACGCCGCCGCGCGCCCGTCGGCCCCAGGGCCACCCGCCGCACCGAGACCACCAAAACCACCAGATCCACCGAAATCAGCGAACCCTGGAGGCGCATCCACCCCCTCGAGGCCGGCAACCCCCTCGAAGTACCCCGCTTCGAGCCCACAGACGCGACACTCGGGGTCGCGCGCGACGGGCAGCGTCGCCATCGTCGCGCCGAGGGCGTCGTACAACCGGATCGCATCGCGCGCCGGAGCGCCGATGCCGGAGCACAGCTTGATCACCTCGACGGCCTGCATCGCGCCGAGCACGCCCGGCAGCACGCCGAGCACCCCCGCCTCCTCGCACGTCGCGAGCCCGGCGACGGCCTGCGGATCGGGGAAGACGCACCGATAGCACGGCCCGACTGCGGGCTCGACGACGCCGAACTGCCCTGCATACTGCGCGATCGACGCCCATACGAGCGGTACGCCGAGCAGCACGCAGGCGTCGTTGAGCACGTAGCGAGCCTCGATGCTGTCGGTGCAGTCGACGACGACGTCGACCTCGGCGACGAGTTCGAGCGCCCGCGTCACGCTGAGGCGCTCGGGCAGCGCACTCACCTCGACACCGCTGTTCTGCGCCGCGACGGCGCGCTGCACCGACGTCACCTTCGCCGTGCCGATCGCGGCTTCGGTGTGGATGAGCTGACGCGGCAGGTTGGAGATCTCCACGACGTCCGGATCCATGACGACGAGGTGCCCGACGCCGCAGCCGGCGAGCGAGGAGATGACGGGTGAGCCGAGCCCGCCGGCGCCCACGACGAGCACCCGCGCCGCTGCCAACCGTCGCTGCCCGGTCACCCCGAAGCCGGCCAGCGAGTGGTGGCGCGCGTATCGTCGGGCGCCGGGATCGTCGGGCCGGGCGTCTCGCACAGGCACCTCATTCCGTGACCGGGCCACCGAGATGGCCCATGGGCGATAAAGTCGCACCCAGCTTATGACCGACGAGCAAGGAGCCTCATCCATGACCCACGTGGACGATTCGACCAAACGCGGACGCCTCCCCCGATCGGCGCGGCGAGCCCAACTCATGGAGGCGGCGCAGTCCGTCTTCGTCGAATCCGGCTACCACAGTGCGGCGATGGACGAGATCGCGGAGCGCGCCCACGTCAGCAAGCCGGTGCTCTACCAGCACTTTCCCGGCAAGCTCGACCTGTACCTGGCGCTGCTCGAGCAGCACACGCGTGAGGTGCCGCTCCTCGTGCGCGAGGCCATCGAGTCGACGTCCGACAACAGCCAGCGCGTCGCCGCGGCGATCGGCGCGTTCTTCGCCTTCGTCGAGCGCGAGGACGCGGGTTTCCGCCTCGTCTTCGAATCGGATCTGACGAACGAGCCCGCCGTCAGCGAGAAGGTCGAACGCATGCTGACGGAGACCGCGGCCGAGGTCGCCAAGGTCGTGCAGGAGGACACGGAGCTTCCGACGGAGCAGGCGACGCTCGTCGCCGTCGCCCTCGTCGGCATGTCGCAGGTCGTCGCGCGCTACTGGATCACGACGGGTTCGCCGATCCCCCGCGCGGAGGCCGCGCGCATCGTCGGTCTGCTGGGCTGGCGCGGCCTCGGCGGGTTCCCGAAGACCGGCGGGGATGAAATCGAGCGCTGAGGCGTTGCACCCATACGACGGGTGAGTCGCGCGGCCTCTCACCCCTGGGATGATTCCGGCGTCGCCGATGGGGCACGCTGATCTCACCCACACGTCCACCACTGATCGCGTTCCGCACGCGACGAGAAGGAGGAGAACCATGGAGGTTCGAATCGGCGTCCAGAACGTCGCCCGCGAGGTCGTCATCGACTCGCACGAGAACGCCGACGCGGTGCGCGAGCACGTGCGCGCGGCTCTCGACAGCGGCACCCCGCTCACGCTGAGTGACGAGCGCGGCCACAGCGTCACCGTGCCGGCTTCCGCCATCGGCTACGTCGACATCGCGGCGGAGCAGAAGGGCCGCGTCGGCTTCGGCGGCTGACGTTCACCCGAAGCGGTCACGGGCGTTCACCCCAAAGGGGTGAACGCCCGCCGTCGCGTAACGAAGGAATAACGCATCTAGCACCTCGCCGGTCTCGATGGTTGAAATGCGACCGCCGATTGGCTTAGGTGGAGACAAACGTTGGGACATACCGGAGCCCAGCCGAACTCATAGGAGACTCACCATGGGCATCATCAGCTCGATCATCGGCGGCCTCATCATCGGCGCCCTCGCCCGCCTGTTCCTCAAGGGCGACCAGAACATGGGGATCATCATGACGATCATCCTCGGCATCGTCGGCTCCGCCCTCGGCTCCTGGCTGACCACCCAGTTCGGCTACAAGAACTCCAACGGCGGCTTCGAGATCATCCCCTTCATCGTGGGCATCATCTGCGCGATGGTTCTCATCACCATCTACCTCACGCTGGTGGGTCGCAAGAACCGCGTCTGATCCGTCGCTCGCGCAGCTCCGCTGCGCAGGTGAAGAAGCCCGGCCCCTCGTGGGGCCGGGCTTCTTCGTTTCCGCGATCAGGTCAGAGGTCAGGCGCTCACGCCGTGAGCCCCAAGGCCTCCATGCGGCGCGTGTGATTCGACGTCAGTCGCTCGAACATGCGCGTCAGCTCGGCGAGGTCCGCGCCGACGCCGGAGCCGTCGTCGACGAGCAGGGCCGTCAGCCCGTCGTGGGTCGCGGCGACGCGCTGAGCCTGACTGAGGGCCTCACCGACGAGGCGGCGCCCCCACAGTGCGAGACGCGAACCCACTCGCGGGTCGGCCGCGATGGCGTCGCTGAGCACGCTCATGATGAACGCGTCCTGCTCATCGCTGTCGACGGCACGCTCGACGAGCGAACGCGTCTCGGGGTCGACGTAGCGCGCGATCTCCGAGTAGAAATCCGTCGCGATCGCGGCGCCGGCGTAGGCCTTCATGAGGCCCTCGTACCAGTCGGCGGGCGGCGTACGACGGTGCCATTCATCGATGGCGGCCGTGAACGGCTGCATCGAGTCCTCGGGCTCGACGCCGAGGGCGCGCAGACGGCCGGCGAGCTGCTCGTAGTGGTCGAAGTCGCCGCGCGCCATGCGCGCGAGCGCCAGCTTGTGGTCGAGGCGCGGGGCGCGAGCGGCGTCCGCCACCGTCGCGAAGGCGCCGGAGAGCTCGCCGTAGGCGATGACGCTCAGCAGGTCGATCACCCCCGCCCGGTACGTCTCGTCCTCGATCGTGCGTGAAGGGCTCGGATCAGGCGTCACAGGCTCGCTCATGCAGCGATCGTAGCGTGGCGTCGAACAGGTGTGGCGCGCGTGGGTAGACTCGAGATGACCACGGGTGACCGATCGGCCCCTCCCGGCACGTGCGGGCGTCATACGACAGACGCCCACTCCCGCCGCCCACCTCCGCACGCGAGGCCGCGCGGCGCGCAGACCTCCGATCGGCTCTCATCATCCCCGGCGCGGCCTCCGAGGCCCCGGGGCGACACAGGAAGCACGATCGTGATCAACGACAACCAGCCCACGGCTGCCGAGCTCGACTCCGCCGGCATCACCTCCATCGAGGCCGAAGCGGCCCCTGAGCCCATCGCCGAGCAGACATTCGCCGACTTCGGCATCCACCCCGACATCGTCGCCGCCCTCGAAGAGAAGGGGATCGTCCATCCCTTCCCCATCCAGGCGATGACGCTGCCCGTCGCGCTCTCGGGGCACGACATCATCGGCCAGGCGCGCACCGGCACCGGCAAGACCCTGGGCTTCGGAGTGCCGCTGCTCAGCCGCGTCACCGCGCCGGGTGAGACGTCGAAGGCCGCCGTCCCCGCGCCCGAGGGCAAGCCGCAGGCGATGGTCGTCGTCCCGACGCGCGAGCTCGCCGTCCAGGTCGCCTCCGACCTCGAGGCCGCCGCGAAGAAGCGCGGCATCCGCATCGCGCAGATCTACGGCGGTCGCGCGTTCGAGCCGCAGGTCGAGCGCCTCGAGAAAGGTGTCGAGGTCATCGTCGGCACGCCGGGTCGCATCATCGACCTCGCGACGCGTGGTCACCTCGACCTGGCGTACGTCGGCTGCCTCGTGCTCGACGAGGCCGACGAGATGCTCGACCTGGGCTTTCTGCCCGACGTCGAGAAGATCCTCGCGATGACGCCGGGTGGGCGTCAGACGATGCTGTTCTCCGCGACGATGCCGGGCGCCGTCGTCACCCTCGCGCGTCGTTACATGACGCAGCCGACGCACATCCGCGCCATGCAGGACGACGCGGGCGAGGCCGAGACGGCCTCCAACATCGAGCAGTTCGTCTACCGCGCGCACGCGATGGACAAGGTCGAGATGCTCGCCCGCATCCTGCAGGCGAAGGACCGCGGCCTGACGATCATCTTCAGCCGCACCAAGCGCACGGCCGCCAAGGTCTCCGACGAGCTCATCTCGCGCGGCTTCGCGGCCGCTCCGCTGCACGGCGACCTCGGCCAGGGCGCCCGAGAGCAGGCGCTGCGTGCGTTCCGTTCGGGCAAGGTCGACGTCCTCGTCGCGACCGACGTCGCCGCGCGCGGCATCGACGTCGAGGACGTCACGCACGTCATCAACTACCAGTGCCCGGAGGACGAGAAGACGTACGTCCACCGCATCGGCCGCACCGGCCGCGCGGGCAAGACGGGCATCGCCGTCACCCTCGTCGACTGGGACGACCTGCACCGCTGGGCGCTCATCAACAAGGCCCTCGACCTCGGCATCCCCGAACCCGAGGAGACGTACTCCAGCTCCGAGCACCTGTTCGAGGATCTCGAGATCCCCGCGAACGCGACCGGCAGCCTGCCCAAGTCGGCGCGCACCCGCGAAGGCCTCGACGCCGAGCGCGTCGAGGATCTCGGAGAGACGGGGCGAAGCGACTCGCGTCAGCGCGGCGAGCGTCGTCCGCGCCGTGACGACGAGCGCGGCCGCTCAGGCGGACGAGGCGGGCGCTCCGGTGGTCGCGGCGGCGAACGTCAGGCCTCGGGTGGCTCGAGCGAGCGTCGCCCGCGCCGTGACGCCGCGAGCACCGAGGGCTCCGGCGGTTCGTCGCAGCCGCGCCGACGTCGCCGTCGCACCCGCGGTGGCGCGGGTGAGACGTCTGCCGCCGACTGACGCACCCTCCCGGCGCGAGGCGCCCGGCGCCGTCCGCACTCGTTCAGACGTGACGCGGGCGAGCACCGGGCGCCTCGCGCCGCATTCGCGCCTGTGTCATCACTCTCAGTACGCTTCACGACAAATGAGCGTTGATCCGAAAGGGCACCCATGCCTGCCTCACCTCCGGACCCGGCCCTGACGCCGCCCGCGGCCGATGACTCGACGCCGCTACCGGCCGATTCCGCCTCGCCTCCGTCCACCCCGCCCGAAGAGCGCGACGAGCTGACGCTCGACGCACGCAACCGCGATGCCCGCGTCGAGAAGCAGGACCCGCACGAGCCCGAGTCACGGGCGTCCGAGGACCGCTCGCGCATCATCTCGGACGGTTTCGCCTCGTTCGCGCGCTGGTCGTTGCGGATCAGCATCATCATCGTCACGTTCTATCTCGTGTGGCGAGCGCTCACACCGTTCTGGGTCATCATCCTGCCGCTGATCCTCGGTCTCTTCATCACGACCGTCCTGTGGCCGCCTGCCGCCTGGTTGCGTCGCCGCGGCGTGCGCCCCGCCCTGGCGGCGCTCTTGAGCGTGCTCGGCGGATTGCTCGTCGTCGGTGGCATCATCGCCGCGATCGTCCCGACCGTCGCAGCCGAGGCGCCCGAGCTGGCACGCAAGTCGATGGAGGGCGTCTCCCAGATCCAACGCTGGTTGCAGGGCCCGCCGTTGAAGATCCCGGCGACCCAGATCGACAACGCAGTCAACGTGATCAACGAGAAGCTCAAGACGTCGGGCGATGCCATCGCCTCGGGCGTCTTCAGCGGCGTGACGACGGTCGGCAGCATCCTCGTCACCCTCGTCCTCAGCCTCATCCTCGCGTTCTTCTTCATCAAGGACGGGGACCGCTTCCTACCGTGGGTGCGGCTCGTCACGGGTGAGCGCACCGGCGCTCACGTCACCGAGGTGTTCACCCGCGCGTGGCAGACCCTGTCCGGGTTCATCCGCACCCAGGCGATCGTCTCGGCCATCGACTCGGTCTGCATCGGCATCGGTCTCATCGCATGCGGTGTGCCGCTGGCCCTGCCGCTGTGCGTCATCACGTTCTTCGGCGGGTTCATCCCGATCGTCGGTGCGACGGTCGCCGGCGCACTCGCCGTCCTCGTCGCGCTGGTGACGAAGGGGGTGACGACAGCGATCATCGTCCTCGTCATCATCATCCTCGTGCAGCAGCTCGAGGGGCACATCCTGCAGCCGCTGCTGCAGAGCCGCTCGATGTCGTTGCACCCTGTCCTCGTGCTGCTCGGCATCGCGGCCGGCTCCGAGGACCATGGCGTCATCGGCGGTTTCCTCGCCGTCCCCGTCGTCGCGACGCTGGCGGTGCTGTTCCGCTACATCGGTGAACAGGTGGACCTGCGCTCCGGCACCGTCACCGTCGCCGACCTCGAGTACCGCACCGATCGAGGGCGCATCGCGGCGCTGCGCACCGAGCGCCTCCGCCGCCTCGGCGAATGGGGCGCACGCGAGACCGACGAGGAGAAGGCTTCGCGCGAGGCCGTCGCGGACGGCGACGGCGACGCTCTCGCCGCCTCGACCACGAAGCAGCCCACGCATGGCCTGGGAGCCGTCGTGAGTGCGTTGCGTTCGCGCCTCAAACGCTGAGGGGAAGATGATCGGGTGCCCGGGTTCGAGCCGGGGCCACCTCGATCAGGCATCCGTCGACGACGCGTCCGGCGCCGGGGTGAGCAGGGCTCGCTCCGGCGCCGTCGTCATGCCCGCCGGACGCCCGGCACCCGCCGTCAGCACCGCGTCAGCGCCCGCGCACGACTCCCACGTCACTCGTCGCGAGCGCGACGAGGCGTTCGTACTGGTCGGGCTCGGTCGTGTTCTCCCCCAGTCGATTCGGCTTGCCGTCGCCGTGGTAATCGCTCGAGCCGGTGACGAGCAGATCGTGCGTCCGCGCGAGGTCGCGGGCGTGGCGCACCTGCTCGGGCGTGTGGTCGCGGTGGTGGGCCTCGAGGCCGAGTAACCCGGCGTCGATCATCTCCTCGATGACGGCGTCGTCGACGACGCGTCCACGGACGTCCGCGAAGGGGTGCGCCATGACGGGCACCCCGCCGGCCGCCCGCACGAGGGTGACGGCGCGCACCGGGTCGATGGCGTAGTGACCGACGTGGTAGGGGCCCGAATTGCTCAACAGGTGCTCGAAGGCGGTGCTGCGATCGGGCACGACGCCGTTCGCGACGAGCGCATCGGCGATGTGGGGGCGCCCGATCGTCGCGTCCGGCCCCGCCTGCGCGAGCACCTGCTCGTACGTGATCGGCACGTCGCGTCCGAGCCGCTCGACCATGCGCTCGGCGCGCGTCACCCGCGACTCGCGGGCACGTTCCATCTCGTCGAACAGCTCTCCCTCGGGAGCCGGAAGGTAGGCGAGCAGGTGGATGCTGATGCCACGATGGCGGCAGGAGATCTCGATGCCCCGTACGACGTCGATGCCGACGCGGCGCGCGGCGTCGGCGGCGTCGTCCCACCCGCGGGTCGTGTCGTGGTCGGTGAGCGCGACGACGTCGAGCCCCGCCTCCGAGGCCTGCGCGACGACGTCGGCGGGGCTCGTCGTGCCGTCGCTGCGGTTCGAGTGGGTGTGCAGGTCGATACGCATGGGTGACAGGTTAGTGTTGCTGCCCGTGAGGGCAGGCATGGGTGAGCACGCGCCGCGTCCGGTGCGGCGGGCCGTTGCCTGCATGATGGCCGGTGCGCTCGTGCAGGCCGTCTCGACGCTCGTCGCATGGCTCGATCGTGACGGCACCCGCGCTCAGACGGCGCGGCTCGCGCACGAGTTCCAGCGGCGCACCCTGCCCGCCGGTGAGCTGGAGCGGGCGACGGATCAGGCCCGCTGGTTCGGTCTCGTCACGGGCGCATTCTGCGTCGTGCTGTGGTTACTCGTGGCGCGCCTGTGTCTGCGCGGTCGCGCCTCCGGGCGCACGTGCGCGACCGTCCTCGCCATCGTCTACACCTTCACCTTCCTGCTGTCCGGCGTGCGCTCGTTCGGCCCCGGCGCCCTCATCGGTGCGGTGACGATGACGCTCGGCCTCGCGACCGTCTACCTGCTGTGGCGTCGCCCGGTGACGCCGTGGTTGTCATCACAGGGCGCTGCCCGCGCCGCGCGCCGCACACGCTGAGACCGCTCGCGTCGCTAGGGTTTCGACCATGGTGAAGCAGGGCCCCCTCGACATGACCCCGCGTGCGCTCCGCCGCTCGCTCCGTCGGGCCGCACGCGGCGTCGCAGCGCTCGTCACGGCCACCGGCCTCGTCGCGTTGAGTGCGTGCAGCTCGGGAGCCGACCCCAAGGACGTCTCGGCGACCCAGACCCCGTTCAGCGCGAGCTCCTCGGCGACGACGGCGTCGTCCAACCCGAGTGCCATCACCTCCCCCAGCCCCGGGTCCGTCGTCAGCTCGGACGGCGCGTTCAACTTCGTCGTACCGGCTGGGTGGAATCTCACGTCCCAGCCGAAATCGGTCGCCTACCTGTCGTCGTCGACTCTCGCGCACGACGTCGCGCCCACGATCGTCGTCGCGCGTTCCAGCGTCACGCCTGCGCCCGAGCTGGAGGGCACGCTGCGCCGGGCGTCGCTGCAGGCCAAGCAGAGCGGCGCATCGGTGGCCGCCCTGCCCGACCGCACCGTCGGCGGTGAGAAGGCCGTCGGCTTCACGGCGACCTCGACGGAGAAGAACGTCGACCTCAAGCGCAGCTACGTGATGCTCGCGCATGACAAGGTGCTGTACTCCGTCACCCTGACCGGCGCGAAGGCTGACGCCGCCCGCGACGAGTCGGCGTTGACGGCGCTGCTCGCCAGCTGGTCGTGGACCAAGAAGGGTGACGCCGGCTCGACGGCCAGTGGCACGACTCCGGCGGCGGTGCCGACGACGAGCGTCGCGCCGTCGTCGTCGGGTGCGTCCTCGGCGCCTGCCTCGTCATCCGCAGCATCGAAGCCCGCCCAGAGCTCGGGCACCGCCCGCCCGCCCAGCGCAACCGCCTCGAGCACGGCCCGCTGACGCACTCCGCGCCGCTCAGGCGGCAGTGTCGTTCGTCGTCTCGCTGACGGTTCGTCGCACGACGCGCGCGGTGAGCGAGTCGGCGCCCGCGCTGACCTGACGGCCGAGCAGCGTGCCGAGCGACACGCCGACTGACAGCGTGAGGCCCATGAGGACGGCGTTGAGCAGAGTGGTCTGCCACAGGGTGTTCTCGCCCTCGGTGATGAACATCATGATGCCCCGGTAGACCGCCTGCCCCGGCAGCAAGGGCACGATGCCCGCGGTGATGAGTGCGATGCTCGGCACGTGCACCCGCGTCCCCACGAATGGTGCCAGCGCCCCGACGACGAGGGCCGCACCTCCTGCGGCGACGGTCTCGCTGGTGCCGGCACCCCACATGAGCGTCCCGAACAGCAGCCACGAGAATCCGCCGGTGAGAACGGCGGCGAGCACGGTGCGCGGCGCGCAGTACGCGGAGACGGCGAAGGCACCGGCGATGAGTGCGGCTGCCACGATCTGGGTGAGAACAGAGCCGGCGAAGCTGCTGGAGTGTTCGACGATGACGAGGTCGACGCCGAAGCGCTGGGCGATGCTCAGGACGAGCAGCACACCCGCGACGACGCCGCCGGTGAGCAGGACGACCTCATAGGTGCGCGCGCCGGCGGTCAGGTAGAAGCCGTCGAGCGTGTCCTGCGCAGCCGTCACGACGCTCATGCCTGCGAGGAGCACGACGACGCTGGAGGCGACGACCAGGGAGGGTCTCACCTGTCCGAGCCACATGATCGTCTCCGCATGATGGTGGATGACGAGCAGGCCGACGGCGACAGCCGCCGCGAACATCGCACCGAGCATCTGCCCGAAGAACGCGGAGACACCGGCGCGCGCGACGGCGTACTGGATGCGGTCGACGACCGCCGTGGACAGCCCGGCGACGAGGACCATGGCCGTGCTGCCGCCGAGCAGCATCGCGACGCCTGCTCCCATGAGCGCCCACGCGAAGGTGATGACGCCGCGGCGGTACACGTGCGGTTGCTCGAGGATGCGTTCGAGGGTGTAGAGGTTGTCGTCGATCTCGCCCGGGTCGTCGGGGTCGCGGGCGATGTCGCGCACGAGGGCGTGCAACGCCTCGAGCCGCGAGTAGTCGGTGCCGAAGTGCGCGATGATGCGCATGACGGTGATCGGGTCGCGGTGCACGCCGCGATGCATCGAGATCGTGACGGACGTGTAGGTGATGTCGACGTGCGCGCCCTGGAGCCCGTAGGCGCGCCCGACGCGCAGCAGCGACGCGGTGGTGTCGGCCACGGATGCGCCGGTGACGAGCATCGCCTCTCCGAGGCGGAGGCAGAAGTCGATGACGGAGCGCGTGTGCCACTCGGAGACGCGGTCGTTGGTGCCGCGCACCGAGATCGGCTTCGTCGGCGGCCCGCTCGGACGGATGACGGACATCGCCCGACCGCGCACCCGCGTCGCGCCGGTACGTGGCATCCGCGGGGCGCTCGTCGTGGCCGCGGCGGGTTTCGTAGGGTGGGCCTGCACAGGGCGGCTCTCGGGGCTGCTCGGCGCGGCACGACGCGGCGCCGGCAACGGGGTCGCCGACGGCGGTGTCGGGGTGGCCTGGGGGCCGTCGGGATTCACCATGTCGCGCCTGCACCTCGTCTCGTCACTTCTGTCGGCCCAGCCATTGTGGGGGATGCGGCGAACTGGGCGCACACCGTCCGCCACGTGTCGGGGGCCGGGGTGCAGAATGGACGGGTGAGTGAGAAGCAGCAGACAGCAGAGCACCGCAGCCGCCCGGGTGGGGCGGCCTTCCGAGAGTTCGTCGCCTCCGGGTGGGCGCCGCGCGGCACCGAGCCGACGCCCCGCGCCGAGGTCGCCGACCTGACGCCCGCGCGACGCGAGGCCCTCTCGGCGGCCTTCGAGGGGGCCCGTCTCGTCGTGCCCGCCGGCGGGTTGAAGGTGCGCAGCAACGATTGTGACTACGTGTTCCGCCCGCACACCGCGTTCGCGTGGCTGACGGGTCTCGGCGCGGACCGCGAGCCGGACGCCGTCTTCGTCCTGGAGCCGCTGGCCGAGGGCGGGCACGAGGCGCAGATCTTCTTCCGCCCGCTCGCCGGGCGCGACACCGAGGAGTTCTTCGGTGACAGCCGCTACGGCGAGTTCTGGGTCGGTGCGCGACCGACGCTCGAGGACATGGCGAACGAGCTCGGCATCACCGCTCGTCACATCGATGAGTTCCCCGACGCTGCGGCCAAGGACGCGGGCGCGACGGAGGTGCTCGTCGTACGTGACGCTGACGTCGACGTCACGGCGCAGGTCGAGCAGATCCGCGCCCACCTCGACGAGGCCACCACCGAGAAGGCGCAGGAGCGCGATCTGGAGCTCGGCCGGTGGCTGTCGACGGCGCGGTTGACGAAGGATGCGTGGGAGGTCGGTCAGATGCGCGAGGCGTGCGACGCGACCGCGCGCGGGTTCGAGGCCGTCGTCGCCGATCTGCCGGAGGCGGTGCGTCGCGGGCGCGGTGAGCGCTGGGTCGAGGGTGTCTTCGGCCTGCATGCACGCCATGCGGGCAACGGCGTCGGCTACGACTCGATCTGTGCGAGCGGCGATCACGCGAACACGTTGCACTGGATCAAGAACACGGGCGACATCAAGGACGGCGACCTCATCCTCGTCGACGCGGGCGTCGAGGTCGACTCGCTGTTCACCGCTGACGTGACGCGCACCCTGCCCGTCAACGGCACGTACTCCCCCGCGCAGCGTGAGGTGTACGAGGCGGTGCTCGCGGCGCAGGAGGCTGGGCTCGCGGCGGCGAAGCCGGGCGCGAAGTTCTCGGACGTGCATGCCGCGACGATCCGCGTCATCGCGGAGCGTCTGCACGGCTGGGGTCTGCTGCCTGACGGCGTCGACGTCGAGGCGACGCTCGACCCGGAGAACGGCCAGTTCCACCGTCGGTGGATGGTGCACGGTACGAGCCACCACCTCGGCCTCGACGTCCACGACTGCGCCCTTGCGCGCAAGGAGGACTACATGGACGCCGAGTTGAAGCCGGGCATGATCATCACGATCGAGCCGGGCCTGTACTTCAAGGCGGACGACGAGTTGGTGCCGGATCGTTTCCGCGGCGTCGGTGTGCGTATCGAGGACGACATCCTCATCACGGAGGACGGCAACGAGAACCTGTCGGCGTCGCTGCCGCGCGACCCCGACGATGTCGAGGCCTGGATGCGCGACGTCTGGAGCCGGTGAATCGTCCTCACGCTGATCCGGCGGGCAGATGACGAGGGCTTGCGGGCTCGCCCTCGTCATCTGCCCGCTCGGTGCGACACCGCGCGGGCGTCCAGCTCGAAAAAGGAACTGATTTGGGCAGGCGACCTGCGGCGCGGCTAGAGCTGCCGGGCGCCCGACGGTGTGCGTCCGCGATGCCGCAGAGCGCGACATCACGAGGCACCGGCCCCGCCGGTGAACACCATCGACGCGGACGCCGAAACGCCCGCATCCGCCGAGTTCTCGACCGAGCCTGCGAGGTCGAGAACGAGAAGCGGGTGCGGGCGTTTCGGCCCGAACGGCCGGCGCACCGAGCGAACACGACGGCCGGGGCGCATGCGCCCCGGCCGACGGTGAGCCGGAAGCCGGCCCGTGAGAGGAATCAGTACACGCTGACGGCTTCGCCGATGTAGAGCAGCTTGGAGCCGATGAGGAAGTCCTGTGCGGCGCAGGACATGCGGCAGCAACCGTGGGAGGCGGGGTAGGCCGGGATGTCGTTGGAGCCGTGCAGGGCGATGCCGCCGTTGAAGTAGAACGGGCGGTAGAGGCCACCGAGGGCGCCGTAGTCCCAGCCGGAGGTGACGGAGCGGTACGTCTTGTATTCACCGGAGGGCGTGACGGCCTTGATGCGTCGGCCGTAGTAGGTGAAGGTCTGGCCGTTGCCGGTCGAAGTGTTGAAGATGTACTTGACGGAGCCGCCGCGCACGACCATGACGATCTGGCGGCTCTTGTCGACCTCGATGCGGTTGCCGCCGCGACGGCTGCTTGGACGGACGCCGCGGTTCAGCGCATCCCATGAGCGGGCGCCGACGACGCCGTCGCGGGCGAGGCCTGCGACCTTCTGCACGGCGAGGACGGCCTGCTTGGTCTGGGCGCCGAAGGCGCCGTCGGGGTTGCCGCACCAATAGCCGAGGGCGTTGAGGCGCTTCTGGAGGGTGGTGACGGCGCTGCCCTTGCTGCCGGTCTGCAGGACGGGGTTCGCGGCGGACGCCGTGCCCGAGCCGATGAGGCCGACGACGGCGAGCGTGCCGGTGGCGCCGGCGCCGGTGACGATGGCGCGACGGCTGATTTCGTGGTGCTGCATGGCACTTTCCCTTCGATCGAGATCGTGGTGAGCGATCTGGGCTCTGGCGCGGCCCGTGTACGTCTGGGACGCGCGCCGGCCGATCTCGGTTTCCCCCCCGGCTCGTCGTGAGTCGTGCAGAATCCGTACCGGTTCACCGATTCCTCATCATGCCAGAGGTCGTGGTAATGGGGGCGGGCTCGACGGCGGCGTCCTGCGCCGCGATGCGCAGCTGCCGACGGGCGGGTGGGGATCGTTCTCCGCGTCGTTGCAGGGGTGCGACGCAGTCTCACAAGAGCTGCGGGCCTCGGCTCACGGCGATTCGCGCCCGTCGTTCGCAACGAAATCGTGATGAAACAATGAGGGTATGACTGCCGCGAAGCCTGCCACCGACCGTCTTGTCACCGAGGCCCTCGCCAAGTCGGGGTTGCTGTGGATCACCTCGACTGCCGGCTCGGCGCCGGTCTGGCACGTCCACCTCGCCGGGGTCGCGTACACGGTGAGCGGCCCGGGCGAGCAGTTCTCCCCCGAGCACCTCGGCCGCGTCGAGGTGGTGGCGCGTTCGAAGGAGTCCCGCGCTCGCCTCGTCTCCTTCGAGGCGGACGCCGACGTGATCACGCCCGAGGACGAGGTGTGGGAGGCCGCGACATTCGCCCTCAAGGCCGGGCGGCTCAACGCGCCGGCCCACGACATCGTCGCGCGCTGGGCGCAGGAGTGCCGTGTCACGCGCTTCACCCCCGACCTGGCGACGGTGGTGCTGAGCGGTGAGCGCCTTGATGCGCCGGCGCAAGATGACGCAGAGACCTCGGCCACTGCGGAGGCGGAGGAGACCACGTCCCGGCCGGCGCCGGCAGCAGCGAGAGCGGCGTCCGGGTCGAGAGCGACGCCCGCGAAGAATGCCGCGGCAGGTGCCTCCCCGGAGGCGCAGACGAGCCCCGCCGCGGCGCAGAGCGCTCCCGCGGCCGATCTCGGCACGAGCGCGCCGGGCGAACCGCGCCCCGCCGCTGCCGCCGCGGAGCGTGAGCACCGCGCCGCCGTGCGTGCCGAGGAGGCGACGCCGGAACCCGGCGGGTCCAGCAAGCCCGCCGACCCAGCGAACGCCCAACCGGGCGTCGATAGGGTGAACCCGTGAGCACCCGTGTCTTCGTCGCCCGTCTCGTCGGCCTCACCGTCTTCGACCCTCTCGGCGACCGCGTCGGGCGGGTGCGTGACGTCGTCGTCGTGTTCGGCAAGAACCCGAGCCCGCGCGTCATCGGCCTCGTCGTCGAGGTCGTGCAGCGGCGCCGCGTGTTCCTGCCGCTGACGCGCGTGACGTCGATCGATGCGGGCAAGGTCATCACGACGGGCCTGGTCAACATGCGCCGCTTCGAGCAGCGTCACAACGAGACGCTCGTATGCGCCGAACTCTTCGACCGCCAGGTGACGGTCCGCGAGCCGGACGGCGAGACGTTCACCGGCACCGTCGAGGACATGGCGATGGAGCAGAACCAGCGTCGCGACTGGGACATGACGAAGGTGTTCGTCCGTGCGCAGGAGCAGTCGTCGGGCGCCTCGCGCGCCATGCACCGTCTGACGCGTCGGCGCACCGGATCGACCAGCCTGCACGACATCCGCGATGTCTACGGCCTCAACCGGCAGCACACCGAGCAGTCGGCTGAGCGGCTGCTCGAGACGTACGACGACCTGCGCGTCGAGGATCTTGCCGAGGTCATCCACGACCTGACGCCGAAGCGTCGCGCCGAGGTGGCGCGCGCCCTCGACGACGGCACGCTCGCCGATCTACTCGAAGAGTTGCCCGAGGACGACCAGGTCGAGATCATTGCCGCCCTCGACACCGAGCGCGCGGCCGACGTCCTCGAGGCGATGGAGCCCGACGACGCCGCCGACCTGCTCGGTGATCTGCCGCCCGAGACGGCCGAGGATCTGCTGCAGCGCATGGAGCCGGCCGACGCCGCTCCCCTGCGCCGGCTGCTCACGTACGACGAGAACACCGCGGGTGGTCTCATGACGACCGAACCGGCCATCCTGGGCCCGGAGGCGACGATCGCCGAGGCCCTCGCCGTCGTGCGCCGTGAAGAGGTCGCGCCGGCGCTCGCGTCGGCCGTGTTCGTCGTGCGCCCGCCGCTCGAGGTGCCGACGGGGCGCTTCCTCGGCATGGTGCACACGCAGCGGCTGCTGCGCGAACCGCCGCACACGTCGCTCGGCAACGTCGTCGACTCGACCGTCGACCCGGTCAACGTCGACGCGCCGCTCGGCGAGGTGACGCGCACCCTCGCGCAGTACAACCTCGTGTCGCTGCCGGTCGTCGACGACGACGGGCGCCTGCTCGGCGCTGTCACCGTCGATGACGTGCTCGACCACATCCTTCCCGAGGACTGGCGCGAGGAGCGCCATGACTTCCGCCAGGACAAGACCTTTCCGGGGGTGACGCAGTGAGCCGCGAAGTGGGTTCGCGCCGTGAGCGCGGGCGTGACGAGAAGCGGGACGAGCGTCGCGACGCCAAGGAATCCCGGGAGGAATCGCGTCGCAAGGAGGCATTGAAGGAGGCTCGTCGGGACTCACGCGACGAACGCGACGCCGCCGGCCGCCTCGATCAGCCGCAGGAGAAGCGGGCGCGCGTGCTGCCACGCATCGACCTCGACTCCGAGGGCTTCGGCGTCGCGAGCGAGAAGTTCGCGCGCTACATGGGTACGGCGAACTTCCTCATCCTGATGTCGGGCTTCATCATCATCTACGTGGTGGTCAACATGACGCCACTGAAGTTCGACGAGTACCCGTTCGTCTTTCTCACGCTCCTGCTGTCGCTGCAGGCCTCGTACGCGGCGCCGCTCATCCTGCTCGCGCAGAACCGTCAGGACGATCGCGACCGCGTCGCCATCGAACAGGATCGCTCGCGCGACGAGCGCAACCTCGCCGACACCGAGTTCCTCACCCGAGAGGTCGCCTCGCTGCGCCTCTCGATGCGTGAGACGGCGACGCGTGACTTCGTGCGCTCCGAGCTGCGTTCGCTGCTCGAGGAGATGGAGGAGCGCGGCATGCTCGCCACGCCTGATGCCGAGGACGACGATGCCGGCTCGTCGAAGCAGGAGAAGAAGGCCGCGAAGAAGCAGGCCAAGAAGGACGCGCGCCCGGAGGCATGAGGGCGCGAGGGCCCGGGTGGACGTGACTCAGGCCACTCACTACCACGCCGTACGATGGAGGGCATGACCACCCCCACTCTCGACGCCATCGGCGCTGCCCTGGCGACCGTGGAGGATCCGGAGATCCACAAGCCCATCACCGAACTCGGCATGGTCGAGTCGGTCGATGTCTCCGAGTCCGGCCACGTCGCCGTCACCATCCTCCTGACGATCGCGGGCTGCCCCCTCAAGGCGAAGCTGACGGAGGACACGACGAAGGCCGTGATGGCCGTCGACGGTGTCACGGGCGTCCAGGTGAACCTCGGCGTGATGAACGATGAGCAGCGCAAGAACCTGCGCGAGCAGCTCAAGGGCTCCTCCCCCGAACGTGAGATCCCGTTCGCCAAGCCCGGTTCGATGACGCGCGTGTACGCCGTCGCGTCCGGCAAGGGCGGCGTCGGCAAGTCGTCCGTGACGACGAACCTCGCCGCCGCGCTCGCCGAGCAGGGCCTCAAGGTCGGCGTCGTCGACGCCGACATCTACGGCTTCTCCGTGCCGCGCATGCTCGGCGTCGCGCACCGCCCGACGCAGGTCGACGACATGATCCTGCCGCCCGAGGCGCACGACGTGAAGGTCATCTCGATCGGCATGTTCGTGCCCGGCAACCAGCCCGTCGTGTGGCGCGGCCCGATGCTGCACCGCGCGCTCCAGCAGTTCCTCGCCGACGTGTTCTGGGGCGACCTCGACGTCCTCCTGCTCGACCTGCCGCCCGGCACAGGCGACATCGCGATCTCCGTCGCGCAGCTCATCCCGACCGCCGAGATCCTCGTCGTGACGACGCCGCAGCAGGCCGCCGCCGAGGTCGCCGAGCGCGCCGGTGCGATCGCCCTGCAGACGAAGCAGCGCGTCGCCGGCGTCATCGAGAACATGTCGTGGCTCGAGCTGCCCGACGGCACGCGCCAGGAGATCTTCGGCGCGGGCGGCGGCGCCACCGTCGCCGAATCGCTGACGCAGTCAATCGGCGCGCCCGTCGAGCTGCTCGGCCAGATCCCGCTCGACACGACCCTGCGTGAGGGCGCCGACCACGGCATCCCCGTCGTCGTCGGCCACCCCGACGCGCCCGCCGCCGTCGCCCTGCGCGGCATCGCCAAGGGCCTCGGCACGCGCGCTCGCGGCCTCGCCGGACGCAGCCTCGGGCTGACGCCGAGTACCAAGCTGTGAGTTGACGCGCCGCTCGCGCACAGCGAGCACACCGACGAGAGCCGCAACCCTGCACGTCAGGGTTGCGGCTCTCGTCGGTGTGCGCGGAAGCTGAAACTCCCCCGCGAGGTCGGTCAGCGCTCGACCGGCACCGGTTCGGTCGAGCTCAGGTGGCGTCGTCGTCGAAGGGCGTGACGCGGTCGGGGTGGTATTCGGCAGTGACGAGGGAGCGCGGGGCGGCCGGCACGCCGTAGGCGTCCTCACCGCCGGTGCCCTCCGCTCCGATCCCTCCGGCCCCGACGCCGTCGGCTCCGCTATCGCTGCTGTATGCAGCTGCGCCGGCCGCACCCACGGCGCCCGCCGCTGTCGCGCCGGTCGACTGCGCGGTGCGCTCTCTCAGCCCGATCTCGCCCGCGATGTCGGCGTCGGGATCGTCGAACAGCGCCTCGCGCACGATCTTGCGCGGGTCGTACTGGCGGGGGTCGTACTGGCGCCAGTCGACGTCCTGGAACTCGGGGCCCATCTCCGTCTTGAGCTGCGTCTTCGCTCCCTCGGCCATCTCCCGCGCGGTGCGGATGAACGTGCGCAGCTTGTCGACATAACCCGGCAACCGCTTCGGCCCGATGAGCACGAGAGCGATGATGACGATGATGATGAATTCGCCCGAGTTGATGTCGATGAATGGAATGTTCACGCGTACGTCACCCCTGCGAACTCGCTCATGGGGCCATTCTGCCTGATCCGGCGCGACTCACCGTCACCCGCTCACCGTGCGTGACCTCGCGGCTGCCCGCGACATCGATCGTCGGGGGCGCGATCCTGTCGCTTCCGACGCTCGCCATGCGGCTGCGCTCCGGCGCCATCGGCGCGGAATGCGACGGTGTGACGAGCACGAACGCGCCCACGCATGCCGCGGTCGAGCCGAGGCCCGCGAGACCCGCGACGAGCCCCGCCCGCACGTTCGAGCGGCGCCGGCGCGCTGCCGGGTGCTGGCGCGTGGCATCCTGCCACGCGATCTCGTCCTCCCGGGAACCAGCCGCAGCGCGGTGGGGCGCCGCCTCCAGCACCATGGCCTCGTCGGCGCAGGAGCCAGGCGCCGCTGACGGCGGCCGCGACGCGCACTCCGGCGCCAGAGCGAGCAGCCCTGCGACGAGGGAAGCATGACGGTCGGGGTCGACGGGCACCGCGCGCACCTCACGAACGATGGCGCGTTCCGCGTCGACGTCACGGCGGCACACCGAGCACACGAGCAGGTGGCGCGCCGCGCACCGCATCGACACCGCGTCGAGTCTGCCGTCGACGTACAGGTCGATGGCTTCGCCCAGGTGCCCCGAGCGATACCGGCGGATCACGTGAGCCCCACGGCCGGGCGTCGCGTGAGCCCCTCCTTCGCGGCCTGGACGACGCTACGACGTCGCGCCTCACGAGCGGCGGGCGAGCGATGCGCGAGCGACTCGCGCAGGGCGGCCCGGCCGCGGTGGATGCGTGAACGCACCGTGCCGAGCTTCAGTCCGAGAGTCTGGGCGATCTCCTCGTACGTGAGGCCCTCGATGTCGCACAGCACGACCGCCGCGCGGAAGTCGGGGGCCAGCGCGTCGAGCGCGCGCTGCACGTCGTCGTCCAACTGCGCGTCGAGGACGACCTGCTCGGGCCCGGCCGCTCCGGAGGGCAGCCGGCCGTCGGCGTCGTCGGCCAGGGCGTCGAAGCGGATGCGCTGCTTGCGGCGCATGCGATCGAGGAACATGTTCGTCGTGATGCGGTGCAGCCAGCCCTCGAAGGTGCCGGGACGGTACGAACCGAGCGAATTGAACACGCGCACGAAGACGTCGTGCGTCAGGTCCTCTGCGTCGTGGACGTTGCCGGTGAGGCGGTAGGCGAGTCGGTAGACGCGCGCACTGTGCTCGGTGACGATCTCCTCCCACGTCGGCGGCTGCCAGCCAGGCGGCGCCTGCTCGGCGACATGCACACGCGAGCGCGTGTTGACGGGGTGAACGGGGTCGGCAACTGCGCCCCGGGGGTTCGACATCGACATGGGTCCTCCCGACCGCATCTCGGCGCTGGCGCGCCGCGAGCATTCATTATCCCCGGCATGCCTGTGGACTTGCTGAGGGACCCGCCGGCTGGCCGCCTCGTGCGGCTGAGGCCCAGTTGCGTTCAGAATTCGTGGGGCCCATTGCGGATGCTGCATTCTTGTCGCGCATTCCGAACGCTGCCCTGCTGCTGAGACGTCGAGCGCCTCGGGCCGCGGAGCTCGACGGCCGTCATCCGCGCACAGTGGGCTGCACAGGGGCTGGCGCCGCACTGCGCGCAGAGTCGGCTGCACTGGGCCTGGAGCCGCCATCGGCGCACAGCCGCGTGCCGACCCACGGATCGGGTGGGGCTGCGAGCGCCCCTAGGATGTCCCCCATGACCAGTTTCAAGCCCGCGAGCTGGGCGTACGCCGAGGATTTCGCCGACGAGCCCCAGCACATCGAGGCTGCCCGCATCCAGGGCGAGCACCTCGGCGCCACCCCGGTGACGAGCGCCGCGGGCGCTGCCCTGCGCATGCTCGCGGCGTCGACGGCGGCGCGCACCGTCGTCGAGATCGGCACGGGCGCCGGTTCGTCCGGGCTGTGGCTGCTCGACGGCATGCCGGCTGACGGGGTGCTCACCACGATCGACATCAGCATGGAACACCAGCGCGCCGCCCGCGCGGCGTACCAGCGCGCGGGTTACCCGCCCCAGCGCACCCGCATCATCTCCGGCAGCGCCCTGACGGTGCTGCCGCGCCTCGCGGATGCCGCCTACGACCTCGTCCTCGTCGACGGTGAGAAGGACGAATACCCCGCGTACGTCGAGCAGGCGCTGCGTCTCGTGCGGCGCGGCGGCGTCATCGTCCTCGACAACATGCTGTGGCATGACCGCGTCGCCGACCCCGCGGTGCGCGACGAGACGACGAAGCGTCTGCGCGCCCTCGGCAAGGAGCTGCGCGAACGTGACGACCTGCTCACGACGCTCCTGCCCGTCGGCGACGGCCTCCTCGTCTGCGTCAAACGCTGACGCCGGCCTGCGCGCCCTCTGCGACGAGTTGCGCGAGCACGAGGCGCGCCAAGCGCTGACGCCCGCCTGCTCACCCTCGGCCACGAGTTGCGTGAACACGAGTGGCGACACACAGCGCGGCTGCCTGTCGCGCTGCCACCCAGCCGCCGGCGCTGGCACGACGCGAACAGGCGCCTCATCCCCGGAGGGATGAGGCGCCTGTTTCGAGCGGTGCGTGACGAACGCGTCAGCCGACGCAGTCGGTGATCGCGGCGCCGAGGGCCTTGGCCTCGTCGGCGTTCATCTCGACGACGAGACGCCCGCCGCCTTCGAGCGGCATGCGCAGCAGGATGCTGCGGCCTTCCTTCGCGACCTCAAGGGGACCGTCACCGGTCCGCGGCTTCATCGCTGCCATGGGTTGACCCCTTTCGAGAACGCGCCACACGGCGCGCTAGGTTCTGCCACATCGTCGAAGCGTGCCGCGATCCTCCGTCGCGCCGAACACGACTCCCCGCTCTCGCAAGGGCGCCGGTGTGCTCGTCGATCAGCTTGTTACCCACCATTATTGCGCGTCCTGCCAGGCAGACGAAATCCATGTGTGAAACTCGTCACCATGTCTGCCACCTCTGAAGTTCTCGTCGACGTGAGCGACGGCGTCGCCACCGTCACGCTCGACCGCCCCGACTCGCTCAACTCACTGACCGACACGAGCAAGACCGCGCTGCTCGCCGCCGTCAGACAGGTCGCCGACGATGCGTCGATCCGAGCCCTCGTCCTGACGGGGGCCGGGCGCGGATTCTGCGTCGGCCAGGATCTGCGCGAGCACGCCGAGCAGCTCGGTGCCGGGTCGAAGGGCCCGTTCGAATCGGTGTCGCGCTACTACAACCCGATCGCGACGACGCTCGCGCAGATGCCGAAGCCCGTCATCGCCGCCGTCAACGGCGTGGCGGCAGGCGCCGGGTTGTCGCTCGCGATGCTGGCCGACTTCCGGATCGCCGCGCCCACGGCCAAGTTCACGACGGCGTTCGCGGGCATCGGGCTCAGCTGCGACACGGGCGCGAGCTGGAGCCTGCAGCGACTCGTCGGCTCGGCCCGCGCGCGCGAACTGCTCTTCGATGCGCGGACGATCGACGCCGACGAGGCCCTGCGCATCGGCCTGGTCAACCGCATCGAGGACGACGCCCTCGCCGCAGCGCAGTCATGGGCGGCCCGACTCGCGGCCGGCCCGACCCTCGCCTACGCCGCGATGCGCGATGCGCTCGAATTCGCGTCGAACCACTCGCTGGTGGAGTCGTTGGCCCACGAGGAGCCGCTCATGATCCGCACGGGATCGAGCGACGATCACCGACGCGCCGTCGACGCCTTCCTCACCAAGCAGCCCCCGACCTTCGAGGGCCGCTGACCCATCGGCGATGTTCCTCCACATTCGCCTACGGCGACGGCGGCCCGTCGCTCCCTCCGTTCGCAGGCTGGGGCTCCCAGAGACGCGCGAAGGGCACCCTGTGTCTGACGGTCGCCCCCGCCGGTAGTCTGGGGTGCCGAGGGGGTGCCGAGCGACGGTCCCTAGGGGGCACGGCACAGATTGCCTGCGTTCGGCGCGCACCCCCGCCGTCAACCTGATGCTCGGAGGGCTCACGCCGACGACGCAGCCGTCTCACGTTTGACCCGGCGACGGCGCCGGGCACCGGGCGCCTCGACCTCACCCCGCCAGACGTTCGATGGCGTCGCCGGCAACACACCCTGCTGCGTGGTCGTTGACGTACCCGCACGCCTGCATGAGCGAGTAGCAGGTCGTAGGTCCGACGTGCGCGAAGCCGCGCCGTTTCAGTTCTTTCGCGAGCGCGGTCGACTCGTCCGACGACCCGACGACGTCCGCCACGGTCGCCGGGCGCTCGTGCGCCGCAGGCGGGAAGGTGTCGATGAGCGCCTCGAGCCCACCGTCGGCACGCAGCTCGACGACGGCGCGCGCGTTCATCACCGCAGCCTCGATCTTGCGGCGATTACGCACGATCGAGGCATCGCCCATCAACCGCTCGACATCGGCGGCCCCGAGCGCCGCCACGGCATCCGGCTCGAACCCGACGAAGGCCGCCCGGAACGCCTCACGCTTGCGCAGGATCGTCAGCCAGGACAACCCCGACTGGAACGACTCGAGCGTCAGCCGCTCGAACAGTTCCCGCTCACCGCGCACCCGTCGCCCCCATTCGTCGTCGTGGTAGGCGACGTAATCTGGTGCGCTCGTGGCCCATGCGCAGCGGGCGACACCGTCGTCACCGACGATGAGCAGGCTCATGCGTGGCGGTCGCTCGACGACTCCCGCGACGCCGCGTGCCGGCCTCCCGGCTCATCACTGCCAACTGGCTCATCGCCCTTGTCGAGCGCCACGGCCTCGCGCGCCGCGGTCTCAGACGCCTCGTCCTCGCGCTCGTGCCCGAGCGAGCGGCGCCCGCGACGCCGGAACTGGACGATCTCGGCCGCCTCGTCACCGGCCGGGCGGCTACGAGACGCACCCTCCGCGTCGGCCACGGCGTCAGGGCGAGCCGTCGTGGCGCGCGCACCGTCGGGCTTCTCGCCGAGCTGCGATTCCAACTCACCGATCTCTTCGAACAGGCGGTCGAGCACCGCGTCGACCTGACCCATGTTGTACCCGCGCAGTGCCTGGTCGAAACGAACGGCGTCCACGCCCTGTGCGCCCAGGGGGCCGGGCGGCAACTCGAACGATGACGTGCTGCTCGGGCCCGACATCGAGTCGACGCCGATGCGTCCGGCGAGAACCGCGACGAGCGCCCCGATGATGACGATCAGGACGACGATGAGGACGATCATCATGATGGTGCTCCTCAGGCCTCGACGGGACGCTCGCCCGCGCGAGCGGCGCGGTGAGCGTCACGGATGAACGCGATGGCTTCTTCTGCGGTGTCGACGATGACCATGCGGTCGACGTCGCGCTCGGAGATCATGCCCTCGGCGAGCACCGTCGCGCGCAACCATTCGCGCAGCGGGCTCCAGAACGCGGTGCCGACGAGCACGATCGGGTAGTGCGTCACCTTCTGCGTCTGCACGAGCGTGATCGCCTCGAACATCTCGTCAAGCGTCCCCACACCGCCCGGCAGCACGATGGCGCCCTGCGTGTACTTGACGAACACCGTCTTGCGCACGAAGAAGTAGCGGAAGTTCACGCCGAGGTTGACGAAGCGGTTGAGCCCCGTCTCGAAGGGCAGTTCGATGCCGAGCCCGACGGACGTGCCGCCTGACTCGAAGGCGCCCTTGTTCGCGGCCTCCATCGCGCCCGGGCCCCCGCCGGTGACGACGGCGAAGCCCTCCTTGACCAGGGCGCGCCCCACCTGCTCGCCCACGGCGTACGCCGGATGCTCGGACTTGAGCCGCGCCGAGCCGAACACGCTGATGGCGGGCCCCAGCTCGGCGAGCGCGCCGAAGCCCTCGACGAACTCGGCCTGGATACGCATGACGCGCCATGGGTCGGTGTGGACCCAGTCCGCCTCGAAGTTCGAGTCGAGCAGTCGCTGGTCGGTCGTCGTGCGCGGCACGTGCTTGCCGCGCAGCGTGACCGCACCCTTGTGGTAGTCGTGCTCGGGGCCGGCCTTGCGGCGTTCTGCCTCGTCACGGCGGGCCGCGAGACCCGAATCGGCAACCGGGCCGGGCTGCGACGCGACGTCGACCATCTCCTCGCTCCCGCGGGCGCTACGCGCGTCGCGCTCGTCGTCGTGGTGCGCCATCAGGCCAGCCATCCCTTGAGCAGCTCGAGCGCGGTGACGATCTGATCCTCGGGGCACCACTCGTCGTCCATGTGGGCGACGTTCGGGTCCCCGGGGCCGAAGTTGACCGCAGGCACGCCGACGGCGGAAAAGCGCGCGACGTCCGTCCACCCCTCCTTCGCGACGACAGGCAGGCCGAGCGCGTCGACGAACGCCTTCGCCGCCGGGCGGTCGAGACCGGGACGGGCGCCCCCGGCGAGATCGTCGCACTCGGTGTCGAAACCATCGAAGAACGTCGTGACGTACGCGAGCGCGTCCTCGGCGCTCTTGTCCGGCGCGAAGCGGTAGTTCACCGTCACCGTGCACGCGTCGGGGATGACGTTGCCCGCGATGCCGCCGGAGATGTTCACCGCGTTGAGGCCCTCGTGGTAGTCGAGACCGTCGACGGTGACCGTCTGCGGTTCGTACTCACGCAACCGGTTGAGGATGTCGGCAGCCTTGTGGATGGCGTTGTCACCCTTCCAGGGCCGCGCCGAGTGGGCGGCGATTCCCTTGGTGCGCACGTGAACCCGCAGCGTCCCCTTGCAGCCGCCCTCGATACCGCCGTTGGTCGGCTCGAGCAGGACGGCGAACGCGGCCCCCTCGAGCAGCTCCGGTCGGGTGCGCGCAATGCGCCCCAGACCGTTGTGCTGATCCTCGATCTCCTCGCCCTCGTAGAAGACGAAGGTGATGTCGCGGTTCGGCTCCGTCAGTTCTTTGGCGATCTTGAGCTGGACGGACACCCCGCCCTTCATGTCGGTCGTGCCGCGCCCGTGCAGCTTGCCGCCGACACGCTTGACGGGCAGGTTGGCGGGATCCTTCGTCAGCGGCACCGTGTCGATGTGGCCGGCGAGGACGATGCGTTCGTCACGCCCCAGGTTCGTGCGGGCGACGATCGTGTTGCCGTCGCGTACGACGTCGAGGTGGTCGAGCGTCGCGAGCTCGGCCTCGATCGCGTCGGCGAGGTTCTTCTCATCGAGAGAGACCGACTCGATGTTGCACACCGATTCGGTGAGCGCGACGACGTCCTGCGTCAGGTCCAGAGAAGCCATGCCCACACCCTATGACCCGTCGCCGACAACCGTGGCACGGGAGAGGAACGTCCATCGCCCGGGGAGCGAATGTGTGCGCGAATCGCAGACGAGTCGGCCCGCCACCCGGACGAGCCCACCCACAGCCGCGAACCCCTCGGTAGCCTGGGCGGCATGACTGATGCACGCACCGCCTGGGGCTACGGCCTCGCCACCGTGACCGCCGACGGCACCACGCTCGACACGTGGTACCCCTCCCCCGCGCTCGGCACGCCCGACGACGCCACCAAGGCTCCGTCCGCGCTCACCGCCCTCGAGACGAAGGACGACGCGCGCACGGTGACGACGAAGGTCGTGCGCACCGTCATCGACCTCGACGCCGCCCCGGACGACGTTCCCGACGCGTACCTGCGCCTGCATCTGCTCAGCCACCGCCTCGTGCTGCCGAACACCATCAACCTCGACGGCATCTTCGGCCGGCTCGCCAACGTGGTGTGGACGAACTTCGGCCCGTGCGCCGTCGACGACTTCGAGATGACGCGCGCGCGTCTGCGTCAGCGTGGCCCCGTCAGCGTCTTCAGCATCGACAAGTTCCCGCGCATGACCGACTACGTCACGCCCAGCGGTGTCCGCGTCGCCGACGCCGACCGCGTGCGTCTCGGCGCCCACCTCGCCGAGGGCACGACCGTCATGCAGGAGGGTTTCGTCAACTTCAACGCCGGCACGCTCGGGCACTCCATGGTCGAGGGGCGTATCACGCAGGGCGTCGTCGTCGGCGACGGCTCCGACATCGGCGGCGGCGCCTCGATCATGGGCACCCTGTCGGGCGGCGGCACGCAGCGCGTCAGCCTCGGCGAACGCTGCCTGCTCGGCGCCGAATCGGGCCTCGGCATTGCGCTCGGTGACGACTGCGTCGTCGAGGCCGGCCTCTACCTCACCGCCGGCACCAAGGTGACGATGCCCGACGGCACCGTCACCAAGGCCGTCGAGCTCTCCGGTGGCGCCAACATGCTCTTCCTGCGCAACTCCGAGACGGGCGCCGTCGAGTGCCGCGCCCGCGCAGGCAGGGGCATCGAGCTCAACGCGGACCTGCACAAGAACTGACGCCACAGGCGGGCATGCGGGGTCGCGACCATCCGAGCCGCGGCGCCCCGCGGCATTTCATCACCCGTTCAACCCCACGGACCGTCAGCCAGGCGTCACACTGTGAGCGCCCCACGCACGAGGAGACGACGATGACGAGCCACCCCGACCGAACGCACCTGAACGGCCCGACCCCACGCGAGGACCTGCGGGAGCCGCACGAGACGCGGGTGCCCGTCAGCGAGCGCGACCAGGTCCGCGAGAGTGGCTTCGACGCCTACTCGGCGCCGGATCTGCAGGCCGCGTCGTCGATGAGCGGCGCGAGCAGGATGCAGCGCATCGTCGCTCTTTTCCTGCTGCTGGGCCTGCTCGCGACGTTCGGGATCGCGTTCATCGGCTGACGCCCGCCGCTCGCCGCTGCGACCGATCGAACCCAGCGCGCGCTCTTGCGTGGGGCGACACCCCCCCGTCCCTGACGCGGGGAAGGCCGTCGTACCGGCCGGACGTCAGGCATGATGGAGGGGCTGCTCACCTTCGATGGTGAACAGCCCCTTCGTCCGACGGTGCGAACGCGATCAGCGCCGCGCCGGCGTCACTTCGTCGGGTAGTCGCGCTCGGTCGCGCCGACGTACACCTGACGCGGACGGCCGATCTTCTTCGCCGCGTCCTTGTTCTGCTCACGCCACTGCGCGATCCAGCCGGGCATGCGGCCGATGGCGAACAGGACGGTGAACATGTTCGTCGGGAAGCCCATCGACTTGTAGATGAGGCCCGTGTAGAAGTCGACGTTCGGGTACAGCTTGCGCTGCACGAAGTAGTCGTCCTTCAGCGCGCGCTCCTCGAGGCCCATGGCGAGCTCGAGCTGCTCGTCCTTGCCGTTCTTCTCGAGGATCGAGTGGGTCGCCTTCTTGACGATGGCGGCGCGCGGGTCGTAGCTCTTGTAGACGCGGTGGCCGAAGCCCATGAGCTTCACGCCGTCGACCTTGTTCTTCACCTTGTCCATGAAGTCCTCGGCCGAGTCACCCGTCGACTGGATCTTCTCGAGCATCTCGAGAACAGCAGAGTTCGCGCCACCGTGCAGCGGGCCCGAGAGGGCGCCGATGCCGGCGGTGATCGACTGAAACAGGTCCGCCTCGGCGGAACCAACCATGCGGACGGTCGAGGCCGAGCAGTTCTGCTCGTGGTCGCCGTGCAGCGTGAAGAGCATGTCGAGCGCATCGGCGGTGGCCTGGTCGACGTCGCCGCCGAACATCATGTGCAGGAAGTTCTCGACGTACCCGAGCGAGGCGTCGGGCGCGATGAACGACTCACCGATCGACTTGCGGTACGAGTACGCGGCAAGCGTCGGGACGGCGCCCAGCAGGACGGCCGTCGCCTTGTCGATCGCGGCGTCGTCCTTCACCGACAGCGCGTCGGCGTAGTACGTGCCGAGCGCCGGGACGACGGAGGCGAGGATCAGCATCGGGTGCGCGCCCTTGGGGAACGCGTCGAAGATCTTCTCCAGGCCCTCGGGCAGGACAGACGCCTTCGCGACGGCCTGGGTGATCTCGTCGAGACGAGCCTGCGACGGCAGATCACCGTCGATGAGGAGCGCGGCGACCTCGAGGAACGAGGCGTTCTCCGCGACCTGGTCGATGGGGTAACCGCGGTAGCGCAGGATGCCCTGGTCACCGTCGATGTAGGTGATGGCGGACTTGCACGACGCGGTGTTGACGAAGCCGACGTCGAGGGTGACGTTGCCCGTCTCCTTCATGAGCGCCGAGATGTCGTAGCCGCTGCAGCCCTCGACGGCCTCGACGATCGGGAACTCGAGTTCCTTGTCGTCGGCCGTGAACGTGGCGTTGCCCTGAGAAGTCATGTGGGTTTTCCTCCTTGCGGACCGGCAGGGGTGTACCGGGTTAGCGAATGAGACGTTACCTGAGAATTTCCGCTGCTTTTAATCCGCTACCACCGGGTAGAGGAAAAACTTTGACTGTCCGTCAACCCGCTGTGAGGCGCCTCACAGCGGCGTCGATCCGTTCGTCGGTGGCCGTCAGCGCGATGCGGACGTGCTGCTCGCCCGCGACGCCGTAGAAGTCGCCCGGCGCAGCGAGGATGCCGAGCTCGGCGAGCGCGTCGATCGACTCGCGGCAGGGGCGTCCCTGCGTCGCCCACAGGTACAGACCGGCCTCGGAATCGTCGATCCGCCAGGCTGCCGCCTCCAGCGCAGGTTTGAGAGCGGCGCGGCGGCGCGCGTAGATCGCCTTCTGGGCGGCCACGTGGGCGTCGTCCTCGACCGCCGTCTTGAGCACCCGCTGCACCGGCCACGGCACGATCATGCCGGCGTGCTTGCGAACGTCGACGAGCTGCTTGACGATCGCTGGGTCACCCGCGACGAAGCTCGCACGGTATCCGGCAAGGCTCGACTGCTTGCTCAGGGAGTACACCGACAGCAGCCCGGTGTGATCTCCACCGCACACGCGGTCGTCGAGGATGCTCGGGGCGCTCAGCTGCCCCGCCTCGCCGGCGCCGTCACGCCAGTCGAGCTCGGCGTAGCACTCGTCGCTCGCGACGATGACGCCACGCGCGCGTGCCCAGTCGACGACCTTCTTGAGGTGCTCGACACCGAGAACCTTGCCGTTCGGGTTGCCGGGGCTGTTGATCCACAGCAGCTTCGGCGCCTGCGGCCCGAACTCGGTGAGGCCCCGCATCGGACGTGGCGTCGCGCCCGCGAGGCGAGCGCCGACGTCGTACGTCGGGTAGGCGACCTCGGGAAAGGCGACGACGTCCCCGGCGCCCAGGCCGAGCAGCGTCGGGAGCCACGCGACCAGTTCTTTAGAACCGACCGTGGGCATGACGCCGTCGGGGTCGACGTGGCTCGCGTTGCGGCGGCGTGCGTACCAGGCGGCGATCGCCTCACGCAGATCGGGGGTCCCCCACACCTGCGGGTAACCGTGGGCGTCGGCGTTGGCCGCGAGTGCGTCCTGCAGGATCTGCGGCGTCGGATCGACGGGCGTGCCGACGCTGAGGTCGACGATGCCGTCAGGGTGCTCACTCGCGCGCGCCTTGGCCGCGGCCAGCGAATCCCAGGGGAAGTCAGGAAGGTTGAGCGCCATGCCGCCATTCTCGCACCTGCCACCGACATCCGCACCCGGCCCGAACCCCCGCGCCGCCAGGGCCGCGTGCCCATCGGCGAACGGCGTCCACTCCTGCGATCTTCGTCACCATTCGCGATTTCCGTCCATCTCTGCGAACCGCCTCCCCCTCTGCGATGTTCTTCGTCCACCTTCGCGGTCGACCCCCGTGCCGCGGCGACGACGTAAATGTGGACGACAATCGCCGATGTGGACAGGAATCGCCAAAGGGGACGTAGATCGCGAAGGTGGACGTAGATCGCAGATGGGTGCGGGACACGACGAACCCCCGCACGAGCCGTCAGCAGCTCGCGCGGGGGTTCGATTGGCGCGGGGTTCGAAAGGGCAGGATTCTATTGGCGCGAGCGAGGTTCGCGTGCAGGCACGCAAGCGCCCAGCACCTTTGGGGCACAGACGTCGGCCTGCCGGTCCTCGTCAGGCCTCACCGTCAGCCCTGGCCACCAGCCCTGGTCGTCAGTCCTGGTTCTGCGGGGGCAGGACGGCGATGATCGGGTGATCCTTCTTGATGACGCCCATCTTCGCGGCGCCACCGGGCGAGCCGAGGTCGTCGAAGAACTCGACGTTGGCCTTGTAGTAGTCGGCCCACTCCTCGGGCGTGTCGTCCTCGTAGTAGATGGCCTCGACGGGGCACACCGGCTCGCACGCGCCGCAGTCGACGCACTCGTCGGGGTGGATGTAGAGCGAACGCTCACCCTCGTAGATGCAGTCGACGGGGCACTCTTCGATGCAGGCCTTGTCCTTGACATCGACACAGGGCTGGGCGATGACGTACGTCACGGGTAGCTCCTCGGTGGTCGCGTTGCGCCCGCCGGCCGACCCGTGCAGAGGCGAGATGCGGACAGCGAACGTTCTTGGTATCCGAGCGTCACGGTGCGATGTTCGGATGGTTGCCTCCTAGTATGCCGATGTGCGCGACTCCGCCGAAAACAAGCCCACCCTTGCTTCCACCCTGCGAGAGGGCGCACGGGTCATGATTCGCCGGCGGCTGACAGCCGGCGAGATCGCCGCCGCCGCAGGCACGCTCGACGCGAACGCGACCCTGACGGACATCGTCGGCACCGTCCGCTCCGTCGACGTTGGCCATGTCGTCGTCGACACCCGGCGCGGCGAGGTGCGCGTCGCCATCACGCACATCGTGACGGCGAAGGCGCTCGGCCCACGCCCCGGCCGGCGTGGCGCGCCGCATCGCGCGGTCTCCGTCGAGGATCTCGAAGAGCTCATGACGGACGGCTGGCCGCCCCACGAACGTGAGTGGTTCGGACGCTGGATGCTGCGCGCTGCCGGCGGTTACACCGGGCGTGCCAACTCGGCTCTCGTCCTCGGCGAACCCGGCCCGTCGACGGCCGACTCGCTTGCCACCGTTCGACGCTGGTACGACGCTCGAGCGCTGCCGCCCCTGATCCAGGTGCCTCTCTCACCCGGCTTCTCGGCCGACGACGACCCCCTCGTCCAGGAGGCCACCACTCTCGGCTGGGAGGCGCTCCGCCCGGTACGTGTCATGACGGCCGCGAGCGCCGACGTCGCTGCGGCTGCGCGGCGCACGTCGACCAGCTCGATGCGCACGAACGTCTCCCCCGCCCTCGACGACGCGTGGTGGTCGCTCGCCGATGACCGGGCCCGCACGCACGAGAGCGACGCCCGGCGCGTCCTGGAGGGCTCCGAAAAGCAGGTCTTCCTCGCGCTCACGCCGCCCGTTGACACGGACGGCATCACCTCCGGTGCGGCGGGCGCGCCCTCGGGAGCCGTCGCCCACGCTCGCCTGGCGCTGTCGCCGGGATGGGCCGGAGTGTTCGCCCTCGCCACCCGCCCCGACGCCCGCCGTCAGGGCCTCGCACGACAACTACTGCGCGCCTGCGCCGACGAAGCGCTCCGCGCCGACGCCTCGTCGATGTACCTGCAGGTCGCCGCCGACAACGCACCGGCCATCGCTCTGTACGAATCGCTCGGCTTCACGACGCACCACAGGTACGTCTACCTCCAGCCGAACTGACCACCGAGGCACCGGCCTCCGCGATCATCGCCCGGAAACGCGTCGCGCACGACGCGAATCCGGTCAGAGATCCACGCGCGCAGGCAGGGCGATGCCTCGAGAGACGCCGTTGACCCCCTGCCTGCACTCAGGGCTCAGACGCCCTGACCACCTTGAGCGTCGTCGAGCAACTGCGCGAGGTGGATGCCGCGACGTTCGGTGAGGTCGGCGATCTGGGTGCGGCACGAGAACCCATCGGCGAGCAGCGCAGCGTCGGGCTTGGCGTCCATCGCCGGCAGCAGCTGTTGTTCGGCGACCTTGACGCTCACCTCGTAGTGCCCCTGCTCGACGCCGAAGTTGCCTGCAAGGCCGCAGCATCCGCCGAGTTGCTGCAAGTTGGCGCCGGCGTCGCGCAACAGCGCCGCATCGGGTGACCACCCCATGACGCCGTGGTGGTGACAGTGCGGCTGCGCGACCACGTCGACACCGGACAGGTCGGGCGCCGTCCACCGGTCGTCACCGGCGAGGAACTCCGCGAGCGTCGACGTCGAGCGCGCCACCAGCGCGGCGTCCTCGTCGCCGGGCAGTAGCTCGGCGGCGTCACCGCGCAGCACGGCCGTGCACGACGGTTCGAGCCCGATGACGGGCACGTGACGACGCGCGACGGGCGCGAGGTCGCCGATCAACCCGCGCAGTTGCTTCTTCGCCCCGTCGAGCTGGCCCGTGGAGATCCACGTCAGACCGCAGCAGCCGGCGCGTTCTACGACGAACGGTTCCCAGCCTGCGCGCCGCAGCACACGAACCGCGGCCTGACCGACCTCGGGCGAGAAATGGTCGGTGAACGTGTCGACCATGATGACGACGGCGTTCTCCGGCACCACGCCACGACGGTCGGCGTCCTCGAAGAACCCGACATCGTTCGTGCGGCACCAGTCACGGAACGACTCACGCGCCAACGACGGCACCGAGCGTCGCGGATCGACGCCGGCGAGCTTCTTGAGCACCGGCACCTTGCCCGTCACCGCGAGCGCCAGGTTGAACACGCCGGACGCCATGTGTCCCAGCCGAACCCAGCGCGGAAGCTGCCCCAACGCGTAGTGCGAGCGCGGACGCAGGCGCCCCTTGTACGTCTGATGCAACACCTCCGACTTGAACGCGGGCATGTCGATACCCGTCGGGCAGTCCGATGTGCAGCCCTTGCACGACAGGCACAGATCGAGCGCCTCGTGCACCTCCGGCGAGCGCCAACCGTCGTTGACGAAACCGCCGGAGAGCCCGCCCTGCACCATCTCCTGCAGCAGCCGCGCGCGTCCGCGCGTCGAGTCCTTCTCGTCACCGGTCGCCGCGTAGCTCGGGCACATGACGTTCGTCGTCCCGATCGTGCTCGCGCGGCACTTGCCGATGCCGGTGCAGCGGTGGACGGCGCGCGCGAAGTCGCCGCCGTCATGCGCGTACGCGAGTGCGAGGTCCTTCGTCAGTGGCGGTACGTGCGCCATGCGGACGTCGGCCGCCGCCGGCGCGGGATCGACGAGGACGCCCGGGTTGAGCAGGTTCGTCGGGTCGAAGATCTCCTTGACGCCGGCGAACAACGCGAGCGCCTGCGACGAGTACATCGAGCTGAGGTACTCGCTGCGGGCGCGCCCGTCGCCGTGCTCACCGGACATCGACCCGCCGTAGCGCGCCACGAGCTGCGCCGACTCGTCGAGGAATTCGTGCAGCACCTGCGTGCCGCCCGGCGCGCTGAGCGGAAAGTCGATGCGGATGTGCAGGCACCCGTCGCCGAAGTGTCCATACGGCAACCCGGAGAGGTCGTAGGTGTCGAGCAACGCGTCGAAGTCACGCAGGTACGCGCCAAGCTTTTCGGGCGGGACGGCGGCGTCCTCCCAGCCGGGCCACGCGGGCAGGTCCTTCGGCGAGCGCCCCGCAAGGCCGGCGCCGTCCTCACGCACCTTCCACAGCGCACTCGTCTCCGCGGCGTCGAGCACGACGCGCCCGTCGATCGCCCCGCAGCCGACGAGACACGCCTCGGCGCGCGCGAGCACCTCGTCGCGATCGTCGCCGGCGATCTCGACGAGCAGCCACCCCGACCCCTTCGGCAGCGCCGGGACGGCCTGCGCGCCGCGCCGCGCGATGAGGACGTCGACGAGCCGCCGGTCGATGCCCTCGCACGCCGTCGGCGTGAACTGACGCACGAGCGGCGCGGCGTCACCGGCGGCCGGCATGTCGTCGTAGCCGAGGACGACGAGGATGCGGAACGCCGGTTCCGTCACGAGCCCGACAGTGGCCTCCGTCAGCACCCCGAGCGTGCCCTCGGTGCCGGCCATGAAGCGTGTGACGTCGAACCCGCGTTCCGGCAGCAGCGTCTCCATCGCGTAGCCGGAGACCTGACGATCGAAGCGCCCGAACTCCTGCCGGATCGTCGCGAGGTTCGCGCCGGCGAGGTCGTCGAGGCGCCCGAGGTAGGGGTGCGCGGCGGTCAGCGCGTCGCGCGACGCCCCGTGATCGAGGCGCACGAGCTCGCCCCCGGCCGTCGCCATCTCGAGCGAGAGCAGGTTGTCGCTCGTCTTGCCATACGCGAACGCCCGCGACCCGCACGCGTTGTTGCCGATCATCCCGCCGATCGTGCATCGCGTGTGCGACGACGGGTCCGGCCCGAAGCGCACCCCGTGCGGCAGTACCGCGCGCTGCAGGCTCTGATGCACCGCGCCGGGTTCGACGACGGCGCGCCGGTTCGCGACATCGAGGTCGAGCACCTTGTTCATGTGCGTGCTGAAATCCATGACGATGCCGGGCCCGACGGCGTTGCCGGCGCATGACGTGCCCGCGCCGCGTGCGGTGATCGGCACGCCCAGACTGCGCGCGACGGCGAGGGTCTCGAGCACGTCATCGGTGTGGCGCGGACGCACGATCGCGCGCGGCAGCACGCGGTACAGGCTCGCGTCGCTCGAGTACGCGGCACGCTCGACACCGCTGACGAGGACGTCGGTGACCTCGTGATGACGCAGCTCGTGCGCGATGCGCCCGACGTCGATCGTGGCGGCATGCGTCGTGACGTCGGCGGCGGGCGTGAACGGGATGCTCGGCGTACTCACGCGTTCATTGTGCCGCGCCGCCCCTGGGCGCGTCGGGCAGCGTCGTAGATCAAGACAGGCCCCGGGTTCGTACGGCACAGTGGCGTCATGACGACCGCGACGCACGAAGCTACTGTCGAACAGACCTCCCTGACCACCGATGACGGCCTGACGCTCGCCGCGACGTGGCACCGACTCGCCGTCTCGTCGGCTGACGAATCGTCGGCTGGCGACTCGTCTGACGAAGGCATGCCGACCGGCCGCACGCCGAAGCGTCCCGTCGTCATCGCGGTGCACGGCTACCCTGACGACCAGCGGGTCTGGGACGCGATGATCCCCCACCTCATCCCGCGCGCCGACGTCCTCACCTACGACACCCGCGGGTCGGGCCGTTCCGACGCGCCGCCGTCACGCGACGGCTACGCCCTCGACAAGTTGCGCCGCGACGTCGATCGGGCCGTCACCGCAGCCGCCGAGAACGGGCATGAGGTCCATCTGCTCGCCCACGACTGGGGTTCGATCCAGGCCTGGCAGGCCGTGACGGACGACGGCGCGGCCTCCTGCGTCAGCAGCTTCACGACGATCTCGGGCCCATGTCTCGATCATGCGTCGCGCTGGATGCACGCGATGGCCCGTGGTTCGACCCACGATCGTCTGCTCCTCGCGCAGCAGGCCGCGTCGTCGACGTACATCGCGTTCTTCCAGACCCCGCTGCTTCCGGAACTCGCCATCCGCAGCGGCGCGTTCGGGCGGCTGTTGCAGCGCGGCGACGGCGCCGAGCGCGAGCGCCGCGACATGCTCGACGGCCTCGAGCTGTACCGCGCCAACATGGGGCTGCGTCGGCACGGCTCCAGCGCGGACGCGACCTCCGGGCCTCGTCGCACCGACGTGCCGACTCAGATCGTCGTGCCGACGAAGGACCGCTACGTCCGCGAACCCATCGCTACGTACGGCGCAGCCTACGCCGCGACGGCCCGCGTGCGGCCTCTCGACGCCGGGCACTGGGCCGTGCGCTCGCACGCCGGCGACGTCGCCGACCTCGTCATCGAGCACGCGGGCCTGTAAGACCGGCGCGCCGACATCACGAGCCGACGCAGGTGATGATGTCGTCGGGTTGGTACTTCGTGTGGATCTTGTCGGTGCGCACCACGTTCGAGCCCTTCTTGAGGGTGCGCGACACGTCGACCTGGAAGCCTGGCGTGCCGTTTCCGACGGAGTTCTCGCACCCCTTGACGTCCTTCACGGTGCGTTGCTTCGGCTGCACCACGTCGGTCTTCGGCCCCGTCTTCGTCGACACGTCGTACTGGCGTGTGCCGTAGAAGTCCATGACGACCTTGTTGCCGCTCGTGCCCGCCTTGATGAGGATGAGGCGGCCGGTGTCGTTCGTCCACGTGTTGTCGACGCCGGGGTTCCACAGGGTTGCCTCACGACCCATCGGGTAGCGATCGATGTAGACGTCGTGCGGGGTGTGCTCGTCGAGCTGCACGCCCGCGAAGAACGCCGTGTTGTAGAGCACAGTCGAGACCTGGGAGACGCCGCCGCCCATGCCGTCGACGTGAATGCCGCCCTGCAGCGTGCCCGCCTCGACGTAGCCCTTCTCCTTCGTCAACGAGTACCCCAGGGCACGCAACAGTGAGAACTGCTCACCGGGTCTGACCACCATCCCGTTGAGCGTCGCGAGCGCCGTCTCGATGTTGTGGGTGCGCGCGGCGTTCTCGGCGCCGCCGGGCAACTTGGACTCGAAGTGCGCCATCGACGTGGTGGGCAGCGACGAGACGTTGATGTCCTTCTCGGTCACCTGCGGCTGCATCGGCTTCATGGGCAGGTTCGCGACGTGGTTGCCCGTCAGTGCTGCCGCGACGACCGACTGCACCTTCGAGGCGTCGATCTGCTGGCCGGCCTTGCCCGGCTGCACGCTCGGCTTCCCGTCCTTCCACACGACCTTCGCGTCCGTCGCGATGTCGTTCTGCATGTCGGTGCTGCGCTCGAGGACGTGGGCGAGCAGTGCGTCCGCGTCGACCTTGATGGAGGGCTTTCCGTGCGCATCCGTGTCGGAGGAGATGACCTCGGAGACATCGGAGGGTTTCATCGTCACGGTCTCGCCATTGGCCTTGACCTGCAGCGGCTCGGACATCGCCTTCTTCGCATCCCCCGCCGCGAACGCGGTGACGGCGTCCTGCGTCGCGTCGGCCTGCTTGTCGACGAGCTTCGTGGTGTAGGCCGTGGTGCCCGGCCAGTGCTCGGCGACGTCCTTCGCGACCGCCTTCTCGTCGACGCTCTTGCCCGGCGCGCCCTTGACGACGACGACCTCACCGTTGATGAACTTCACCTTGCCCTGCGTGGGCGCGCCCTTGATCGAGGTGCCCGCCGAGCTTTTGACGAGACGCGCCAGCGCCGCTTCGTCGACCGTGTACCGCGGCGTGACGGCGCCGCCGTCACCGCTGATGTGATGGATGAGGCGGGTAGGCGACAGGCTGAACCCGGTGACGCCGTCGAGCGTGCGCGCCACGTCCGGCTTCCATGCGCTGGACGGCTCGAACGCGAACTTCTGCCCGTCGGCCGTGACGGTGGCCTGCTGCTGCGCCCCCGGGCCCGGCAGGCCGGAGACCTGACGCGAGGCCTGTTCCATCGTCATCCCGCCGATGCTGCGGCCCGCGACGGTGGTACCGCCCGCGATCGTGTCCTTGTAGTGGTAGCAGGCCCCGACGTAGCCGATCGCCGCCACGGCGAGCACACCGGCGCCCCCGAACCAGGCCAGATGCCTGCGCCGACGCGTGCCGTCCGGCTGCGTCGCCTGCACCTGCTCGTCGTCCGCCACGGTGACCTCCTGCATGTCTCGAACCCGCGAAAACCCCGCGCCACGGGTCGCACCATTGCACCACGAACGGCGGCGTCCGACGATCTGGGCACGAGCGACGCGTCAGCGCAACCGGCCGAATGCGCCCCGGTAATACGTGAGGGCGTCCTCGGGAGCGTCGCCGACGGCGAGCGTCAGCACCTCACCGACGACGATCGTGTGGTCGCCCGCGTCGAGGGTCGAGACCGTGCGGCACTCGAACTCCGCGAGGGCGTCGTCGACGAGGGCGAGGCCCGTCGCGTCACCGCGGTGGTGCGGCACGCGGTCGAGCTGGCCGTGCAGCGGACGCCCGCGCGTCGCGAGCCACGACGCGATCGGCTTCGCACTCGCACCGAGCAGGGAGACCGCCCATTCGCCGCGCTCCATGACCGCCTCGAAGAAGCGGGCCTCGCGTTCGACGCTGATGAGCATGAGAACAGGGTCGAGCGAGACACTCGTCAACGAGTTGATCGTCATGGCGTGGTCGATGTCGCCGACGCGCGTCGTCACGACGCTGACGCCCGTCGCGAGACGACCGATGGCCTTGCGGTAGTGGTCGGGGTCGACCGGTTCGTGGTGGGAGGTCATGCGATCAGCTCCGGGCGCGTCGCGCTCGGCGTGGCGTTCTCGGCGCCGACGATGCGGCGGCGAGCGCGGGCGTCGTACTCGGTGAACCCCTCACGTCCCGAAAGACGTGCGGCGACGTCGTTGGAGAGCGCGTAGACCTCGTCGGCGACGCTGACCTGCGTGCGGTGCTCGCGCAGCGCCTTGATCTGGAGGCTGACGGCGGCGTCATCGACGACCGCGTGCGTCACCTCGTCGTCGGGCACGACGGACGGCGGGTAGGCGTCGTCGCGCTCGGGGACGACGAAGCCCGTCTCGTGGAGGAACTCGGGCGAGCACATCGCGTGCAGCCAGGCGCGATCCTCCTGTGCCCACGACTGCGGCGTCAGGGTGATGAACAGCCTCGGGCGCGCGGTCGATGCGGCGAGCGCGGCGACCGTCACCTCGTGCGTGCGGATGTGGTCGGGATGGCCGTAGCCGCCCTGCTCGTCATAGGTGACGACGACGTCGGGCGCGAGCGCGTCGACGTACGCGGCGACGTCGGCAGCGACGGCCTCGATGTCGGCGCCCGTGAACGCCCGGGGGTGGGATGCCGACGGCGTGCCTGCCATGCCCGAATCGCGGTACGTGCGCGCCTCAGGGCGGTTCGCGAGGGCGCGGAAGGCGTCGTCACCGAGGACGACCGACGACGTCACCCCCATCGCCGTCATCGCGCGGCGCAGTTCCTCGCGACGCACCGGAGCGAGCTCGTCCGCGACGTCGTCGGGACGCGCTGAGCCGGCGGGCAGTTCGAGGTGTTTGAGGTCGTCAGGGATGACCTCGCCCTCCTCCCCCAGCGTGCAGGTGAGCACGTGCACCTCGTCACCCCGCGCGACGTGATGCGCCATCGTCACACCCGTCCACAGCGATTCGTCATCAGGATGCGCATGCGCGAAGAGAAGCCGAGCCATGAGGTCAACCTTCGTCCTCCACGCGCCGAAACGCAAAGAGCGCAGTGGCTGCATGCCTGGGGTCGAAGGCTCAGCGGCGGTAGCGCGCCGCCCCGTCCTCGAACCGGAACCCGATCGGAAACGCCATGGTGATGACGCCATCGGCGTAGTTCACATGCACCGTCGGCCTACTCTGCCGCCTCCTCGGCCGTCGCGAACACCCTGAGGACGGTGTTGTGGGGCGTCTCGTCGTGCTGAACGATCCAGACGCCCTCCCGGTTCTTGTTCATGGCCCCACTCTGCCGCACGCGAAACGGCCGGCCACCCTCGTTCGAGAGTGGCCGGCCGTTCGTCGATCGTCAGCTGATCAGGTCAGCTCTTGTTCGCGTTACGAACACGCGACGCGGTGCGCGCGCGCTCACCGGCGTTGAGCACGACCTTGCGGATGCGCACGGCGGTCGGGGTGACCTCGCAGCACTCGTCCTCACGGCAGAACTCGAGGCTCTGCTCGAGGGAGAGCTGACGCGGCGGGATGACCTTCTCGAAGTTGTCGGCGGACGACGCGCGAACGTTCGTCAGCTTCTTCTCCTTGGTGATGTTGACGTCCATGTCGTCGGCGCGGCTGTTCTCGCCGACGATCATGCCCTCGTACACCTCGGTGCCCGGCTCGACGAACAGCGTGCCGCGCTCCTGCAGGTTGACCATCGCGTACGACGTGACGGGGCCCGTGCGGTCGGCGACGAGCGACCCGGCGACGCGCGTCGTGATGGTGCCCGCCCACGGCTCGTAACCCTCGGATGTCGAGTGCGCGATACCCGTACCGCGCGTCTCGGTGAGGAACTCGGTGCGGAAGCCGATGAGGCCACGCGCGGGGACGACGAACTCCATGCGGATCCAACCGGTGCCGTGGTTCGTCATCTGCTCCATGCGGCCCTTGCGGGCAGCGAGCAGCTGCGTGATGGCGCCGAGGTACTCCTCGGGTGTGTCGACCGTCAGGCGCTCGAACGGCTCGTGCAGCTTGCCGTCGATCTCACGCGTGACGACCTGCGGCTTGCCGACGGTCAGCTCGAAGCCCTCGCGGCGCATCTGCTCGACGAGGATGGCGAGCGCCAGCTCACCGCGGCCCTGCACCTCCCAGGCGTCGGGACGCTCGGTCGGCAGGACGCGCAGCGACACGTTGCCGATGAGCTCCTTGTCGAGGCGGTCCTTGACGAGACGCGCGGTCACCTTCGTGCCGCGCTCCTTGCCGACGAGCGGCGAGGTGTTCGTTCCGATCGTCATCGAGATCGCGGGCTCGTCGACCGTGATGAGCGGCAGCGGCTCCGGGTTCTCGGCGTCGGCGAGGGTCTCGCCGATCGTGATGTCGGGGATGCCGGCGACGGCGATGATGTCGCCGGGGCCCGCGGCCTTCTCGGACGGCTTGCGCTCGAGGCCCTCCGTCATGAGCAGTTCGGTGATCTTCACCTTCTGCTGCGTGCCGTCGGCCTTGCACCACGTCACCTGCTGGCCCTTGGCGATCTCACCGTTGAACACGCGCAGCAGCGCGAGTCGGCCGAGGAAGTTGTCCGAGTCGAGGTTCGTCACGTGCGCCTGCAGCGGCGTGCCCTCCTCGTACGTCGGGGCGGGGATCGTCTCGAGAATCGTCTTGAACAGCGGCTCGACGGAGTCACCCTCGGGCAGGCCACCGTTGTCGGGACGCACGGTCGAGGCGATGCCGTTCTTCGCCGACGCGTAGACGATCGGGAACTCGATCTGGTCCTCGTCCGCGTCGAGATCCATGAACAGTTCGTAGACCTCGTCGATGACCTCGGCGATGCGGCTGTCGGGACGGTCGACCTTGTTGATGCACAGGATGACGGGCATCTTCGCGTCGAGGGCCTTGCGCAGCACGAAGCGCGTCTGCGGCAGCGGACCCTCGGAGGCGTCGACGAGCAGGACGACACCGTCGACCATCGACAGACCGCGCTCGACCTCACCACCGAAGTCCGCGTGACCGGGGGTGTCGATGATGTTGATCGTGACGAACTCACCGTCGTCGAGGCCCGCGACCTCCTTCGCGGCGGGGCCCGCGTAGTGGATCGCGGTGTTCTTCGCGAGGATCGTGATGCCCTTCTCACGCTCGAGGTCACCGGAGTCCATGACTCGCTCTCCGGTGGTCTCGACGGTGGCGCGCTCGGCGAACACGCCGGCCTGCCAGAGCATCTTGTCGACGAGGGTGGTCTTGCCGTGGTCGACGTGGGCGACAATGGCGACGTTGCGAACGTCGTTACGAGACTTCAAAGCCATGCTTGCCATTGTCGCAGGGTTTTCGACCTGCCGGGGACGCGGTCCATCCGAGGGTCCGCAAGGCCGCGCCCTCGGGGTGCGGATGATGGACGCACCTGATGGTTCGACCGGCCGCAAGGCCGCGCCCTCGGGGTACGGGCCGAGCCGAAGCCAACGTGACCGGACTCATCGAAGCCTCACCTACGTGGCGCTCGCATCGTCGATCGCGCACGATGCGCGTCATGACGACCACGACTCCCCACAGCGGCGAGGCCCACGATGCCGGGCATGCCGCGAAGCTCAACTGGCTGCGCGCCGGCGTTCTCGGAGCCAACGACGGCATCGTCTCCGTCGCCGGCCTCGTCATGGGTGTCGCCGGAGCGACGGCTGAGCGCACCCCCATCATCATCGCGGGTGTCGCGGGCATCGTCTCTGGTGCGCTGTCGATGGCCGTCGGCGAGTACGTCTCCGTCTCGACGCAGCTCGACAGCGAGAAGGCGCTCCTCGCCAAGGAGAAGCTCGAGCTCGCCACGATGCCCGACGAGGAACTCGCCGAACTCACGCAGATCTACGTCGACAAGGGTCTCGACGAGCCCCTCGCTCGCGAGGTCGCCGTCCAGCTCACCGAGAAGGACGCGCTGCGTGCGCACGCCGACGCCGAACTCAACCTCGACCCCGACGACCTCGCGAACCCGTGGACGGCCGCCGGTGCGTCGTTCGTGTCGTTCGCCCTCGGTGCTCTCATCCCGCTGCTCGCGATCCTGCTGCCGTCGCCGTCGCTCAGGGTGCCGGTGACGGTTGTCGCCGTCGTCATCGCGCTCGCGATCACCGGCTTCGTCAGCGCGCGCATCGGTGGCGCCCAGCGCGGACGCGCCGTCGCCCGCAACGTCGGTGGCGGCGTACTCGCCATGGCCATCACCTTCGGCGTCGGTTCGCTCGTCGGCACGGGCGTCGCCTGAGCTGTCTGACCTGAGCGGCTGTCTGACCTGTACGACCGGCGGGTCTGCCCGGGTGTCCGCATCTGCCCGGCTGACGCTGCAGCTGCTCGACTTTTGCGCATCTGCGCGAGGAATGTGACGCACATTCCTCGCGCAGATGCGTATTTCTCGCGCAGCTGGGTTTGGTTCAGTGAATGGCTGGCTCCCCGCGGGGAGTTCCATCAGGACACGAGGTGCTGCGCCGTCCGCGTCGATGTGACGAGTTGTCCACAGGGCCTCAGCGGCCGGGCCTCATTCTCGACCAGGCTGGGCTCATGACGACGATCCCCCGCGCGAGCGCCGGCGGCGCGGTCCGCTCCGACGCCGCCCCTCAGGGCGCTCGGGCCTTCACTCCGAACGACACCGCCGCGAGCGTCCACCACCCGGTCGACCCCGATACCGACCCCTCACCGAACGCCCGTGGTGCGGCCGCCTCCGACGCGAGCGCCCCCGGCGTGACGATTCCCGACGTGCTCCTCGCACTGTCACGGCTGGGGCATTTCACGCGGGCGCAGGCCCTGGGCGCGGGCGTCACCGATTCGCAGTTGCGACGCTGGGGGCAGGCGGGTGTGCTGACCCGCCTCGGTCAGGGTCTCTACGCCGTACAGCCCGCGCCCGGCATGGCCGGCGGCGTCACGCGCACAGATGGGCCAGACGACCCCTGGCAGGCAGCCCGTGAGGATCACCTGCGGCGGGCGGTCGCACTGCTCGAGGCCATTCCCGGCAGCTACCTCACCGGTGTGACGGCCGCGCTGGCCCACCAGCTGCCGGTGCTCACCATGCCGACCACGGTCGAGATGTCCCGTCGCCCGTACGGACCCAGCACCCGCCCCGGCCTGGCGATGCGTCGGCCGTGGGGCGCCGGGCCGGCCGACGTCCCCCTCGCCGGCATCGCGCGGCCCGTGCAGGGCCTGGCCCAAGTCGGCATCGACATCGCGGCCCACCACGGCATCCCCGACGGTCTCGTCGTCGCCGACGCAGCTCGCCGTCTGGGCCTCGACGCCGATGCCCTCGTCGCCGCGGCGGACGCCTTCGGAACTCGCGCGGGCGCTCATCAGGCACGAACGGTGGCACGGTTCGCGGATCCGCGAACCGAGTCGGCTGCGGAATCACGGGCCCGCTGGGTGCTGGCGACGTTGGGGTACACCGTCATCCCGCAGTTCGAGGTGTACGACGCGCACGGACGGTTCGTGGCGCGCGCCGACTTCCTCGTGGCGGGGACGAACGTCATCGTCGAGGTCGACGGGCTGCTCAAGTACACCGACCGCGAAGCGCTGCGCCGCGAGAAGCTCCGCGAGGTCGCCCTGCAGCGACTCGGCTACCACGTCGTCCGCGTGCTCTACCGCGACCTCGACCACCACGAGCGCGTGAGGTCACTCGTGCGCGAGGCCGTCGCGCTTGCGGCACGAGCCTCCTGAACGAGCGACCTCGGGCGGGCACCCGCCGCGCCGTTGAACGAGCGGGCCACCCGCCTCACCGCGCCACGAGAGCCCAGCTGCACGAGAAATGTGCATCTGCACGAGGAATGTGCGGCACATTCCTCGTGCAGATGCACAAAAGTCGAGCAGCTGATCCGCCGGCCCGCCGGCCGCACGTCAGCGTCGGGCCTGTGCACCGGCCGCGGGGGCTTCAGCCGTCGCGCGGGTCGACGAGACCGGAGCCCTCGGGCGCGTGGGCGGGGTCGGTGCCGCGTTCGACGATACGGTTGTCGCCGTCGACGAACACGACACGCGGCTCGTGCGTCGCGACCTCGTCGGGACCGAACATTCCGTACGCGATGAGGATGACGGTGTCCCCCACCCCGACGAGGTGAGCGGCGGCACCGTTGATGCCGATGCGCCCCTCACCCGCAGGGCCGGCGATGACGTAGGTAGTGAGTCGGTGGCCGTTGTCGACGTCGACGATGTCGATCTGCTCGCCCTCGACGAGGTCGGCGGCCTCCATGAGGTCGGACGAGATGGTGCACGAGCCGACGTAGTGCAGGTCGGCGTGCGTGACGGTCGCGCGGTGAATCTTGGCTCGCATCAGGGTGCGCAGCATGAGGGCCTCCTCCTCGAAAACGGCCTCAAGCGTACGTCCACGAGGCGTCGTCCCCCAGGAAGCGGAGGACCGCCACCCGGCGGCAGGCGATCACCGACGTCTCGGCAGGTCACCCCAGAGGCGGAGGCCTACGGACTCGCACGTCGCGTGGCGGCGTGATGGGATCGAGCCATGCCTCGACTCGGTGACCTCTCCGCCCTGGCCGGCCGCCCGTTCGCGGCCGTGCTGTTCGACAACGACGGCACGCTCGTCGACTCGACGCCCGCCGTCATCCGCTCATGGGTGGCGTGGGCGCGCGAGTACGACATCGACCCGCACCTGCTCGGCCAGCATCACGGGGTGCCGGCGTCGGGCATCATCGCGCAGATCGCGCCGCATCTGAGCCCCGGCGAGGCGGAGGTCGCGCTGGCCCGCATCACGGCGATGGAACTCGCAGACACGGACGGGGTCGTCGCGCTGCCCGGAGCTGTCGACGCGGTCGCGGCGCTGCTGCCCCGTCGGTGTGCGGTCGTGACGTCGGCGACGCATGAACTTGGGTTGGCGCGCCTGCAGGCCGCGGGCATCCCGCTCCCGGACGTGGTCGTGACGTTCGACGACGTCGAGCACGGCAAGCCGCACCCCGACCCGTTCCTCGTGGCTGCCGAGCGTCTCGGGGTCGCCGCCGAAGAATGCCTTGTCGTCGAGGACGCACCAAGCGGTCTGCGCGCGGCGAAGGCCGCAGGATGCGCGACGCTCGCGCTGACGTCGACGACGAACGTCGCCAACCTCGACGCGACAACGGACGCCGACGCAATCGTCGATTCCCTTGCTGCTGTTCGCTTTTCAGTGACGAACTCTACGGTGCAGATCGCGACACCTTGACCCTGCGGGGCGGCGCGGCACCGCACCCCCGCGGGCTCCTGTCGAGGCAGTACAGCCTGAATACACGCGGCGGAAACTCCCAAGCTCGGGCCCCGGAGGCCCGCGGGGTCGCGGGTCGGCTGCCAAACTCCCAAGCTCGGGCCTCTGAGGCCAGCGGTCACGTGACGAGCCCTCCCCGCCTGTCATTCGATGTTCATGTTCACTGCACCGGCAAGGTGCTCCACACGACGGAACAGACCGGGCCGGCGGCGTAGCGTTGAGGTCATGAGCGATCGCGTTGTTCTCATCGGTGCCGGTGACGTCGGGGTGGCGTACGCGTACGCCCTCGTCAACCAGGGTCTCGTCCACGAGTTGTCCATCATCGACATCAACACTCAGAAGGTGACGGGCGAGGTGATGGACCTCAACCACGGCGTCGTGTGGGCGCCGTCGCCGACGCGCGTGACGGTGGGGTCATACGACGACTGCGCCGACGCCGACCTCGTCGTCATCACCGCGGGTGCGGCGCAGCGCCCGGGTGAGACGCGGCTCGACCTCGTCGGGCGCAACGTCGAGATCTTCCGCTCGATCGTCGGCTCCGTGATGGATACGGGTTTCGACGGCATCTTCCTCGTCGCCAGCAACCCGGTCGACGTGATGGCCTACGCCACCTGGAAGTTGAGCGGTCTGCCGTCCGAGCGTGTCATCGGTTCGGGCACGACGCTCGACTCGGCGCGCCTGCGTTTCATGCTCGGCGAGCTGTACGACGTCGCACCGTCGAGCGTGCACGCGTCGATCATCGGTGAGCATGGCGACACCGAGGTGGCCGCACTGTCGTCCGCGAACGTCGCGGGCGCGCCGCTGTCACGCGACCTCGAGAGCGTGCCGGGGCGCCGTGAGGAGATCGAGCGTGTCTTCACCGACACGCGTGAGGCGGCCTACCGCATCATCGACGCGAAGGGTTCGACGTCGTACGGCATCGGCATGGCCCTCGCGCGCATCACCCGCGCCATCCTGCGCGACGAGTACACCGCACTGCCGGTCTCGACGAAGCTGCACGGCACGTACGGCATCGACGACCTGTTCATCGGTGTGCCCACGGTGCTGGGGCGCAGCGGAGTCAAGAGCGTCGTCGAACTCGACCTGAACGACGCCGAACGCGACGCCCTCGCCCACTCCGCCAAGGTACTCAGCGGCGTCGTCGACTCGACGGGGCTACGCGACTGAACGCTCCGAGACGACGACAGACGACGAAAGGGGTTGGGGAGGTTTGCGCGTCTGAGCGCACGAACCTCCACAACCCCTTCGCCGGTGGGAGGGCTCGTCAGGCGGACGGGTGCGTCATGTCGGCGGGCACGACCCAGCGGTCGAAGTCCTCGCCCGTGACGTCACCGGACGCGAGCGCCGCTTCGCGCAGCGTCGTGCCCTCCTTGTGCGCCTTTTTCGCGATGGCGGCGGCCTTGTCGTAGCCGATGTGACGGTTGAGCGCCGTCACGACCATGAGGTTCGAGGCGAGGTTGGCGTCGATGCGCTCCCGGTTCGGCTCGATGCCACGTGCGCAGTGCGCGGTGAACGAACGGCACGCATCCGAGATGAGGCGGATGCTCTCCAGCACGGCGTGCGCCATGACGGGCTTGAACACGTTGAGCTGGAAGTTGCCCTGCGAGCCGGCGAAACCGACCGTCGCGTCGTTGCCGAACACGCGGGTGGCGACCATCGTCATCGCCTCGCACTGCGTCGGGTTGACCTTGCCCGGCATGATCGAGCTGCCCGGCTCGTTCTCCGGGATGACGAGTTCGCCGATGCCGTTGCGCGGCCCGGACGCGAGCCAACGCACGTCGTTCGCGATCTTCATGAGCGCCCCGCCGAGCAGCCTGAGCGACGAGCTGACGGCGACGAGCTCGTCGTGCGCCGACAGCGACGCGAACAGGTTGTCGGCCTGGTGGAAGCTCTCGCCCGTGATCTCGGAGATCTTCTGCGCGGCGAGCATGCCGAAGTCGGGGTGCGCGTTGAGCCCCGTACCGACGGCGGTGCCACCGATCGCGAGCGCCCGCGTCGCCTGCTCGGCCTGACGCACCTGCGACAGCGCGAAGTCGAGCTGCGCGACCCAGCCGCCGATCTCCTGACCGAGACGGATCGGCGTCGCGTCCTGCAGGTGGGTGCGCCCGACGCAGATGACGTCGTCGAACTCCTTCGCCTTGGCGTCGAGCACGTCACGCAGCTCGGTGACGGCCGGATAGAGGCGCTCGACGAGGTCGAGGACGACGGCGATGTGCATCGCCGTCGGGAACGTGTCGTTCGACGACTGACCGCGGTTGACGTGATCGTTGGGGTGAACGGGCTTCTTCGAGCCGCGCTCTCCGCCGGCGAGTTCGATCGCGCGGTTGGAGATGACCTCGTTGGCGTTCATGTTCGACTGCGTGCCCGAGCCTGTCTGGAACACGACGAGCGGGAACTGATCGTTCAGCTTGCCGTCGATGACGTCGTCCGCGGCCCTCTCGATGAGCTCCGCGACGTCCTTCGGGAGCTGCTCGAGATCGGCGTTCGCCTGCGCGGCGGCCTTCTTGAGGATGCCGAGTGCCCGCACCATGACGGGCCCCCACACGAACGTGTCACGGCCGATGTCGAAGTTCTCGATGCTGCGCTGCGTCTGCGCGCCCCAGTAGGCGTTCTCGTCGACCTCGATCTGACCCATGCTGTCGGTTTCGATGCGCTTGACCATGCCTCCAGCTTAGGCACGCCTCACCACGATCGCGAACGCCCGGAGGGGTGCGCGGCGAGGCCACCCTCGTCGTCAGCGCCCAGCCGTAACCCTCTGCGTCCAGATGCACCCGGGCGCACTTGGACGCAGGTGGGCGGGAGGTCACAACCAGTCGTTGTGGCGGAAGATCGCGTAGAGCCCGCCCGACAACGCGACGATGACGACGACGCTCATGACGAGCCCCGAATGCGCCTGGAAACCGGGGTAGGGCACGTTCTGGCCGAACCAGCCCGTCACGGCCGTCGGCACCGAGATGATCGCGGCCCACGCGGCGAGTTTCTTCATGATCGTGTTGAGCCGCGCGTCCTGCAGCGACAGGTTCGTCTCGAAGACGGTGCTCACCATGTCACGCAGCGACTCGGTCCACTCCGAGGCACGCAGCACGTGGTCGTACAGGTCGTCGTACCAGGCGTCGAGCGGCCCGCCCGTGCGCCCGCGGTGACGCATGAGCGCGTTGACGACCTCACGCATCGGCAGGACGGCGCGGCGCAGCGCGACGAGATCCTTGCGGATCGCGTACGTCGTGCGGACGAACTCGCTGCCGGTGCGCCGCTCCGCGAACAACGTCTCCTCGAGGCCTTCGAGAGCGTCGTCGAGCGACTGGATTGTGTCGAAATGGCCGTCGACGACGTAGTCGAGCAACCCGTGCACGAGCGCGCCGCTGCCCTGCGTCATGAGTGAGGCGGAATCATCCCAGCGCTTCACGACCTCACCCATGTCGAACGCTTCGCAATGCGGCGACCTGACCCTGATCGTGATGAGCGCCCGCGGCAGCACGATGCCGCTGATGCGCGTGACGCTGAGGTGGCTGCCCCCGTCAGCGTGCTCGGCGAGGGTGTCGGTCGCGAGCTGCGTGGCGTACACGGTGAAGAACAGATGGTCGGCGTGAGCCGTCACCTTGGCGCGCTCGTGCGGAGCGAGAGCATCCTCGACCACAGTCCCGCTCACGCCCAACCGCAGGACGAGCTGACGCAGTTGCTCCGGCGACGGGTCGAGCAGGTCGACCCAGACGAGGTTCTCCTCGTCGCGCATCGCGTCGGCGAGCGCACCCGCCTCGATGGAGCGCGCCTTCGCCTCTTTCCTGCGCCACACCCGCGCGTCAGCGATATCGAGACCCTCGATCATGACGGCTCACCGGCGCGCGGGGGGTTCGAGCGAAGCGGAGCAGGACGAATCATGAGCGCATTGTGACGCATCGCCCCGACAAGACGCTGTGGATCGCGCCGACAGGACGCTGGGATCGTCGCGGCCCGGTTCACGGGGCGGAAGCACCCACGGACCATCGCGCTACTCGCTTCGTCGTTCGTCGCGGCCCGCTCACGGGTCGCAGGCCCTAGGCTGACGGCATGTCCTTCACGGAGTACTTCAGCCCTGACCGTTTCGACTCCCCCGCCACCGAGGACGACCTCACGCACGCCGAGGAGAAGCTCGGCGTTACCTTTCCCGACGACCTGCGCGCCTTCTGGCTGACGACGGCGACGTACAACGGCAACGTCCACATGGCCGACGGCACCGACGGGCCCTACCTGCGCGTGCTGCACCCGAGTTCGGTGACCAAGACCGGCGACATCGTCGTCTTCGGCCGCGGCGAGGACTGGGACTTCGGCGTCGTCCCCGGTCACCCGACGCGCTGGGTCGACGTCGAGCGCGACAGCGGCGAGGAGCTCAGCGAGCTCGGCGCCACGTTCGTCGGCTTCCTCGAGTCGCTGCGCAACGAGCACGCCGAGCAGGACGACCTGTTCGCCTGAGCGCGGCGATCAGGGCGCTATGACGCGCCCACGCTGACCAGGACAACCGGGCATCAGGCGTGATGACGGCGCCGGGCGCGGCGCGTGGTGCGTCATCACGACGCATCGGCGAGGCGCTGCTCCGTCGTCACTGCGCCTCGAACCACTCGGTCCACGAGCGCCCGCGGTCCTCGGAATGGCGGGCATCTCGACACCGGCGAACCTCCAGTGCCACCGCGCCGGCACACCCGTCAGAGCGTCTCGACGAGCCGGATGCGCTGCAGCACGACGGGCGTCGCATCGTCGACGACGAGGTCGGGGTCGCCGAGCTCGGCCCGCATCGCGTCGGAGGCCCAGAAGCGTTCGTGCGCCCCGCGCCATTCGTCGACGCTGCGGAACCCCTCCCCCTCGTCGACGGCGTGCTCGAGGTCAACCTCTCCCAGCGGGACGACGCGCACCTCGACTGTCTCGGTGACGCCGACGGGCATCCCCGCCGACGAGATGAGCACCTCGCGCTCACCGACCCGCGGCAGTTCATCGTCCGCTGAATACGCGGCTGCCAGGGATGATGTCGCCGTCTTGGCACCGCGAAGGATCGGCGCGAGCAGCGCGTCCCGCTGCGGGCCCGCGAACCCGTACAGACCGGGTCGGGCACCGGGCCACTGCGCGTCGATCGCGATCTGACGAAGCCTCTCCACGTAGCTCTCCCAGGAGAACTCGTCGCTCCACGGCAGGTTGGGGTTCGCCTCACGCATGCCGACGCGTCCGTCGAGCAGTTCGCGCAGGACGTCGACCTGCCCCGCGTGGCGGGCCACCTCCACACTCAGGTGGACGAGTACGCGGTGCAGGGTGACGTCGGGCTGCGGCCACCACGGCACGTGGCCGGCGGCGTCGAGGTCGAGGCTCGCGATCGTCTCGTCGGCGTGTGCGACGGCCCGGCGGTAGAGGCGCACGACGCTCTCCACGGTCTCGTCGGACGTCGCCCACAGGTCGGCGTTGGGCTCGGCGTCCTGCCCCATCCACGGCAGCTCCTCGCCGGGGCGGTCGAAGACATGCCCGAGGTAGCCGTACTCCATCGCTGCGAGGTGCTTGACGATGCCGAGCAGGTTCGACCCCGTCGACGTCATCGGCCAGCGCAGCTGCCACTCGTCGAGGCCCTCGAGCTTCCACAGGATCGCCGAACGCAGCGAGTCGAGGTACGTCTTCAGCGTGGCCTTGTCGTCCATTCGACCAGGGTAGGTGGCGGCGGTGACAATGGAGCGCATGCCCACCTCGACTCCCACGACGTCGTTCACCGCAGCGCAGAGCCACGCCCTCATCCGCTCGGTGTTCGGCATCTTTCTCGTCAACGGCCTGATGATCGGGGCCTGGGGCGGTTCGCTGCCCGGCCTCCGTGAACGCCTGCACACCGACGCGTCGGGGATCGGGCTCGTCCTCCTGCTGGCCGGGGGCTCCGCGATCGTGGCCATGCAGGTGAGCGGCCGCGTTTCCGACCGGTTCACACCGCGCCTGCCGTCACTCGTCGGCGGAGTCGGCCTCGCCATCGGGTTGCTGGTGGTCGCGTTCGCCCCGAACTACCCCACCCTCGTGGTCGGCGGCGTGATGATCGGCGCGTGCAACGGTGTCATGGACGTCGCGATGAATGCCCTCGGCGTCGACGCCGAGCGGGCCTCCGGTACGGCGATCATGAGCCGGTTCCATGCGTTCTTCTCGCTCGGAGGTTTCCTCGGCGCCCTGCTCGTCATGGGCTCGGCGAAACTGCAGGGCGGCGACGGGGCTGATCCGAGGTGGGCCCTCGTCGCGGCAGCGATCTTTGCCGGGGCGGGGCTCACCGCACTGTTCGCTCTGACGCCGCAGGCACCGCATGTCGAGGACAGCACGGACGACGCCGCGCCGATCAGCCCCAGGAGCGGCGACGCACCGCCGCGACCCGGCATCCCGCCGCAGGCGTGGCTGCTCGGCGTCATGGCCTTGTTCTTCGGGTTCACGGAGGGCACCGCGATCGACTGGGCCTCGATCCACGTCACGGACGTCGCGCACGTCGACCCGGGGGTCGGCGCGGCCGGTCTCGTCTGCGTGTCCGCGACGATGGTCGTCATCCGGCTGCTCGGCGACTCACTCGTGGCACGATTCGGGCGCGCCGCCGTCGTGCGCTTCGGCGCGCCCGTCGCGGTGGCCGGGTTCGGCGTCGTCATCACCACGTCGTCGCTGCCGCTCATCCTCGTCGGCTGGCTGCTCGTCGGGTTGGGTGTCGGCATGATCGCCCCGCAGATCTACGCCATCGCCGGCCACATCGGCGGCGGCCGCGTGCTCGCCATCGTCACCGCTTTCGGCTATACCGCGTTTCTCGCCGGGCCCGGCATCATCGGCTTCCTCAGCAACCACTTCGGCATCCAGCGCGCGATGATCCTGCCGTTCGTCGCGGGCCTGCTGTTGACGGGGCTGACGTTCACCGCGGCGTTGCGCGACCCACAGGAGAGCTGACGCCTCGTCCCCGCCGGGTCAGTCGAGCGCCTGCCCCCGACGTTCGGGCAGCGCGAGAGCGGCGAGCGTCGCGACCGCGAAGGCTGCGGCGATGACACCGAACGTCCAGCCCTCGCCGTGATGGGTGAACACCCAAGGCACGACGAGCGGCGCCACGATCGAGGCGATGCGCCCGAACGCCGTCGCGCCGCCGGCGCCGCCCGCGCGCATGAGCGTCGGGTAGATCTCGGGCGTGATGGCGTACAGCGCACCCCACGCGCCGAGGTTGAAGAAGCTGAGTGCGCACCCGGCGGCCATGATCGCCGTCTCCGACGAGGCCTGACCGAACAGCAGCGCCGACACCGTCGAACCTGCGAGGAAGATCGCGAGCGTCGGTCGACGCCCGATCTTCTCCACGCACACCGCAGCCACCGCGTATCCGGGCAACTGTGCGATCGTGATGACGAGGGTGAAACCGAACGACTTCGCCACCGGAAAGCCGTTCGCGACGAGGAATGTCGGGATCCACAAGAAGGCCCCGTAATAGGCGAAGTTGACGCCGAACCACGTCGCCCATAGAGCGGCCGTCCGCGTTCGATACGGCGCGGAGAACGGGCTCGCGAGCTGTGACGTTCTGGTCGTCTCGACGTCGACGGTGGTTCCCTGCGCGCCCGCGTGGGTGTCGGCAGCGTCGTCGAGGTGCGCGCCGCCGCTGCGCTGCGCCGGACCCGCCGCGGCCTCGAACGAGCGCACGATGCGTTCGGCGTCGTCGTCGCGGCCGACCTTCTCGAGGAAGCGCACCGACTCGGGCAACCCGCGGCGCACGTGAATTGCGTAGAGAGCGGGCACGAGCCCGAGCGCCATCGCCCAGCGCCACCCGTTGTCGTGCGGCACGATCGTGAATCCGATGACGGCCGCGAGCAGCCACCCGAGCGCCCAGAACGACTCGAGGGCGACGACCATCCGTCCACGCAGGCGCTTCGGGGCGAATTCGCTCACCAGGGTCGAGGCCACCGGGAGTTCCGCGCCGAGGCCGAGCCCGACGACGAAGCGCAGGGCGCACAGGACGAGGAAGCTCGGTGCGAGCGCCGACAGACCCGTCGCGAGGCCGTAGACGACGAGTGTGCCCGCGAACACGGTGCGGCGCCCGATGCGGTCGGCCAGGGCGCCGCCGACACCGGCGCCGATCGCCATGCCGACGAAGCCGATCGAGGCGAGCACCGACAGGTCGCCGGTCGTCAGCCCCCACTCCTTCTTGACCGCCACCATGAGAAAGCTGATGAGCCCGACGTCCATCGCGTCGAGCGCCCAGCCGACGCCCGAACCGACGAGCATCGAGCGATGACGCGCCGTGAACGGCAACCGATCGAGCCGCTCGGTTCGACTCGCGGGAGCCGAGAGTGGGGTGGGACGGACCGTCATGGCGCCGCTCTTTTCGTCACATGGGAAAGAAAGGAATGACGTTCACCCTAACGCCTTTGTGTCATGACGATGAATAAAACGTCACGCCGACTTTCGGCGGGGCACGAACGCGAGCAGCGCAACGGCTGCGACGACGGTGAGGCAGCACAGCGTCGCGTAGGTCGTGGCGCCGGCGACGAAGCCTGCGCCGATGCCGCGCCCGCTCCGGCAAGCGAGACGAGGACGTCGCACGTGCCCTGCGTGCAGGCGCGGGTGGCGCTGGAGGTGGCGTCGACGAGCATCGTCGTGCCGGCCAGCAATCCAGCGTTCCAACCCAACCCCAGCAGCACGAGCGCCGCGATCATCACATCCCCTTGGCCGCCGCCCTCCCCGGTGAACTCCCCCTGCTGCGTGGTTGGTGCTGGCCTCGTTGGATTCGCGGGTGGGTCTGGCGGTCGAGGATGTGGCGCTGAAGGCGCAACTGTGCCCCACCCCTGGTGAGGTGTCGGGGTGGACGCGACGGCAGGTGCTGCGTCATCTGGCGCACCTGCAGACGCACGGGTTGGCGCAGGTCTCGGCGAACGGCGAGTGGACGCGCCCCCAGACCCTGCCGACGCTCGAGGCGGCGTCTGTCGGGCAGCAGGTGGTGCGTGACCGAATCTCGTTGGAACGACAGGTCTTTCGTGAGCGTGCGTCGGCGTGGGTGCTCGCGCGTCGCGCGTCGGTCGCTGCGTGTCATGAGCGCGCGCAGCGCTGGTGGGCGGGTCTGGATGCGGGTGAGCGGGCGTTGCGGGTGCAGCGGCTGAGTGGGGAGTTTTCGCGTCTGAGTGTGTGGCGTCAGCAGCAGCGTAAGCGTGTGTGGGAGGAACGTAACCTGCGCCGTGGTGTCGACCCCGCACAGCCGCACGCAGCATGGCTCGAGGCGCAGGACCGCCGGGAGTTCGAGCGGCGCTGCGAGGAGCGACGGGTGTGGTTCGCGAATCTGGCTGAGCCCCTGCGTCAGGCGTACGCGTCGAGCTGGGATGAACACCGCCGCCGCTACGGCTACGCCACTTCGGTGGACGCTAGTTCTGAGCTTCGCTGAGCCAGCCTCAATGACCCAGTGTGGCGAGCCGTCCGAATTGTGCGGCGCCTTCGCGACCATCCGGCGATGCCTGGAGATCGCCCCGCCGACGGGTTAGGCCTACGAGGCCAACAAATGACCAGCGCACACCCAGCCCGAAGGGCCAGGGTTATCCGTATCCTCTCGCACGAGGATGTCGCTGGCTCGCGCATAGCCGGTCGATCAACGTCCCCGGTCAGTACATCTAGACGGTTCCGAAATAGTACGCCTGGCACGACTTCGGAACCCCGCTTACGAGCGTAGACATGTCTTCAACGCGTGTCGATCCACCACCCGGGATGGGTCGAGGTAGGCATTTCCACCCCCCGTTGATCCTGCCTTGATTGTCGCGGCACACGACGCCGAAGCGCGCACCCCTGAGGGTTTTGAGGTGGAGTTTTTTGCCCCAAAGCCGATTGTGACCGAACCGGTGTCGCCGCGCCCGTCTGGACGGCGCGACATGGATAGCAGGACAAGCTGCGCCGCTCAGTCTTCCTTCGCGCTGCCAGGGAACCAATCCTCACAGGACTGAACGATATGGTCCGGCACAGAATCGAATTCTCGAGGATTCAGCTGCATCACATATTCGTTCTCGATGTGGTACGACTCATTCACGAACTTCCTGAACGCCGCGTCAGCAGAAGTTGAGGCCTGAGTCTCCGAAGCAATTCTGAAGATCTGTACTTTTTCGTAGCCGACGCTCGTTGCATCGAACTTCTTTCGAAGTACCTGAGGGTCTCTCAGTTCCTCCAGTAGCGCGTCGTAATCAAATTCTGGAATATATTCGCGAATCCGGCTTATAGCCGCCTCCTTCACCTTGCCGTCAAGTGCCACGAACTCCCCTCGATCACCCTTAATACTCGGCTCGCTTCGGACGTGAAGGAGACTCGAGATAACGTCGTACTCGGCACCCTTGTCGCCATGCACCTCAAACAGGCGACGAAGGTAGATACATTTGACGATGGGATCGGCGGACGACACGATATTGGCATTGCACACTTGCGAGAACGTCATGATGTCCTCCGCATTTATGGACTTTTCTTCCACATGGCCGTCACGGCTCTGAAGAAAGAACACCGCCGGCTGCGCGGCCGCGAACTGACCGGAGGTCGCCGTTCTAATTACGTCAATTGCAGGTTCAATGTCATGCGTTAGAAGTAGTGTCGTCGAATCGCGCAGGCTGCTCTTTCCATGAAACAGCTTGTGCAGGATTGCGAACTTCTTGGTTTTGTCGAAACTCGATACTGGATCGTCCAGGACGACCAAGTCGGGGTTATTTCTTCGCACATGATGCATAAAGAGCACGAGGGCGAACGCGTTCCGTTCACCAAAACTCAGATGGCTCCCTGCCGCCTCCAAGTGACCTGGTGCGTCATCATGCTCCAAGATCATGCGGTAGGAGTCGCCGCGATCTTCGATTCGAACACTGTACTTGTAACCCGCCGATTGGAGATATTCGTTGATCTCGTCTTGATTCTGCTTGATGGACTTTGCAATTTGCCTCTTTTGAATTCCTACCCGCCTCTTGATCTCCGCAATCTGCTGAGCGACCTGGTCCAACTCCTCATTGAAATCGGCGACAATTTTTTGAGTTCCCACGGAGTTGAGCGCATCAAGGAGCTTTAGATCGATCTTCAATCGTCCAATGGCTTGCGAGACATCACTCTCGTCGCGAAGAGACACGAATGACAGGTTCTTGAGCGCAGTAAACTTGAGAAGGATTGTCTCAACTTGGCCGCGCAGATTCGCGAGGAACTGTTCCTGCTCCGGCGAAATTCCGGAAATACTTCGCGTAATTTCAAGCAACTGCTCGAGACGCTCGGGGACAAAGAACTGCGATAGCCCGTCGATTGCAGAACGCAAAGCGCTCAAATTCTTGACTGAGGACGACTCATACTTGTCGGAAAGGTCTCTAGCAACGCCCTTATCCATGCTGCTGGTCGAGCAGAAGGGGCAGTTCTCAGATTGCTCCAAGTATGCTTTGCCTTTCGACTGCCAGGTCAGCCAGCCTGCGGGGTCCTTACCCTGAAGAAATTTTTCGAACCCTTTGAGGTTCGCCGGGACGTCTGCCAGCCGGCCCCCGACGTTGAGAGCCTTGTAGCCCTTGCTTGTCTTCGCGATCGCGCCGGATTTGGTCAGCGCAAATGCGTCGCGCAGTGATGTGAAGCTGGCAATCACATCATCCAACTCTTCGTTTTCTGTAAATATTCGAGTCAGGCTCTCAAAGATCTTGTCTAGTTCCTTGAGGCCCTGTTCATACTCGGGGGTCTTGATGAAGATTTCGAAGCTGTTTTTCACAACCTCGTCGGGCTGGAAAACAAACTGCGCCACGTAGTTCTCATCGAAAACAAGCACCGTCTTTATGTCGTCGGCCCCCGCCACGGAAGGCTCTACAGTTTGCTTGGCGCCACGGTATTTAAAGGGGGTGAGTTCGTGCAGCGCGTCTGATCCCTCAGAATTGAGGAGCAGCGCATGCGCGATAGTGCTTTTGCCCACGCCGTTCGGCCCGTACTTTATATTCAACGACTCGCGCTTAATGACGATTTTCGCGTGAACGATGCTGTTGCAGTTCTCAATCGATATGTTGTAGTCATTTCCGCTCGTGGCGTCTGCTACGACGCCACGATTGAGCTCAACGTTATTTGCCATGGTTTGGTTAGCTCCGACCTGCCTACATGCAGAGCGCCAGGCTGACCGCCTAGCACCCTCCGGCCAACACAAAGGCGAGGTCGCCTCTGTGCACGGTACAAGTACCGCAGGACAAAGCTACCGCTCAGGACCCGGTCCACGCGGGCGCGAACTTGCTAGGCCAACTGATGGTCGCACGCCAGCAGTCGCCGTCCCGAGGTAGAGAGCCGGCGTAGGGGGAGGGGACGCCAGGCGCGCGCGGTCGACCAGGTCGCCGTCTAGTTCGGACTACTTGCTCCGTGGGCGAAAGGCTTGAACCGTGTCCGGATAACCTGTAGTTCGGCGACGGCACCGATGAGTTGGCTGAAGCGCCCTGGGTTTGGTTCCGACTCATCTGAAGGAGAATCGGACCATGCCCAAGAAGTACGACCAGCAGTTGCGTGAGCATGCCGTGCGGATGGTGCTCGACAAGCGCGCCGCGGAGGGATGCTCGCAGCGGGTCGCGATGGACGCTGTCGGAGCGTCGCTCGGCATCGCGCCGGCGACGATCCGTAACTGGATGCCCCGCCCTGGCGAACTCCCCGCCGCTACGGCTGGCGCGACAGCGCCGCGTGAGTCCCTTGAGGAAGAGAACCGGCGCCTTCGCCGCGAACTCGCAGAAACACGGCGCGCGAACGAAATCCTGAAGAAAACTGGCTCTTCACAGATGAGGGTGTAGTTGAGGTCTGAATCCGCCGGACTCGAGCAGGGATCTGGCGATGTAGTTGGTCAGGTTGCGGAAGCCCAGGGCCGAGCCGCGCAGGTGCTCCAGGCGTCCGTTGATCGCC
>NZ_JAGEKQ010000017.1:0-114937 GCF_017565385.1 Dermacoccus sp. NHGro5 | reverse complement strand
ACAAGGCCGAGTTGGTTCGCGGGCCCACCCGCTCGGGACCGTGGAAGACGGTCGAGGATCTCGAGCTCGCGACGCTCGGCTGGGTGCACTGGCACAACACGCAGCGCCTCCACGGATACCTCGGAGACGTCCCACCCGCCGAGTTCGAGAACGCGTTCTATGCTGTCCCCAACGACAGCAATCTGCTGATCGGAATCAAATAGCGCGAGTCTCCATCAGACCCAGGGCGCTTCAGGTAGCCGACACGTGTTGGTAGCGTCGCAGCCATCCACGTTGCACGTTCTAACCGTCGCGCTTGGAACCAACATCTTCACGCTGCGCCAACTAGACGTCGTCTTGAGCGTGCTGCCCGTCGTCCCAGCAGGCCCGCACGCTAGGCCGGGCTCGATGCCGCCCCATCCAGTCGGCCTGCCACTTCGAACAAGAAGGTGATTCATTCGTCGAACGGGGACGCCACAATGGATGGCATGAGTGCCCCTGCCGCGTCGATCTCGTTGTTGCTCGAGGCAGTGGCACGGGGTGAGGCAGCAGGCTTCGAGAGGCTGTACGACCTGTCGATCTCGCGGGTCTACGGTGTGGTGTTGCGTGTGCTTCGCGATCCCGCGTTGGCGCAAGAGACAACGCAAGAGGTCTTTCTCGAGGTGTGGCGCAAGGCAGCCTCCTTCGACGGTTCTCGCTCGAGCGGGTGGGGCTGGCTGCTCGCTATCGCTCATCGACGCGCTGTCGACGTGGTGCGTTCGAATGAGGCGTCGCGCGCACGTGATGGCGCCTACGCCCAAGACCTTGAGCGCGCAATTGTTCCCGGGCCCGAGGATGAGACCGTGGCCCGCGCCGAGCGACTCCGGGTACGCGAGTGCATGCAGAGCTTGACTCAGTTGCAGCGCCACGCGCTCGAGATGGCGTACTGGGATGGGCTGACTCACACGCAGATCGCACACGAGCTGGGGGCTGCTTTGGGCACGGTGAAATCACGTCTACGTGATGGCGTCCGTGCCTTGAAACGCTGCCTGGAACCTGCCGGGAAGGAAGGGTCATGAGTTCGGATGAGCATGCGATGCTCGAACTGTACGTTCTTGACGCGGTGGACGAGATGGAACGTCGGCGCTTCGACAAGCACCTGCGTGCCTGTTCCACATGCCGCCAACAGCGGGACTCGATGCGCGAGGTGCTCGCTGATCTGAGTCGCACGGTGGCAATGCCCGCGCCACCGCAGCTGCGAGAGCAAGTTCTCGCGATGGCCCGATCGACGCCGCAGCACGGCAGTATTGCGCTGGTTGAGGAGGCGACGGATGCTGATAGGCACCCAGCTCACCTGCTACGGCGGCGCGGTGTGTTGGCGGCGGCCGCGGCAATCGTGCTTGCGGCTGCAGGCGCCGGCACGTGGGAAGCCACCCATTCATCGCCCTCGCCTCCTTCGGCCGCCGCGATCCTGGATGATCCCAAAGCCGAGCACGCTCGGGCGATCTACCGTGGTTCGGTGGTCACCGTCGCGCGAAGAAACGGGCGGGCCGCGGTGCGGTTCGTGCCAGCCCCACCGCAGGTGCCTGGGCGTGTCTACACGGCTTGGTCAGCAGACGGCTCCGGCGCGCTCCGGAACGCGGGACAGCTACCTTCGACGAGCGGAGCCACGACGATCATGCTCGACGGCGACGTCAGCGCCGCGCGAGCTGTGGCCTTCACCACGGAGAGGGCGGGGACGCGCCCGACGCAACCCTCCACTCCGGCCTTGTTCACCGTGCACTTGAACTGAATCGATCGTGACGTGGATGGAGCCGAACTCACCGTGCTGACCCAAGGGTGCGCCGAGGCATGTGCCGGGTGTCGAATCAGCTCGCCAAAAGTTCCTGTCGGCCTCGGCAGCCCTCGCTGTCGCGTACGCTCGGCGCGCACTCCTCTCAAGGATGAAGGGCCCGTCGACCTTGTCACCCCCCGGCACCTACTCGTGACTGACTTCAGGACGTCCGAGATCAATGGTGACGTGCTGATCGGCACGCCCACTATCTGATAGTTCGCTGCGCCTTACGTCAATGAACACCCATCTGTTCGTCGTGGTACCGCCAGCGGTGCACGCTCTAGTGATGCTGATCCGACGAATGCAGCAGGCGACCGTCGTCTCCACTCGCGCAGGTTCCTTGGGGGTGGTGAGTGCGGTGTCGAGGCCCAGCGCGCATTGTGCGAATGTCTCCGCCTCGGCGCGCCGTCCGGAGGCCAGCTCGCTCTGCCTGCCTGTCGAGGCGACAAAGATGTGACGGACCGCGCCCGCCCCCAGTGAGCTTTGCCGCGGCCGCGCTCTGGTCAGCGCAAGGGCCGGGCCGCACGAGTCGAGACCTCGGCCGCCGTAGCCGGGAGATTCTGTGCGGGCATGCGGGCCAGCGATGGTGGCCCTGGTGTCTGCGGGGTCGCTCGGCGCGCGACAACGCTGGCGCCGCAGCGCATTGACCTGCGCATCCGGACGAGTTGATGACGTGGGTGTGGGCCCGTCGATGTGGGGCCTTCTCGAGAATTTTTTGGGTATGCCCCATCCAGGACGCGGCAGGCTCCGAACACTCCATAGTTCGACCTTCACGGCGGCCCCTGTCCGCCGGGTCGGGCACAGGTGAAAGGAATCGATCATGACGACTTTGCGAACGATCGCATCCACCGCGGGCGTGCTGGCCGCGACGACACTCGCTGCCGCCCCCCTCGCAGGTGCTGCAGCCGCCGGCGCGGCGACGCCCGCGCACAACGCGCCCACGTGGACGTTCCAGGCGAAGCTGACCGAGCTGAACCACAGTGGCGCCTGGTCCACCGTCTGGGGAAGTCTGCATGGTGATCAGCTGAAGCTGAAGATCACCAGCCATGGGCTGGCTGCGGGCGCTCCGCATGCGCAGCACATCCATGTCGGTGGCGCGGGCACGTGCCCGAGCCCGAACGCCACGGGCACAGGCGTCAACGGCCATCTGCTGGTCAAGGACGCCATGAAGAACTACGGCATGCCGATGGTGTCTTTGACGACCAGCGGTGACACGAGCGCGAAGTCAGCACTGGCCGTCGAGCGGTTCCCCGCAGGTGATGACACCTACGAACGCACCATCACGCTGGATGCGAAGTCGCTGCAAGCGGTCAAGGACGGCAGCGCCGTCATCGTGCAGCACGGGATCGACTACAACAAGAACGGCAAGTACGACGGGCCCGGCAAGTCCGACCTCGACCCGAGCCTGCCCGAAGAAGCCACCGACCCAGCAACCTGCGGTGTGCTGACCAAGAGCCAGATGAACCAGATGCCCTCCGGTGGTGTGCAGACCGGGATCGGTCAGCACAACCCCACCTCTGGTTGGGCCACCACCGCCGGCGGTGGTCTTGTCGCGGCGGGCGCTGTCGGCTTCGCGGGTGCAGGCCTGGCGCGCCGACGCCACAACCGCAGCGCACACAACGCGTGAGCGTCTGAGTTCGCTTCCATGACGTACCCTCCACGATCGGCCCGCCGCCACCTCATCACCGTGGTGGCGTGCGGGCTGCTCGTGCTCCTGGGCATCGGCGCCATGTGGTGGGGGCGTTCACATCAGTACAGACCACCCCCTGCCACAGCCGCCACATCTGCCCCGGCCACGCACGCCGCGGCACCCACATCCTCGAAGTCGGTCCCGGTGAACACCCGCAGCAGTGCCGACGTTGCACAGCCAGCGAACGTCTCGATTCCCCGACTGGGCTTGTCCGAAGATTTGCTGAGCTTAGGGCTCGATGCGTCTGGTGCCGTGGCCGTACCGAGCGGAGCCGACGTACAGCGCGTGGCCTGGTTCAATGGCTCACCTCGGCCGGGTCAACCCGGCCCCGCAGTCATCGAAGGACACGTCATCACACCCGACGGCAACGGGCCCTTCCACGAACTCGCCACACTCACCGCAGGCGACCGTGTCTCCGTACGCGACACCGCCGGAAAGACCCACGACTTCACTGTTTACCGAACCGCCCAATACTCCAAGACCACATTTCCTACCACCGAGGTGTACGCCAACACCGCCGGCCCAGAACTACGCCTCATCACATGCAGCGGAATATTCGACACCCGCACTGGCCACTACGACTCCAACACCGTCGTCTACGCCCACTAGAGGAACTCACCCCCGCTGTCTTCTCGTTGGTTGTGACGGCTACCCCCTCGGCCTTGTTGACAGCCCTACGGGCCCTGCCCGTCGTACGTTCAACGGCGCCCGCTCCGTGTGAAGCTGCCAGCTCGGAATGTGGGGGTGTGCCCGGCGGTGCGGGGGGTGGCCCAGTCCAACCTCGCCCCACACCACTGGCTGCGGGCGCGGCCCTTAGCCCCTCGGGGACAAAGCGGCTAGGCGCCACGCTGCACGCAACCGACGTTCGAGGATGAACCACGCACGGCCACTCCGAGTTGCTCAGCGACCCGCCGTACGGCGCCCCATCTCCGCCACGCCACCCGAAATCACCCACGTCAACCCCACGTGGATCCACTCATGTTGACGCCCTCCGGTGGACACGAATCGCAGAGGGGTACGGCGCGGCCAGGTGCCTGGGGCGGCGTGGAAGGCCTGCGTCGGGGCGCGTCACGCCTAGGAAGCCCACCCCAAGACGTGAGAGGCTTGCACGCATGAACACCGTGACTCCGAAGGACATTGCTGACGACGCCGTCGTGCTCGACGTTCGTGAGCAGGACGAGTACGACGCCGGTCACGCGCCGCGCGCCATCCACATCCCCCTCGCGGAGCTCCCGGCCCGCGTCGGCGAGCTTCCCGAGGTCGATGGCGACCTCCCCGTCGTCTGCCGCAGCGGCGGCCGCTCGGTTCGCGCCGTGCAATGGCTCGAGGGGCAGGGTCTCGACGTGGCGAACGTCGAGGGCGGCATGAAGCAGTGGCACGCCGACGGCAAGCCGATCCAGGCTGTCGGCGGCGGCGACGCCAACGTCATCTGACGTGAGCGACTCCCCCCTCTCGCGTCGCGCGCGGCGCAACGCCGACCCGCAACCTGCAGCCGAAGACGCTGCCGCCACCGGGTCCGACACGACCTCCTCGACGAGCGACACCCGCGATGGCGCCACGTCCGTCAGCTCCCGCAAAGCCACGTCGGCGCGTTCCTCGCGTGAGGACGCCACGTCCGCCGTCTCCGGCGACGCCACCTCGGCGCGCTCTTCGCGCGACGACGGCGCTACTGCTGCAACGGCATCCGGTGACGCCAAGCGTGAGCGCAAGCCACGCTCGACGGCTCGCACGTGGCTCGACCGCCTCATCCTCGTCGTCGCCGTCTGGGCGATCTGGGCGTTCATCACGACGTTCGTCGTGCAGCCGTTCCGCATCCCGTCCGGTTCGATGGAGAACACGCTGCGGGTCGGCGACCGCATCGTCGTCGCCAAGTGGGCGCCGCGATTCACGGACGTCAAGCGCGGCGACGTCATCGTGTTCAAGGATCCGGGCGACTGGACCGACCCCGTTCCGAGCGGCAACGCCATCACCGGGGGGATCCGCAAGATCGCCGAGGTGACGCACCTGTCCGCGAGCGGCAGCCACCTCGTCAAGCGCGTCGTCGGCGTCGGCGGCGACAAGGTCTCGTGCGAGGCGCCCGGGCAGAAGCTCACCGTCAACGGTGTCGCGATCACCGAGCCGTACCTGAAATCGGGTGTGCAGCCGTGCCAGGACAAGTTCTCCATCACCGTGCCCAAGGACAAGGTGTGGGTCATGGGTGACAACCGCTCGAACTCGGCCGACAGCCGCTACCACGACGACGGCACCGGACGCCTCGGCAGCGTGCCCGTCAGCGACATCACCGGCCGGGGTCTCGCCGTCGTCTGGCCGATCGGCAACATCGCCGGCGGCCACAACGACGAGGACGCCTTCTCGAAGGTGCCCGCCGCCAAGTGATCGGTTCGCGCTGAACGATCATTCGCGACGGGGCGCCGCGGCCAGTGATGGCCCGGCGCCTCACCTCGTCTGGCCGTCGGTGCCACGGTTCTCTCAGGCTGGGATGGTGGGATGTCGGGCATGAATCCGAAGCTCGCGGTGTGGCGCGATCGTCTCCTCACGATCGTCATCATCTGGGTGGCATGGGCGCTCATCTCGACGTTTGTCGCCCAGCCGTTCAAGATCCCCAGCGGGTCGATGGAGAACACGCTCGGGGTCGGCGACCGCATCGTCGTCGAGAAGTGGAGCCAGGACGTGAAGCGCGGCGACGTCGTCGTCTTCGCCGACGACCTGCACTGGGAACCCACGCAGGCCGCACCCACGGGCTGGCGCAAGGCGGTGCGCGACGTTGCGACGGCCACGCACATCGCCGCGGAGGGCAACCACCTCGTCAAGCGCGTCGTCGGCCTGCCCGGCGACGTCGTCAGCTGCTCCGAGCCGAACGCGAAGCTGACGGTCAACGGCGTCGCCGTCGACGAGCCGTACCTGCAGGGCGGGCTCGACGGCTGCACGCCGAGCCCCGGGCAGGCGAGCAAGTGGAGCATCACCGTGCCGGCCGGGCACATCTGGGTCATGGGCGATCACCGCGACGACTCCGCCGACAGTCGCTCGCACGACGACGGCACCGGACGCCTCGGCAGCGTGCCGCCGAGCGCCGTCACCGGGCGCGCCATCGCCGTCGTCTGGCCCCTCAACCACCTCGCAGGCGGCCACGGTGACGCAGACGCGTTCGCGAAGGTGCCCGCGCCGAAGAAGTGACCTCGGCACGCATTGCTGCCACGATGCGATGGGCTCGCTGGCGACTCCGAGGGACAACACCACGAGCCATCAATCATGCGGTGCATCGAAGGCAAGCACCGGGGTGCTCTCCGGGGCGGCGAACTCGACATCCGGCGCCGCTTCAGGCGCGCGGCGCCAAGCCGTCAGTATCCCGGCGCGGCGGGCAGGCCGAAGAGTTTTTCGAGCGTCGCGATGTCGCGTCGCGCATGCATGAATGCTGCGACCTCGGGGCCGACGTAACGCAGGTGCCACGGTTCGGGTTCGTAGCCCGTCACCGCGTGCTGGCCCTCGGGGTAGCGCACGACGAAACCGAACTCGTGCGCATGAGCGCCCACCCAGCGACCCACGGGCGTGTCCTTGAATGCGGGCTCGAGCTCGTGCTGACGGTCGACGCCCCGCACGTCGAGGGCCAGGCCAAGCTGGTGCTCGGAGTGGCCGGCGCGCGCGGAGTACGTGTCGGCGGCCTGCTTGCCGTCGCGCGCGGCGTAGGCGTCGTAGACGCGGGCCTGGTCGTCGAAGTCGCGGTGTGCGCTGACGGCTTCGAGCGCGACGTGCTCGCGCTCGGCGCGCGCGAACATCGCGTCGAGAGGCTTGCTCAGCCGTTCGTCGATCATGACGCCGTGCGCCACGAGGAGCTTCTTCGGCTCGTCCGAACGGGCCAGCGCGAGGCGCTTGTTGACGACGCGCAGCAACGACGAGCGCAGCGCGTCGGGCCGCGTGTCGACGCTCACCGACGTGTCGGGCGCGCTCCGGGTGCTGATGTCGATGCGGCTCACGGCGGAGTGCTTGACCGGCAGCGCCACGACGACGACGCCACCTGCGGCGCGTTCGATGGCGACCGCGTCGTCCTGGTGCGCCCACAACTCGCCGTCATGGAGCCGCGCGACGACGGCGGCGACGTTCGGCGTCACGGCGAAGGCTTGCAGGTGCAGGGCGCGCAGCGCGTCGGCGTCAGTGCCGGTGACGAGCGAGGGCGATGTAGTCGATGCCGCCAGCGCCCCGGACGAACCCGCAATTCCGGCGGCTGCCGCCAGCGCGGCCACGGGTGCGGCGAGGGCGGCGCGGCGCGTCACGTCAGCCATGGCCCTCACCCTTCTTCACGCCCCGTCGACAACGCCCACGCTCTGGCTGCACACCTGAGCGGGGGACGACCGAAAACGGGAAGACGATCTCGTCGAGATCACGATATCGTCACGGCGGCATCCGCGTCACACCGGGCGCCGCCCCGGACCCGGCCTCCTCGCACGATGGCGAGTGACTCACAGGTGGGCGCGCAGTTGGCTGCCTACCTGTGAGTTACCCGCCATGTTGTGGCCTGCGAACTGACATCACCCGCCAGGCATCTCGCGAGCAGGCTCACTTGAGCAGCTTGCTCATCCGTCGATCGGCGAGCGGCTTGCCGCCCGTCTGACACGTCGCGCAGTACTGCAACGAACGGTCGGCGAACGACACCTCGCGGATGACGTCGCCGCACACCGGGCAGGCCTCGCCCGTGCGCCCGTGCACGCGCATCCCGGCGCGTTTGGCGTCCTTGAGATCCTTCGCGGGCTTGCCGGCCGCAGCGTCGACGGCATTCGTCAGGGTCGTGATCAGCGCGTCGTACAGCGTGTCGATCTGCCCGGGCTCGAGCGATGACGTCAACGCGAACGGCGAGAGCTTCGCGACGTGGAGCACCTCGTCCGAGTAAGCGTTGCCGACGCCCGCGATCTCGTTCTGATCGCGCAACAACCCCTTGATCTGCATGCGCCTGCTCGCCACGAGCTGCCCGAACGCCTCGCGGGTGAACTCGGGCGACAGCGGGTCGATGCCGAGCTTCGCGATGCCCGGCACGTCGACGACGTCACGCACGATGTGCACGGCGAGGCGCTTCTGCGTGCCGGCCTCGGTCAGGTCGAAACCGGAACCGTCGTCGAAGCGCACGCGCAGCGCGATCGGCGACTTGCCGGGCCGCAACACCGTCGTCGGCAGCGCGTCGGACCAGCGCAGCCAGCCTGCACGCGAGAGGTGGAACACGAGCGACAGCCCGCCGCTCGTCTCGAGGGCGATCCACTTGCCGTGGCGGCTGACGGCGTCGACGACGAGCCCCACGAGCGCCTGCGGTGGCGGGTCGAACGTCTTGAGCACGGCGATGGAGGCGAGTTCGACCCCGACGATCGCGCGCCCGACGATGCGCTCGTCGAGAAACCCGACGAGCCCGCTCACCTCTGGCAGCTCAGGCATGAACCCTCCCCCTCACCCGTCGCGCCTGCGGGGCCGCAATGGCGGCGACCGAACCACGCCCCGGATCGACGACCGCGCTCACACGTTCGTGGAGCACGAAACCGTTGGGCCCCTCGAGCCACGGCACACCCGGCACCCGACCGGCCACGTCGTCCATCTGCAAGGGATGGCCGTGGCTGAGCAGCTGCTGCGCGGGCGTGAGCTGACGGATGGCGATACCCGCGACGTGCTCGGGATAACTGAGCGCGAACTTCTCGTACAACGCCGGGTCGTGCTGGCCATCGTCACCGACGAGGAGCCAGCGCACGTCCGGGAACTCGGACGCGAGACGCCGCAGCCAGCGACGCTTGTGCTCCGGGCCCGAGCGGAACCACGCCGTCTCCGTCGGCCCCCAGTCCGTCAGCAGCAGCGTGCCGCGCGGAAAACCGCTGCGGCGCAGGAAACGCGTGAGAACGGGTTGGGTGTTCCAGGCACCCGTCGACAGGTAGAACATCGGCGCACCCGGGTGCCCCGAGAGCATCGAGCGATAGAACGCCGCCATGCCCGGCACCTCGCGACGCACCGTCTCGCGCACGACGAACGTGTTCCACGCCGCGATGAGCGGGCGCGGCAGCGCCGTGATGAGGGCCGTGTCGTCGATGTCGCTGATGATGCCGAAGCGCGCCTCACCGCTGATGATCTGCATCGCGGCGTGCGTGACGATGCCGTCGCACTCGATCGTCGCCTCGTGCCAGCCGTCGCGCAGGCCGTGGCCGACGACCTCGATGTCGAAGTACCCGCCCCGGTCGGTGTGGCCGACGGCGCGCGCGGCGCCGAGGCTCACCGTCACCTCTTCACCGGTCTGCGGGACGGAGAAGAAGGCCCGGAATCCGCGGCGTACGAGCGAGTCGTCGTGCGCGGCGGGCACGGCGGGCTGGCCGCTCTTGCCCATGACGACGCGGCCCAGCACGACGGCGCGCCCGCCCTCTGGGATGCGGCGCTGACGGCCGCTCGGCTGCCCCGACGCACGCCACGTCTGGGTCTTCGGGCGTGGGGCGCTGACGTACGGGTTACGCCCCTCGAGTTCGGGGTCGACCGAGCCGAACCCGACGTACGGGAACACGCGCTTGCTCCAGTGACGCCGCTCGAGCAGCGTCGACGTCGATCTGTTCAGCCGATCCTCGAGGCGGGAGGCGATGTGCGCGCGAGACATGCCACCACCCTATGACCCCGCACCGACAACCGCCGGGCAGCGGCGAGGATACGGGGCCCGGGGCGGCGATGAGCGGTCGATGCTCAGGCGTGGGTCAGGCCTGCGCCTTCGGCAGCGCGGCCTCGACGGTGGGGGTGCCCGCGTCCTCGTCGTCCTTCAGCGCCGTGATCTCGCGGACGAGGCGCTCGAACTCGGGCGTGTCGACGGTGACGCCGGCCGCGTCGAGGCCCTCCTGCAGCTTGTCGGCGATCTTCGCGTCGCTCGCGCTGTAGTCCCACGAGGTCGCGGTGTCGACGGCGGCCTGCGCGGCGTCGCGTGCGGCCTGCAGCTCTTCGTCGGTGTACGAGTTCATGCTCTGCTCCTTCGCGGTGGGTCGCGTCCGAGCACCTCGGACGCCTGGAGGCCAGTGCACCACGAGCCCGACGTCCGCCGCACCGCCCTTACGGGTGGCCTCCTCCCGCATCATCCGCGGGCAGCATCCGCCCGAATGGCACACGTCTGCTCACCAACCTGACGAAGCCGCTGCGTGAACGCGAGGGGACGTTTGACCCATCCTGGCCCCAAACCCTGGCCCTGGGGGTGTCATGTCGACCAAAATGGGGGCATGGGAAAGAAGAAGTTCAAGACGCAGGACGAGACCTGGCAGCACAACTACCCGTACGACGTGAAGATGACACGTACGGAGTACGAGTACCTCAAGCGCCAGATGCAGATCGAGCTGCTCAAGATGCAGGCGTGGGTCAAGGAGAGTGGCGAGAAGGTCGTCCTCATCTTCGAGGGGCGTGACGCCGCCGGCAAGGGTGGTTCGATCAAGCGCTTCAACGAACACCTCAATCCGCGTGGTGCGCGCACCGTCGCCCTCGACAAGCCGACCGAGCGCGAGATGGGCCAGTGGTACTTCCAGCGCTACGTCTCGCACCTGCCCACCGCCGGTGAGATCGTCTTCTTCGACCGCTCCTGGTACAACCGCGCCGGCGTCGAGCGCGTCATGGGTTACTGCACCGACGAGCAGTACGACGAGTTCATGCGCACTGCGCCGCAGTTCGAGCAGATGCTGACGGGCTCAGGCATCCACCTGCGCAAGCTGTGGTTCTCCGTCGGCAAGGCCGAGCAGCTGACGCGCTTCGAGAAGCGCCGCACCGACCCGGTGCGTCAGTGGAAGCTGTCGCCCACCGACCTCGCCTCCCTCGACAAGTGGGACGATTACACGAAGGCGAAGGAGGCCATGTTCGAGCACACCGACACCGAGTGGGCCCCGTGGACGGTCATCAAGAGCAACGACAAGAAGCGCGCCCGCGTCGAGGTCATGCGCTACGTGCTCGACTCGCTCGACTACCCGGGCAAGAACACCGACTTCATCCACGCGCCCGACCCGCTCATCGTCGGCCCCGCCAAGCACATCCTCGACGAGGGTGAGGGCGGCTTCCAGGAGGGATACCCCGACCGTCACGACGGCGGCAAGACGCCGACGCACACGGCCCCGAAGTCGAAGTCGGCTGCCAAGGCGCGCGCCAAGGCCCAAGCCGAGGTCAAGGCGCTCGAGATGCAGCGGGCCGCCGAGTCAATCGCGCGCGGTGACGGCGACAAGTCGGCTGAGCAGAAGTCGGCCGAGGCCAAGGCGGCCGAGGGGCGCTGACGCCGCTCACGCTCGCGCAGGCGAACACGATGGCGGGTAACTCACAGGTAGGCGGGCAACTTCGCGCCTACTCGTGAGTTACCCGCCATCATGACGTTCGGGGTGGGTGGCTCGGGGGTTCGTGACGTACGGGTCAGGGGGCGACGAGACGTCAGGGCTGAGTGTCGGCGCGCTGCTTCGCGAGGCGTCCCTCGAGGATCTCGAGAGCGGCGTCGAGCGTCGCAAGTTCTTCCTCGCTCATGCCGTCGAGCAGCGGGACGACGACCTCGGCGCGCGCCTCGCGTGCCTTCGTCAGCGTCTCCCGGCCTGCGGGCGTCATCGTGACGAGCGTCGCGCGCCCGTCGCGTGCGTCCTGCGAACGATTGACGAGGCCGAGGCCCTCGAGGCGTTTGACCTGCGTCGTCATCGTCGGTTGAGACGAGTTGTCGGCCGTCGCGAGATCGCCGATGCGTGACGGGCCGAGGTCATCGATGAGGGAGAGCAGCCGCAGCTGAGCCGCGGGGGCGGGCAGCTGCGCGTGGCGTGACGCCCATCGGTTGAGCCGGGCCACGACGAGCAGCAGACGGTCGCCTCGTGAAGTGGTCATGCTCGCCATCGTAGGACCCGCGGGCGTCTCGAGGGGCGAGGTCGGCGTCACCGCCTCACCCCGACGGGCGGGGTGAGGCGAACATCGTTCACTGCGACCGCAGTTCGCGCTTGAGAATCTTTCCGGTCGCGCCCTTGGGCAGCGTTTCGATGAACGTCACGTGGCGCGGGTACTTGTACGCGGCGACGCGCTCCTTCGCGAAGGCCTTGACGGCGTCGGCGTCGAGGTTCGAGCCCTCTGTGCGCACGACGAAGGCGGCGACCTCCTCGCCGTAGTGCTCGTCGGGCACACCGACGACGGCGACCTCCGCGATCTCCGGGTGCTCGTACAGCGCCTCCTCGACCTCGCGGGGGTAGACGTTGTACCCGCCGCGGATGATCATGTCCTTCGACCGGTCGACGATGAAATAGAAGCCGTCCTCGTCCTGGTGGGCGAGGTCGCCGGTGTAGAACCAGCCGTCGCGGATGGCCTTCGCCGTCTCCTCCGGCTTGTTCCAGTAGCCCTTCATGATGTTGTGCCCGCGCACGGCGACCTCGCCCACCTCACCGACGGGCAGCGGGTTGCCGTCGAGGTCGGCGACCTTCATCTCGACGCCCTCGATCGGCGTGCCGATCGAACCGGGCTTGCGCTGGGCGTTCGGGTGGTTGAACGACGCGACAGGTGAGGTCTCGCTGAGGCCGTAGCCCTCGAGGATCGTCGCGTCGAAGCGCTCCTCGAACTTGCGCAGCACCTCGACGGGCATCGCCGAACCACCCGAGATGCAGGTGCGCAGCGACGCGAGCTTCACCTCGGGTGCCTTCGCGGCGGCCGCGAGCATCGCCTGGTACATCGTCGGCACGCCCTCGAAGACGGTGACCGAGTCACGCTCGATGATCTCGAGCGCCTTCGTCGGCTCGAAGCGCGGCAGAAGGGTCAGCGTCGCGCCCCTGGAGACGGACACGGCCATCGCGCACGTCAGGCCGAAGACGTGGAACAGCGGCAGGCAGCCCATGACGACGTCGTCGGACGTCACCTCGACGAGCGTGCGCGCCGTGACGTCCTGGTTCTTCTCGAGGTTGTCGTGGGTGAGCTCGGCCCCCTTCGGGCGACCCGTCGTCCCCGAGGTGTAGAGGATGACGGCGGTGTCGCTGCCATCGCGCTCGACGATGTCGGACGTCGGCTCGAACTTCGCGAGCAGGCTCTGCAGCTGATCGTCACCGACCTCGACGAACGTGACGCTCTTCTGCTCGGCCGCCTTGGCCATCTCACCGGCCATGCCGAACGCCAGCTTCACGCCGGCGTCCTCGAAGTAGTAGTCGATCTCGCGCCCCATGAACAGCGGGTTCATCGGCACGAGAACGGCGCCCGCGCGCCACACGCCGTACGCGACGACGGGGAACGCCGGCACGTTGGGCAGGCTGAGCGCGACGCGATCCCCGGCGCCGACCCCCTGGTCGGCGAGGAAGGTCGCGAGTCGTTGTGTCGCGTCGTCCAGCTGCGACCACGTCAGCGTGAAGTCGTCGAGCTTGATCGCGACGTCGTCCGGCTGACGCTCGGCGGTGCGCGTGAGGTTGGCGGCGATGTTGAGCTCGTTCGTCATGACGTGATCCTAATCACTCAGCCCGGGTGTTCAGTGACCGGGGTCACGCATGTCTCGAAACCCCGCCGCCGCACCCGTCAGCTGCTCGAGGTGATCCTGCAGCACGTCGAGCGCCCAGTCGCACGGATCACCCGGCCCCTGACGGATGAGTTGCAGCGCCAGCCCGTCGAGCAGGGCGTGCAGACGCCTGTGCTCGGAGTCGGCGCTTCGCGATCCGGCCAGCAGGCCGACCGCGTCGAGGCGGCCGATGACGATGACGCACATCTGGCGCAACGCCTCGTCGGACTTGGTGCACTCCTCGCGCATCTGCGGGTCCGCCAACGCGCTGATGGACAGGGCCAGCCAGACCTCCATCTCGACGCGGCGGTCTTCGTCGAGGGGCAGGACGTGGGTGCACGCCTGCCACGCGAATTCGCGGGCGTCGAGGTCCACTGGCAACGCGCGAAATCGCTCGACCCCGCGCTGGAGAACCAGCTCCAGACAGAATCGGACGAGGCTGCGCTGCGTCGGGAAGGAGCGACGCAGTGAGCCGACCGCGAGATCCGCCTGCGCGGCGACGTTGCGAACGGACAGGCCCCGGATTCCCCGGCTACGGAGCACCTCCCATGCCGCCTCTGCAATGGCGATCTCTCTCGCGGCATGATCGATGACCTTCGGCATCCCACCATCTTAGTACGGTCGTGCTAACTTGTTTTTGGTACAACCGTACTCATTGGGAGGGTCATGATCATCGCCATCATCGCTGCCTGCGAGATCCTCTTCTGGGTCTTCGTCATCGCGGGCCTGGCCGCGCGCTACCTCCTCGAGCGCCGGCGCCTCGGAGCTGCCCTGCTCGTCATGGCCCCCGTGACCGACCTCGTCCTCCTCGCCGCCACGGCCATCAGCCTGCACCGCGGTGACGCGGCACACCTCGGGCATGCGGTGGCCGCCGTCTACATCGGATTCAGCGTGGCCTACGGCCATCGCATGATCGATTGGTGTGACACACGCTTCACCCATCGCTTCGCGGCCGGGCCGGCGCCCGTCAAGGCGACTGGGGCGACCTACACCCGCCAGTGCTGGGCCGACGTCGCGCGGACGAGCGTGGCCGCGGCCATCACCTGCACGCTGACGGCGGTACTCATCGCGATCGCAGCCGACACCTCGTCCGCGGGCGCACTTTCGGGCAACTACACGTGGATGGGCGTCATTCTCGGCCTGGACGTGTTGTGGGCCGTCAGCTACACGCTCTGGCCACGACGTGCCTCGAAGAACGGCTGACACCATGCCGGAGGTGGGCGCAGATCCGGGAGCGCCCGGATGCTCATGGTGGCAAGGTGGACGTGCCAACCGACGACTCGAGCGACGAGGAACCGTCATGCGTCTGCCCCGACCCCGCTTCACCCCGCAGATCATGCGCGTCGTGCGTGACGTCGACCGTCTCGACCGTTCGCTGTTCACAGCGATCGCCGAGCATCAACCCACGAGCAGGAGGGGTTAACAGCGCGCGTGTCATCCGACGCATCGAGAAGTTGCTGCCCGAGGCGGAGATCGTCCGTCTCGGGCAGGGGCAGGATCTCGACGACCTGCTCGCCGACGCGGCCGCGCGCTGCGACGTCCTCGGCGTCGGCGGCGGTGACGGGACGCTGCAAGCCGGTGCGCGGCACGCGATCGAGCACGACGTGCCGCTCGCGGTGTCACCCTCGCCGGCATCTTCATCGGCAACGGCCGCTACGACCCGCCCGGCGACGCACCGCAGACGCGGCTGCGCATGGACGACAGGCAGCTCGACCTGCGGTTCTTGGAGCGAGGCTCGCGGTGGGCCGCCGTCCGCACGCTGTTCGCCGTCTTCACCGGCGGGCTCGGACGGTTGCCGCTCTACCACGAGTTCGACGCGCCGAAGGCTCACCTCGAGGTCGTCGGCGGTCCCATCCCGTTCGCCCGCGACGGCGAGGTGACCGGCTCGGGGACGGTGCTCGACCTCGACGTCGCCTACCGCGCTCTCACCGTCTATCGGCCGCGCACAGGCAGTTGGAGTCGCGTGCTGCGACGCTTCGGATGGCGCCGCCAGGGCGTCACAGCCAGCTGACGCGGCCGGCGAGCAGCTCGTAACCGACGAAGCTGACGACGTCGAGGATCGTGTGCGCGACGATGAGCGGCAGGACGCGTCGCGTGCGCGTGTAGAGCCAGCCGAAGATCAGGCCCATGACGACGTTGCCGACGAACCCGCCGAGGCCCTGGTACAGGTGGTAGCTGCCGCGGATCAGCGCGCTCACGACGATCACCTTCGTGCGCCCCCACCCGGCCTGAGACCAGCGCGTGAAGAGGTAGCCGATCATGACGACCTCTTCGAGGATCGCGTTCTGCGCGGCGGCGAGGACGAGGATCGGAAAGACCCACCAGTGCTCGCCCAGGCCGGACGCGACGACCGTCGTGTTGATGCCCATGGCCCGCGAGACGAGGTACAGCGCGAGGCCCGGGATGCCGATGACGGCGGCGAGCAGCGCACTGAGGACGGCGTCGGGTGCCTGGCGTGTGCGGTCGATCCCGAGGTAAGCCAGCGGCTTTCGCAGTTCGCGCGACAGCAGGAGAACGACGAGCGCCACCGGCACGAGCGCCAGCGCGATCTGCACGAGCTGATAGACGACGTCGAGCCACTGCGTGCTCGAACGCGACGAGTTGAGCGTCGACGTCTGCTGACTGATCGACGTGTGCGTCGCGCGCGCCGTCAGGGCCGTGCGCAGCAGCGAAAGCGCCGACCAGATCGCGCTCGCGCCGAGGCTGAGCAGCAGGACGATGACCGTCTCGGCGAGCAGTTGACGCCGCGGCAGGCGCGTGCGGGCCACGTCGAGTCTCGTACCAGGCCAGGCCATCTGGCCTCGCAGACGGCCGAGCGCTGTTCGTGCGCGCTCACTCGGCGCGTCGACTCGGGTACTCACCGAAGCAGCGTGGGGTTCAGCAGCACAGCGCGGTTCACGAGACGCCGACAGAGCCGGCGTCGTCGTCATCGGTGCCCGTGTCGGTGACGACGTCGTCGGAGTCAGCGTCGGCGTCGGCGTCGGCGTCGGATCCACCGTCAGCCTCGGCGTCGGGTTCTGCCTCGTCATCGAGGACGTGAACCGGGGCCTCGTCGTAGGGGTCGTTGATCGTGTCGTCGCTCATGTCAGATCCTCGCTCGTCGAATGTTCGTCCTGGCCCGTCGTCGGTGTGCCAGCGGCCGCGCATCACTCGTCGCGGCGCGAGGTGAACGCGCTGCCGACACTGCCACTCGGGCGATGCGCGGGCACGTCGGGACGGGCCTCGTCGCGTTCTTCGCCGTCGACCCGGGACGCGACGTGTCGCTCGCCGTTGATGGGCTCGCCGTCGCCGAGCCCGTCGGACGGGTCGTCGCGGCGCGAGCCTGCTGCATCCGAGCCTGCTGCAACCTGGCGTCCTGCACCTGCCAGTCCTGCGCCGGCGCGTCCTGCGTCCGAATGGCCGTCGCTAGAACGTCCTGCGCGCCGCGAGCCACCGTCGCGTCGCTCACGCTCAGCGCTCACGGGCGCATCGTCGAGGCGACGCACGACGGTGAACCAGGTGATGGCGAAACCGGCGACGAGCGCCAGCACCGCTGCGGGCCACAGCTGAGCGGCGAGCCAGATCATCGGACGCTCCCCGCGTCGCCCTCGTGTTGCTCGTCGAGTTGGCGCAGGTCGCGGCGCGTCGGGTAGAGCGCGGCGGCGAGCAGCCAGGCGATGAGGGCGCCGAGAACGAAACAGACGAGCATGACGAAGACGCTGTCGATCACGAGGTTCATCGGTGCACCTTCACCGTGCGGACGCCGTCGACGTGCGACGCGGCGTCGCGCACCGAGTCGATGGCGTCGTTGCCCGAACGCGCCGGGACGACGGCGGTGACGTCGCGGCCGTCGACCGAGACGGAGACCTGCGCGACGCCCGTGCCGGCGACGCTGCGCTCGACTCGCTGCTGCAGGTTGGATTCGATCGAGGACTTGCCGAGGAACGCAGCCGCAGCGCCGAGAACGAGTGGGACGACGACGAACGCCGCCCACCACGCCCGACTGAGTCGGGCGGGCATGCGCGTGCCTGAACGCTCCACTGCGTCTCCTTCGTTCTTCAGGTGCTCATCGTCGAACGTCGCCCATTGTGCCTGGCGTCACCGACAACGCCGTCGTCACGCGCCGTTCGATGCGGCGCCGACACCCGGTTCGTCGCGGTTCGGAACGCCGCCCTGGGCCGCCTCGCCCACCTGGTCGAGGCGACGGAACGGGTGGGCCGCCTCGATCTGCAGGGCCAGCCGCAGCAGCGTGTTCTCGTCGCCGATCTGCCCGGAGATCATGACGCCGACCGGCAGCCCGTCATCGGTCCGTCCGAGCGGCAGGCTGATGGCGGGTGCGCCCGTCGCGTTGTGCAGCGGCGTGAAGGCACAGTAGGCGAGCACGCGCTCGAGGTGCGTCTCGTAGTCGAGATCGCCTGCGAGATAACCGATCTCGGGTGCGACGTGGGCGAGGACGGGTGAGACGAAGACATCGGGGCCGCTCGCCATCTGCGAACGGTACACACGACCCGACGCCTGCAGACGCGCGAGGAACTTCGGCGCGTGCGCGAGCCGGCGGCGTCCCATCTGCGCGAGCCCGAGCGTCAACGGGTCGAGCTTGCTCGCGTCGAAATCCTTGTGGAACAGGCGCTTGCCGCCCGCCACCGTGTTGAACGCGAGGAAACCCCAGTAGTCGAGAAAATCCTGTTGGAACGACTCGGGAATCGTCGGTTGCCAGTCGACGATGTCGTGCCCGAGCCCGCCCAGCATCGTGAGAGCCGTGTCGACGGCGGCTCGCGTCGGTGCATCCGACGGAGGCGCGAACGGACTGTCGTGCATGAACCCGATGCGCAGCGGGCGCGTCAGCTCGGGGTGCGACGTGACGTCGATCGGCGGTAGGCGGCGCGCCGGGTGCACGCGCTGGGCGTCCTCGAAGAACGTGACGGTGTCGCGCACCGTGCGCGTCAGCACCGAGTCGGTGACGATCTTCACCGGCATCTGCGCGGAACTCTCACCGATGATGAGGCGCCCGCGCGTCGGTTTGAGGCCGACGAGGCCGCACGTCGCGGCGGGAATGCGGATCGAGCCACCACCGTCGTTGCCGTGCGCGATGGGGACGACGCCCGACGCGACGAGCGCCGCCGAACCGCCGGAGGAACCGCCCGAACTGCGCGACGTGTCCCACGGGTTGCGCGTGACGTTGCCGCCAGGGCGTTCCGTCGTCGCCGTCCAGCCGAACGGCGGCATCGTCGTCGTGCCGATGGGGACGATGCCCGTGCCGAGGATCTGCGTCACGACCTTGCCGCTGCGGCGGCTGCTGACGCGCGGCATCGCCTCCGAACCCTGCGTCATCGGCACGCCGGCGACGACGACGTTGTCCTTGAACGCGCTCGGCACGCCGCGCAGCGCGGCGTCCGGATGATCGTGGCGCCCACCTCCGAGGCCCGCGTCGATACGACCAGCACGCTGACGGGCGCGCTTGGCATCGATGAACTCGATGGCGTTGAGCACCCCGTCGACCTTCTCGGCGCGCGCGAGCGCAGCCTCGACGGCCTCCGTCGCGCTGACGCGGCCCGAGTCGATGGCGTCGGCGAGCGCTGTCGCGTCCATGTCACCGAGCGCATCGTCGGTGAACGCGTGGATCTGCTTCGGCCTCGTCTCGGACATCATCTGACCCCTTTTCGTCGTGGCAGCTTCGATCTGCCAGTGTGCCGCCTGCGACGCCGCCTGTGGGCCGAAGCGCGCAACTCGGGTGGCCGATGCCGCCCGTGTCGCCGATGTCGGCATGGCCTCGACGATGGTGGTGGCGGTGCGTGCGAGGGCACGCCTCCCTGGGCATGGTGACGGTTCAGCGGCCGAGGTGGGCGCGAGGTTCGGGGCGGGGATTCCGTTGTCGTGCAGCAGGGTTCGCGCCGCGTGCCAGCCGCACATGCCGTGGACGCTGGGGCCCGGCGTCGTCGCTCCCGAGGCGAGGTAGACACCGTCGGCGGGTGTGCGCCAGGGCGTCGGTGACACGACGGGACGCTTGAGCATCTGCGTCATCGTGACGGCGCCGCTCGCGAAGTCGCCGCCCGCGAAGTTGGGACTGACGGCTGCCGCGAACTCGTCGGCGCGCGTCGCTGTTGAGGCGAGCACGAGGTCACGGAAACCCGGGGCGTGCTCCTCGACGGCGGCGAGGACGGCCTCGGTGGCGTCGACGTCGCTGTCGAACGGCACGTGAACGTACGCCCAGAACGTCGCCTGCCCGGCCGGCGCGCGCGTGGAATCGGCGATACTCGGCTGCACGGCCAGAACGTAGGGACGCTCGGGCACCCGCCCGCGCGCGACGTCGTTCTCCGCCGCCGCGATCTGCTCGCGTGTGCCGCCGAGGTGCACCGTGGGGGCCTCGCCGATGCGCGGATCGCTCCACGGGACCGGCCCGGCGAGCGCCATGTCGACCTTGCTCACGCCGCTGCCCGGCTTGAACCGCTCGAGAGCGCGCCGGTAGCGATCGGGCAGGCGCGCGGCGGCCATCGTCAGGAACGCGGGGACGCCGACGTCGAGCACGGCCGCGTCGTACTCGTCGAGCTGCGCGAGATCGGTGACCTCCCGCCCGAGGTGGACGCGCCCACCGTGCGCCTCGAGGTCCGCGACGAGCGCGTCGACGATCGTCTGTGAACCGCCGACCGGCACCGGCCAACCCTGCGCGTGCGCGGTTGCGCTCAGCACGAGCCCGCCACCGGCCATGGCGAGAGTGGGGTGGCGGCCGATCGTGTGCGCGGCGCACCCCGTCAGCATCGCCGGGGCGACGTCCTCGACGAACCGGCGTGACCATGCGGGCGTGCCCGCCTCCAGGACGCGCGCGCCGTAGACGGCCGCCGCGATCGGGTCGCGTGGCACCCGCAGCAGCGTGTTCATCGTCATGTCGGTGACGCCGCGCAGGCGCTCGACGACGGGGCCGAGGAAGGAGCGGTAGGCGTCACCGTCCGCGCCGAGTGCGTCGGCCGCACGGTCAAGGTCGCGATACCCGATGCCGCTGCGGCCCCCCGGCAACGGATGTGCGAACGAGGCCTCGGGCACGACGAGGTCGATGCGCCGCGCAAGGTCGAACTCCTGGAAGAACGGGCTCGCGAGCGCCATCGGGTGGACGGCGCTCGCGACGTCGTGGCGAAAGCCCGGCAGGCTGAGTTCGCGGGTGGCCGCGCCACCGCCCGTCCACCCGTTGCGTTCGAAGACGTCGACGGCGAGCCCGGCGCGCGCCAGCGTCACGGCCGCGGCGAGGCCGTTGGGTCCGGCGCCGACCACGGCCACGCGCGTCAAGTTCATGCGTGAAGCGTAAGGACGCGGCTACGGCCGCGGGGCGCCGGGGACGAATGTGACCCAGAATCGCAGGTGTGCACGGCTCAGAAGCGGACGTCGGCGGGGGCGTGCGTCGTCGGCAGACGCGCCTCGACCCAGGCTGCGTACCCGCCGATGACGTCGGTCGCGTTGACGAGCCCGACGTCCTGCAGCGCCCGCGCCGCGACGCTCGAGGAGAAACCGTGGCGGCAGATGACGATGTACCGCGTCTGCCAGCTGCTCGCCTCCGGGATGCGCCACGCGTTGCTCGGATCGAGACGCCACTCGAGCACCGTGCGGTCGATGACGAGCGCACCCGGGATGTTCGCGCTCTCGGCGCGATGCTCCGCCGTCCGCGTGTCGACGATGACGGCCCCACGCTGCTGCTCGTCGAACGCCTGGCGCGGTGTCAGCCGACGCCATCCCTGACGCACGCGCGCGAGGTAGGCGGTCGAACCGCGGTCGCTGTCAGCTGGCATGGCCGGGCCGGTGGGGCGGACCTGCGACGGTCGCCTGGCTTCGTTCGTCCCCTTGTTCGGGGTCATGTGCGCCGAATGATCTCGGTGTCGTCGTCTCCGCCGCGCCCATGGCGCGTCGCGCTCGCGCCGCCGTCAGTGCCGACGTCACGACCGGCACGTCCGGGGCGCATGGCCTGCGTCCGGGCGTCGTCATCGCCGTTGTCGGCGCGTACGGGACGGAAGGCCTGCGTCCGGGCCTCGTCGCGTGACGTGCCGTAGGGCGGGGTGTGGTCGACGGCGGCTTCACCCGAGCGCTCGTACCACCGCGTCGAGCTGGGCGTGTCGTCGAAGTCACGGAAGTCGTCGTACTGGCGACTGTCGGCGCGGCCACCGAGCGGGAGGGGACGATCGTCGGCGCGCGATGCGTCGTCGGTGCGAGCGTCCGCCGGGTGCGCACCTTGCGCAGAGCCACCCTCGAGCACTCCCGCGCGGCGCTCACGCCGACGCCGTGAGGCGCGCGAGATGGCACGCGCGATCGCGAGGAGGATCGCCAGCACGAGCCCGAGCGTCAGGCCGAGCACGAGACCCGTCCAGTTGTCGACGACGTCCTGGCTCGAGCAACTGCGCTTGAGTTCGGGGTAGAGATCCTGCAGCGTCTCGATTCCCGGCGGCAGCGCGAACAACACCATGACGCCGAGGATCTTGCGCCACACGCCGTCGAGCAGCATGACGCCGACGCCCGCAGGCAGGAACAGCCACACGTTCGGGGGCCGCGAGCCGGCGCTGAACCAGTACTCACGGGCGAGAGGCCGCCATACCGACCAGTCGCAGCCCGCCGCCGGCACCCCGAAGTAGTCGTTCTTGACCGGGCTCAACGTCACGACGGCCGCGACGACGAGACACCACGTCAGCAGCGCGAACCCGAGCCGATCGGCGCGTGAGCGGCGCGTCGGGAAGAGCAACGTCGTCAGCAGCGCGAGGACGAACCCGCCGAGCACGGCCGGGCCTGTCCAGGGAAGGGCCTTGAGGATGAGCTGCAGCTGCTCGAGCATGGCGCCTCCAGGGCTTCCCGGCGTGGATTGGATGACGCAACACGGTAGCAACCAGGCGTGACCTGTTCGTTATCGACGCGCGGGCGGCGGCTCGACCGTTCGCCGTCAGTGTCCTGATGATGTCGGCCAGCGTTTGGGATGCCCAGGCTCAGATGAACCCTGTGGAAGCCCCCGGCTTGGCTGCCTCACTTCCTGGACGCGCAGGTTCGTGCCCGTCGTCAACGCAATCGAGATGGGGCATCCGACCCGCGCAACTGCGTCAGGGAGCATCGACGCAGAACGTCCCGGCCACCTCAGGGTGACCGGGACGTTTCACGTGAAACACGCTGACGGATCAGCCGCGGATGCTCGCGTCGAACGCGCCGAGTGCGGCCGTCGCGCCGGAGCCTTCGGCGACGACGATCTGCTTGTACGGCTCGGTCGTGACGTCGCCGGCGGCGAAGATGGCCGGGTCGGACGTCGCACCGCGGTCGGAGATGACGATCTCCTTGCGCTCGTTGAGGTCGACGACACCGTCGAGGAACTCGGTGTTCGGCAGCAGGCCGATCTGGACGAACACGCCCTCGACGTCGATGCTCTTGCTCTCGTTGGTCTCGCGGTCGGTGTACGTCAGGCCGGTGACGCCCTTGCCGTCGCCGACGACCTCACTCGTCGCGGCCGACAGGATGATGTCGACGTTGGGCAGCGACTTGAGCTTGCGCTGCAGCACGTCATCGGCGCGCATCGTGTCGAGGAACTCGACGACGGTGACGTGCCCGACGACGCCCGCCAGGTCGATCGCAGCCTCGACGCCCGAGTTGCCGCCACCGATGACGGCGACGCTCTTGCCCTTGAACAGCGGACCGTCGCAGTGCGGGCAGAAGGTGACGCCCTTGTTGCGGTACTCCTCCTCGCCCGGGACGCCCATGCGACGCCAGCGGGCACCCGTCGCGAGGATGACCTGCTTGGCGCGCAGTGCGGCGCCCGTCTCGGTGACGACCTTCTTGAGGCCGTCCTCGTCGGTGATGGACGCGACCTTCTGCGCCTTCATCACGTCGATCTCGTACTCGTGCAGGTGCGCCTCGAGCGCGGCGGCGAGCTTGGGGCCCTCCGTGTACGGCATCGAGATGAAGTTCTCGATGGCGTTCGTGTCGAGCACCTGGCCGCCGATGCGCTCGGCGACGAGGCCGGTGCGGATGCCCTTGCGTGCGGTGTAGATCGCGGCCGCGACGCCCGCGGGGCCACCACCGATGACGAGGACGCCGAACGGCTCCTTCTCGCTGAGCTTCGCCGCGGCCTTCGCGTCGGCGCCGGTGTCGAGCTTGCTGATGAAGTCTTCGACGGTCATGCGGCCCTGACCGAAGACCTCACCGTTGAGGTAGACGGTCGGGACGGCCTTGATGTCGCGCGCCTCGATCTCGTCCTGGAACGCGCCGCCCTCGATCGCGATGTGGTGGATGTTCGGGTTGAGCACGCTCATCGCGTTGAGTGCCTGCACGACGTCGGGGCAGTTCTGGCACGTCAGCGACATGTATGTCTCGAAGTAGAACGTGCCCTCGATGTCACGGATCTGCTGCGCCTGCTCGTCACTGACCTTGACGGGGTGGCCGCCGACCTGCAACAACGCGAGGACGAGCGACGTGAACTCATGCCCCATCGGCAGGCCCGCGAAGTGGACGCCGACGTCCGTGCCGGCGCGAGCGATCTCGAAGCTCGGGCGACGCTCGTTGTCGTCGCTGCGCTCATAGCTCACCTTGTCGTGCAGCGCCTCGATCTCCCTGAGGAGCTCTTCGGTCTGCTTCGACTTGTCGGAGTCGTCGAGGCTGGCGCGCAGCACGATCGGTTCACGAAGGTTGCCGAGCAGCTGCTGCAGCTGGGCTGTCATGTTGGCGTCGAGAACGGCCATGGGGTGCCTCCTGGTGTCGGCGAGGGGACGAAAAAGGTACGGGTTGGCCCGAACGGGGCGGTGTGTCAAGAATCTGTGGAGAGAAGGTCTGGCGAGAAGGTCTTGTGAGCCCACGGCGGGCGACCGGGGCGGGGCAGGTCACGAGTGGAGAGGGACGAGAGCCTTGGGGGCGTTCTCGTCACCCTCCACCCGCGGCCTGAGGTCCGAAACTCTGCATTGCAGGGTTTCGGACCTCAACCGGGGCGTTGCGGACTGAAACTCCGCCATGCCGAGTTTCAGTCCTCAGGCGGGCGGGCGCTGCCAGCAGCATGAGCCCCACAGTCGAGAGCGGAAAAGTCTCCACGCGGGGCCAGCTCTCAGGCGATCACGCCAGGCCGGGCGCCGCCCCGCCGTCGGAGGCGAACGAGTGAGCGTGCGAACTCGTTCGGTGATCACGGCGAGGCGGCGACCGGCTACGACCTGGCGACGATCAAGCGAGCCTGGAGGCTGACCTTGCGAAGCCTCCAGTGTGAGCGTTGAGGAGCCAGGTCAAGAGGGCCCAACTGAGTTCAATTTGATCCTGCAAAGGGCTGAACTCAGATCTTGCCGACGAGGTCCAGGCTCGGGGCGAGCGTGTCGGCGCCCTCTTCCCACTTGGCGGGGCAGACCTCGCCCGGGTGGTTGCGGATGTACTGGGCGGCCTTGACCTTGCGGACGAGTTCGGCGGCGTTGCGGCCGATGCCCTCGGAGGTGACCTCGGTGAACTGGATGACACCGTCGGGGTCGACGAGGAAGGTGCCGCGGTTGGCGAGGCCCTCGTCCTCACGCAGGATCTCGAAGTTGCGCGAGATCTGCAGCGTCGGGTCGCCGATCATCGCGTAGTTGATCTTGCCGATCGTCTCGGACGAGCCGTGCCACGCCTTGTGCGTGAAGTGGGTGTCGGTGGAGACGGAGAAGACCTCGACGCCGAGCTTCTGCAGCTCGTCGTAGTAGTCGGCGAGGTCGCCGAGCTCGGTCGGGCAGACGAACGTGAAGTCGGCCGGGTAGAAGAAGAAGATGCTCCACTTGTCGGCGACGTCGGCCTCGGAGACCTCGACGAATTCGCCCTGCTTGAAAGCGGTGGCCTTGAACGGCTTGATGGTCGTGTTGATGAGCGACACGTCATGCTCCTTCGCGTTTGGGGATCGGCGGCGAGCGTGGCGCCGCCGCAAGCATTCCTTAACTGGAATGACTCCATATTAGCGTCTCTGGTCGCCATGTCCAACAGCGGGCCGCATGAACATCGCGTGAACGACCCGCCCCCCCTCGCGGCGCGCCCCGAGTTCTCAAGCCGACGGCTGTGTGCACATCTGCGATTCACGGTCACATTCGTTCGCGACGGCGTGGTCGAGTCGCGACCATCTTCACCGTCCGACCGTGGCAACCTGGGGCCATGACGACCCACGAGCACACCCACCCACTTCGCGGCGTCATGATCTTTGCGCGAGACCCAGAGACGTCATGCCGGTGGTACGCCGAGCGCGTCTTACGCGTGGAATCGACTGCCGTGCAGGTTGATTCGGGGTTCTGGTTCGTCGAGGTCGATGGTGTCGAGATCGGCTTCCACCCCGCCGACGTCGAGCGCAACCCGTTCGGTACCAGCGTCGTTGCCTACTTCGCGACGGGCGATCTCCGCACCCATCGCGAGGCGCTTCTCGATGCGGGAGCCGAGCATCATCGGGGGCCGCTCACGATCGGCGGCGGGCGCAGCATCTGCCAGCTCATCGATCCGTTCGGCGGAGTCTTCGGCCTGGATGGCCCGCCCTGACGCCCAGCGCCTGCGAACATCGTCCGGAAACGCGTCAGACACGACGCGTTCTCGGGCAATGAGCGCCGCGCAACCGATCACTGCAGACCCTCACGATCGACGCGCCGTCGAGACACGGCTCAACCTTTCGTCACGCGCTCCACGACAGGCCGAGCAGCGTCTGCACGACCTCCTCGACGGCGGCCGGGCGCGGCGGTGCGCCGTACGTCGCGACGTGCAGTTCTCGGCCCGCACCGACATCGGGGTGCGTGACGACGCCTGGGTTGCGGTGGCCCGCGAGCGCGAGTGCAGACAGCAACGTCACCCCGAAACCCGCTGCCACGAGAGCTTGTACGGCGACGACGTCGTCACTGGCGAAGCCGATGTCGGGCCCGATTCCGACGGAGGCGCACAGGTCGAGCAGCCCTGTGCGGCAGCGCTCGCAGCCCGCGATCCACCGGTCGTCGGAGAACTTTCGCAGTTCTTCCGGCCGCAGGCCCGTCGCTTCCCTCTCGCCGGAGGCGCGCCCCTCCGCGATCGTGCCGCCAACCGAACGAGACGGCTCGACGAGGTGCAACGCGTCCCACCCGAGGTGCTCAACGGTGACGTCGTCATCGAAGTGCTGCCCGGAATAGGCGAACGTGATGGCGACGTCGACCTGCCCCGAGCGCAGCAACGCGGCGGCTTCCCGCGGTTCGACCTCGACGATGTCGAACGTCAGACCAGGTGCTGTGTCGGCCGTCAAGCACGAGAACATGAACCCGACTGGCTCGTTCAAGGTGCGTGGCGGCCTCACGCTCGCGAGCCGTCTCGACGCCGACGAGCGTTCCGCCGGTCTCGTCACCTGTTCCACGGGAAACCACGCGCAGTCGATCGCGTTCGGGGCACGCGTGGCCGGGACGCGCGCCGTCATCGTCATGCCCGCGTGCGCGCCGAGCGTCAAGGTCGACGCGGTGCGCGCCCTCGGCGCCGACGTCGTCATCGAGGGCCCGACGCTCGCCGAGGCATCCGCTCACGCCCGCCACCTTGCGGAGACGAGCGGCATGAGGTTCGTCAATCCGGGCAACGACCCGGCGATCATCCACGGCCACGCGACGGCGTATCTCGAACTGCTGCAGTCGAACCCGGGCATCGACGAGATCTACGTGCCGATCGGCAGCGGCTCCGGCGCCGCCGGCGCCTGCCTCGTGCGCGACGCCATCGCCCCGCACGTGCGCATCATCGGGGTTCAGGCGGTCGGCGCCTCTGCCGCCTACGAGTCGTGGGTCGGCGAGGCGGAAGTCTCCCGAGAGGCCAACACCCGCGTCAGCGGGCTGGCCACGGGATGCGGCTTCGCCACGCCGCAGAGCGTCCTGCGCGGCTCGCGCGGCACGGCAGGCAATGTCGGACTCGCCGCGTTCGAACTCGTGCCGGACGACGCCATCGACGACGCCGCGCACCTGCTCGCCACCCACGCCCACCTGCTCGCCGAGGGCGCCGGAGCTGCGTCACTCGCAGGGCTGCGTGCTCGTCAGGAGCGGGACGGGGAAGCGCAGGGCGGTTCGGTCGCCGTCGTCGTCACGGGTGGCAATGTCAGCACTGACGAGTGGAAGCGGCTCGCGAGCCGGTGACGCGTCCCTCGACGGAGCGCCCCAGGCCATGGGAGCGAAACACCCTCGGTGGGAGGGTTACGAAGCTCCCACCGAGGGTGTCCTGCTCCCGTGGGCGGAAATGCTCCCGTCGGTCAGCCGGCCTGCGTCCGGTAGGGGACGCGGCTCCACTCGAGGACTGCGGGTGAATCGGTCACACTCACCTTGAGCCAGTCCTTGTTGTTGTCCGAACCGTCCACCGTGATGCGGGTGAGGTTGTTCGCGCTGACCTTGACGCCGTAGAACGAGAGCCACCGCGATCCGCTCGCCAATGGCCGGTCGCTGGTGTAGACGTGCGAGTCGCCGTTGATGAGGTAGACGGGGCCATGGAACGCGTTCGACTGCTTGATGAGTTCGGCGACGAGCGGCGTGAACGCCGTGTTGTTCTCGTGCGGCACGTCGTACGTCGGGTCGAACATGTCCGCCTGGAGAGAGACCGCGACGGCGCGGGACTTGTGGTTCTTCGCGTCGGCGAACGTCGAGCGCAGCGCCGCCAGGTTGGTGTTCATCCGCGCCTTCTGCTCCGCAACCTGCGCGGGCGTCGCCGCCTTCTCGCCGATACCGGTCCACGGCGCGAGGTCGTCGTTCGACCCGACGACGTGCAGCGCGGCGAAGCTCACCTTCGCCTTGCGCCACGTCACGATCTCCGGGAAGGCGCGGTTGACGCCGTCGATGTGCTGGGGGCGCCCGTTCGTCGTGTTCTTCTTCGCGAAGAACGAGGATCGGACGGCAGAGAGGCGCTCCAAGGGGTTGTACGACCCGTTGTTCGGGCGGTGGCAGTCGGTCCACTCGTTGTCGCCGGGGGTGTAGACGAGCGGGTCGCGGAAACGGTCGAACTGCTTCTTGATCGAGGCGAAGTAGCTGTCGTCGCAGCGCGTCGAGCCGTTCTTGATGTCGCCGACGTGCTGAACGAGTCGCACGTCGGGGTCGGCGTTGATCTCGTCGACCCACTTCGGGAACGCCTCGATCTGCGCCTGGCCGTAGGGGACGTCCCCGATGACGGCGAAGGTGTAGCCCGCATGATGCTTCGCGCCGTCAGAGGCCGCAACCGCCTGAGTGGGAGCCATGCCTGCGAGGCAGGCGAGAGCAGCAAGGGCGGCCGGGGTGCGATGTTTCACGTGAATCCTCCAAGTCAGGGTGCGGGCAGCCCCTGCATCCCACGCCTCCGAGCTGACGACGGCGAGTCGCCGGCGCGAACGGGACATGAACGGCTCGGGCGATGGGAGCGCGAAAAACCCTCGGTGGGAGCGCCGTGACGCTCCCACCGAGGGTGTTTTGCTCCCGTCGGCGACCGAGGCCCGCCGGACGGTCAGTCGACCTGGGTCAGGACGACTTCACCTCTCGCTTGTTGAGGCGGATGAATCCGATGACCATCGGAACCACGAGCCACAGCACGTGCGCGACGGCGAACTTCGCCCACCCTTCGTTCGACATCGTGCCGTCGTAGAGCGGCTGCGTCGTGAGGTTGAGGTCGATCCACTCACCGACCTTGCGCATCGTCTCGCCGAACGACGTCACGATGCTCACGAGGATCGGGATGAACAGGTACGAACAGATCGCGGCCGGGGTGTTCTGGAAAGCCAGGCCGAATGCGATACCGATCGAGACCGCGATGAGCTGCGCCAGCACGTTGCCGCCCACGGCGCCCCACGACATCGTCCAGTTGGCGTCGTGACCGAACGCCGCCTGGGCGATGAGCGTCGTCGCTGCACCGATCGCGAACGCAAAGATGATGGAGAGGGCGCCGAACAGCAGGCCCACGGCCCACTTGGCGAGGACGACGCGTGAGCGGCGCGGTTCCAGCGTGAACGTGACGAGCGCCGTCCGCTGCGACCACTCACTCGTGACGGTGAGGATGCCGAGGATGGGCAGGAGGAAACCCATCGGGATACCGGCAGCGGCGACGAAGTTGCCGAACCGCGGCGCCGACTCGCGTCCACCGAACATCACCGCGATGGACGCGATGATGATGAGGACGCCCATGGCGATGAGCAGCCACTTGCCCGCGCGGGTGTCGACCATCTTGCGCATCTCGACGCCGAAGAGGCGCCCGAAGGAGACCGGGGAGGTGCGGCCTTCGTCACCGAGGCGCCTCGGAAGACGTGAGTGCGCCGGAGCTGCACTGCCCTGCTGCGGCGCGGGCTGCCCGCCCTGCGCCTGCATGTGCGGAGCGCCCGCCATAGCGGGCTGCTGCTGCGGCGGGTAGTGCGCTCCGCCCTGCGGCTGGTTGGGGTTCATGGGGGTACTCATCGCGCAACCTCTCGAGAGTCGGCGGCGGTCAGGTTGAGGAACATCTCTTCGAGGCCGGAGCCACCGGCGGCGCCGAGCTGAACGAGGACGATGCCGTGCTGGGCTGCGACGCGCCCGACCTCGATGGGCTCGACCGTCGTGTGGATGCCGGTCTGCGTGCGCTGGACCTGGATGCCAGCGGCCTCCAGCGCGGAGGCGAGGGCGGCGTCGTCGGTGCTCGCGGCGTTCGTGCCCGCACCGCGCAGCAGCTCCTGCTTCGTGCCCTGACGCACGATGCGGCCGCGGCCGATCATGACGAGGTCGTCGGCGATCTGCTCCACCTCGTGCAGCAGGTGGCTCGACAGCAGCACGGTGCCGCCACGCTCGGCATAGGAGCGCAGGAGGCCACGCATCCAGCGGATACCCGCCGGGTCGAGGCCGTTGGCCGGCTCATCGAGGATGAGCACCTCGGGGTCACCGAGCAGGGCGTGCCCGATGCCGAGGCGCTGACGCATGCCGAGCGAGTAGTCGCCGACGCGTCGCTTCGCCTCCGCAGGCGTCAGGCCGACAACGTCGAGGATCTCGTCGACACGGTCGGTGCCGAGCCCCATCGTCTTGGCGCCGAGCGTGAGCACCTCACGGCCGGTGCGGCCCCCGTGCTGCGCGCTCGCGTCGAGCAGGACGCCGACGTGACGGCCCGGGTTATCGAGCTTGCTGTAGTCCTTGCCGAGGATGGTGGCGTGACCCCGCGTCGGCGGTGTCAGCCCCGTCATCATCCGCATGCACGTCGACTTGCCAGCGCCATTCGGGCCGAGGAAGCCGGTCACACGACCCGGCTTGGCCTGAAAGCTGACGTTGTCGACCGACACGGTGTTCCCGTAGACCTTGGTCAACCCCTCTACTGTGATCATGGTCTCAACCCTAGGAGGCTCACGCCGCGTCAGGCCGCATCGGCGTGTCATCTCATCCTCCCGACACCGAGGATTCATCCGCGCGACGGAGCCCGCGTCATCCTTGCGACGGACGCGCGGCGCGCGATGCGAGTATGGACGCATGAGTGACACGACGCGCGGCGAACGGTTCGTCGAGGTCGACTTCTACGAGCGCGACCTCGACGGGGCCCGCTTCGTCGACTGTCGGTTCACGGCGTGCGACTTCACGGAGAAGAACCTCGTCGACGTGACGTTCGAAGGATGCGCCCTGTTCGACTGCCGCTTCAACGACACCACACTCGAGCGGGTCGCGTTCACCGGCGCCACACTGAGCGGCTGCTCGTTCGCGATGACGACGCTCGACGGCTGCAAGATGACCGGTTCGACGTTCGCCGACTGCGGGTGGCGCCACACGACGATCGTCGGCGGGCAGTGGGCGATGGTGACGATGCGTCAGCAGAAACTCGACGGCCTCGACTTCACCGGCGCCCGCCTCAGCGACGCCGACCTCAGCGAATCGTCCCTGCGCAGAACGGTCTTCGCCGACGCCGACCTCAGCGGCGCCACCCTGCGCGGAGCCGACCTACGGGACGCCGACCTGCGCGGCGCCCGCGTCGACGGCATCGATCTCGCCCAGGCACGCTTCGCGCAGACCCGCATGGACGTCGACGCGGCGCTCGCCGTCGCAGCGGCGCAGGGCATCGTCATCGGGTGACGGTCGTCAGTTCGCGCGTCTCGGAAGATGCGCGATCAGCGGGTTGCCAGGCGAGCAGGCCGTGGTGAGACGCGGCGTGTCAGCAGCCGTCGTCGCCGGGCGTGGGGGCCGTGTCGCCGGCGCCACCGGCGTCGGCGCGGGCGAGCAGCACGAGATCGCGCGAGTCGAACGCCGGGCTGTAGGACGTGTGCGTGTAGCAGCCGCCCTGATGATGACCGCCGATGAGGCCGATGACCTGCTGCTCGCTGTGGCCCTTGCTCGTCACGGTCGTGACCCACGGCGAGCCGCTGCTGCCCGTCGAGTAGCCGTCGCAGTGGAAGACGGGGTCGTTGTCGTCGTCGAGAACGGTGGTCTGGCAGACGATCGGCATGTCGGAGTCGTTGTTGTACGACTGGACGGAGACTGGCTTGCCGGCCGCGCGGGAGCGCCCGACCTCCAGCTCGTAGGCGCCCGTGGCGTCCTCGATGTGCTGGACGTTCTTGCCGCTGCCGTGCGTCTCGATGCTCAAGAACGCGACGTCGGCGTCGGGATCCTGATTTTCCATCCATGCGGAGTCGAGGAACGCGGCCTTCACCTTCCACGTGCCCAACGGGCGAGCCCCACCCGAGTACTGCGGGACGAACACGAGGTCGTCGGACTTGCCGCCGAGGCAGTGCGCGGCCGTCATGATGACGTCCTTGCTCTCACTGTGGACGACCGAGGCGGTGCAGAAGTGCGCTTCGTCCCCATCGTCGGAGGGTTCGATGAGCACCCCGGTGCGTGACGTCGGGTTGGCGCCGGCCGCCTGAAGGGTGCGGCCCCCTTCGGCCGTCGGTGCGGCGGTGAAGACGAGGGCGCCGATGCACCCGGCGGCGACGAGCGCCCGGCGCGCACGGGTGAGGTGGAGCAGCTGACCCATGACACCTCCTCGACCGCGCGGGCATGCTTCGTACCGTGTGGTACATCGGCGTGGCGGCAGGCAGCGTTACGCAGCTCTCCCCCCATGGAGGGTCGGCGCAGTACATCTGCAACGCGTTCAAGGGTGGCCAGTCATGACGCTCTGGTCACGACCCGCACGTAAGACGGGGCTTGCACACGGGAGAGTGGCGCGTCGGTGTGGCGCTCGAGAAAGCCGGGTGCGTCTCGCATGTTTCACGTGAAACACGCGAGCTGCACCCGGCCTCGTGGCATCGATCGTCAGTTCGTCGGGAACCCGAGGTCGACCTGGCTCTGCGTCGGGTCGGGCCAGCGCGTCGTGACGACCTTGCGGCGCGTGTAGAAGTTGAACGCCTCCGCGCCGTACATGTGGGTGTCGCCGAACAGCGACTTCTTCCAGCCGCCGAAGCTGAACGAGCCGACGGGCACCGGGATCGGCACGTTGACGCCGACCATGCCGACCTCGATGGCGAACTCGAACTCGCGGGCGCTCTTGCCGTCACGCGTGAAGATCGCGACGCCGTTGGCGAACTGGTTCGCGTTGATGAGTTCGACGGCGTCCTCGAACGTCTCGACGCGCACGACCGACAGCACCGGGCCGAAGATCTCCTCGTCATAGACCTTCATGCCGGGCTTGACGTGGTCGACGAGGCTCGTGCCGATGAAGAAGCCGCTCTCGTCGAAGTGCTTCTCGCGGCCATCCACGACGACGCGCGCACCCTCGTGGGTGGCGCCGGCGACGTACGAGGCGACACGGTCGCGCGCCTCGCGCGTGATGAGCGGACCCATCTCGGAGCGCTCGTCGAAGCCGTCACCGATGACGAGCTTGCCCATGCGCTCGGCGATCTTGTCGACGAGCGGGTCGGCGACCTCACCGACGGCGACGAGCACCGACACGGCCATGCAGCGCTCGCCCGCCGAGCCGTACGCGGCGCTGACGGCGGCGTCGGCGGCGGCATCGAGGTCGGCGTCCGGCATGACGACCATGTGGTTCTTCGCGCCGCCGAGGGCCTGCACGCGCTTGCCGTTCTTGGAGGCGCGCTCGTAGATGTACTGCGCGATCGGCGTGGACCCGACGAAGGAGACGGCCTTGATGTCGTCATGGTCGAGGATGCCGTCGACGGCCTCCTTGTCGCCGTTGACGACGTTGAGCACGCCGTCGGGCAGGCCTGCGTCCTTGAACGCCTGCGCGATCCACAGCGCGGCGGAGGGGTCGCGCTCGCTCGGCTTGAGGATGACGGTGTTGCCGCACGCGATCGCCGTCGTCACCATCCACAGCGGCACCATGGCCGGGAAGTTGAACGGCGTGATGCACGCGACGATGCCGACGGGCTGGCGCACCGAGTGGACGTCGACGCCCGAGGAGACCTGCTCGGAGAACTCGCCCTTGAGGTGGTGCATGAGGCCCGCGCAGTACTCGACGTTCTCGAGGCCGCGCACGACCTCGCCCGCGGCGTCCGAGACGACCTTGCCGTGCTCAGCCGTGATGATGCGCGCGAGTTCGTCGCTCTTCGCCGTGACGATCTCGCGCAGCTTGAACATGACGGCGGCGCGCTTCGTCAGGCCGGTCGCGCGCCAGGCCGGCAGGGCGGCACGTGCGGCGTCGACGGCCTGCTCGAGGTCACTGACGCTCGCGAGCGCGACGCGACCGCTCACCTCACCCGTCGCGGGGTTGAACACGTCCTGTTCTCGGCCGGTTCCGGCGACCTCGCCGCCGTTGATCCAGTGGCCGATCTGCTTGATGTCACTCATGGTTCACACCTTCGTCTCGTGGGTCCCGCGATGTGCTCGTGGCTGTCTGCGGGGTTCTGGGTGGTCAGTGGTGCGAGCGCCGCGTCGGGCTCGGTGGTGGTGGCGCGTGGGGCCAGCGATGGTGCCGCGTCGGGCCGGGGCTGGTCGTCCGTGGCCACGCGACTCGCGCGGGCGCGCGGTCAGGCGTCGCGGCGTGCGCCGCCGTGGACGTAGCCCTCGGGCAGGCCTTCGGCGTCAGGGTCGACGGCGGCGATGACGACGGTGCAGTCGAGCTCGCCGCCACCACCGTCGACGGCTTCGGCGAGGCGTTGCGCGGACAGGCCCGTCGCGGGCAGGTGCAGGCCGTGATCGGCCGCGGCAGCGAGGGCGAGACCGATGTCCTTGAGCGCCAGATCCGCGCGGAACGACGCGGCGAACTCGTTGTTGACCGCGGCCGTCTCGACGACGCCGGGCACGGGATACCACGTCTGCAGCGCCCACGAGTTGCCCGAGGAGACGCTCGCGATCTGGTGGAACGTCTTCGCGTCGAGGCCGAGCTTCTTCGCGAGTGTGGCCGCTTCCGAGAGGCCCTGCACGGCGACGAACAGCATCATGTTGTTGACGATCTTCGCGGCCTCACCCGTCGTCGGGCCGCCCGTGGCGAAGAAGTTGCCGCACATGGGCTCGATGAACTGGCGCGCACGTTCGACGTCGGCGTCCGCACCGCCGACCATGAACGTCAGCGAGCCGGCCTCGGCGCCGGAGATTCCGCCGCTGACGGGCGCGTCGACGAAGTGCAGGCCCTGCGCGGCGGCCGCGTCGTGCACGGCCTGGCAGGTCGCGATGTCGACGGTCGAGGAGTCGATGAGCATCTGCTCCGGCGTCGCATGGGCGAGGATGCCGTCATCGTTCGAGGGTTGGGAGCCGTCGGCCGCCTGAGCAGCTCCGAAGTAGACGACGCGCACGTGCTCGCCCTTGGGCAGCATCGTGATGACGGCGTCGGCGCCTTCCATGGCCTCCGGCGCGCTGCCGGCCAGCTCGACGCCCGCGTCGGCGGCAGCCGCGCGGCAGACATCGACGACGTCGTGGCCGCGGACGGTGAAACCTGCCGCGATGAGGTTCTTCGCCATGGGCAGGCCCATGTTTCCGAGGCCGATGAACGCGACGGTGGTCATGATGCTCCCCTGGGGTCGTGGGTGCGCACACGCCATGGGTGGGCGTGAGCGACGATGCTCGATGCCCGCCACTCTATGACCTGCATCACACAACCAGTGGATCGGGGCCCACCCGGTGCGGTCTCGTCACCCGCGCGACTCACCCGCGCGCGACGGCGCCCTTCGCCGCGGCCCACGACCCGAAGTGCTGACGCACCGCAGCGCCACTGGGCGCCGTGCGGCCGGCGTCGGATTCGCTCTTCACCCACGCGCCGTAGGCGGTGAAGGAGGTCGACGCAACGTCGGGGCGGCCGTCGTCGGCTGCGGCGGAGAGGAACGCGGCGACGGCCGCGCGGTAGTCGTCGTCGGAGAAGGAGCCAGCGCCGCGCGAGCGTCCGACGTTCGCCGTCAGCCCGAGCGCCTCGGCGGCGCGCGCCCACGACCCGCCGCCGAGGCGCTGACGGATCGTCTGCGACGTCGGCGGCCACACCGCCACACCGACGCGGGCGACGATGCCCCGCTCCTCGAGATACGCGCTGCGCGCCGCGTCATACTGCGCGGCGCTGATCGACGAACCACCGGCCGCGGGTGACCCGCCCGTCACCCGCTCGTGGAGGAGGCGATACGCGGCTTCGGGGCTCTCGTCGTCCATGGGGTCATTGTGGCGCACCCGCCCCGCCATGCCGGCCGTCGTGTCGATACGCCGGACGACGGCCCACGAGGCGTCTGCGTCGACACCAGAGAGAATACGAGGCCGCCGATGGATGAATGCGGCATCGGGCTCCCGTCGTCCGACGTCAAGTACGGCGTCCGGCAACGTATACCGGCGACGTCGTCGTCATCGTCGAGACGGTGCGGCGACTACGCGACCGCGCGGCCGTCGCCATGTCTGCCCGAAAACGCGTCCTGCATGACGCGCTTTCGGGCAATGATCAGGCGCCGGGTCGTCGCTGTCCGCGTGGTGATGGCGGTGGCAGATCCCCGGACGAATGTGACCGAAAATCGCACATGGGGACGAGAATCGCCGAAGGGGACGGGATTCGTAGGGGTGAGCAGCGACGGCGGCGACGTGGTGCGGCGAGGACTCGACGGGTCGAAGAGCCCTCCCAGGCCTGGCCGGCCTGGAGGTTCCGCCGCATCCACCCCGTCGGGCGTTGCATGCCGCTGCCGTGCGAATTATCGTGGAAAACATGGCAAAAATTGCATTCCTCACCAGTTCTGAAGGCATCGAAAGCGTCGAGCTGACCGACCCCTGGAAGGCCGTCGCCGACGCGGGCCACACGCCCGTCCTCATCTCGCCCGAGTCGGGCGAGGTGGACCTGTTCGACCACCTCGAGAAGTCGGGCACGCAGAAGGTCGACGTCAAGCTGTCGGACGCCGACATCAACGACTACGCCGCGCTCGTGCTGCCCGGTGGCGTCGCCAACCCCGACAACCTGCGCGCCGTGCCGGAAGCCGTCGACTTCGTCCGCCAGTTCGTCACGGGCGGCAAGCCCCTTGCGGCCATCTGCCACGCTCCGTGGATGCTCATCGAGGCCGACGTCGTGCGCGGCAAGCGCGTCGCGTCGTTCCCGAGCCTCCAGACGGACATCCGCAACGCCGGCGGCGAATGGGTCGACGAAGAGGTCGTCATCGACGCGAACCTCATCACGAGCCGTAACCCCGACGACCTGCCCGCCTTCGACAAGGCGCTCCTCGACGCGGTCGAGAAGGCCTCCGTCTGAGGTTGGCCTCGACAACGTCTCCTCGTGAGGCTTGTCGCCAGTGGGTTCTTGGCTGAGGTTCACCCCTCATGCGACGCCCCGGTTCGTCGGATCTGCTCACGCTGCCGACTGCCGGGGCGTTTGCATGTCCAGCGCTGCCCCAACGGCGAGTTTCGTCCACATCGGCGGTCTTCAGTCACATTCGTCCTCGGCTCGGCGCCCATCAGCCTCCCCACGTTGGACGCCGGCCTCGCCACCCCCGCACGTCAGCGGGCGTCTGAGACGCAGGGACGCGCAGGAGGCGTCAGCCGAAGATCGCAGGGACGGCGTTGAACTCGAGCATCGGAGCGAGCACGACGTCGCCCTCCGGCTCGCGCAACTGTGCCTCCGTGAACCACCGCAGTTCCTCGATCTCGGCGGCGACGCGCGGCGTCTGCGTCAGCTCTCCGGGGTAGGTGAACACGTGGGACTCGAGGGCGAAACCTGGTTCGTTCGCCGCGTCGGAGCGGAACTCGCCGAGCGGCTCGAGCTCGGCCGCCGAGACCACGAGCCCCAGCTCCTCCTCGACCTCACGCGACGCCGTCTGAGCGAACGTTTCTCCGTCCTCGAGCTTGCCGCCGGGCAGCATGAACCGCTGCGTGCCGCGCTTGCGGACCGTCAGCACGTGACCTTCGGCGTTCCGAAAGACGACCGCAGCGACCCGAATGAGCTTCTCCTCCACCATTCTTCCAACCCTAGATGTTGAGCCCCGTGACGTTCCGGGGCTCAACCGAATTCGTCGCGAGCCCACGGACAGCGGCACGGGGGCGGCGCGATCCACCGGCGCTTCGATTCGCATGAACACAGATTCCTATGACCCGCAGCGTCGACGCGAGGCGGCATAGTGAAGACGTGACTCCCGGCAATGGCCCTTTCCTCCCGTCGGTCGCTGATCGTGCGCAGCGACGCGCGTTCGAAGCGTTGCTCGCGCTGCCGCGAGCCGTTCGTCATCGTGCCGCAGGCCAACCGCACATCGTCGACGGTGGGGCGCTCGACCCCGACATCACCGTCGGGTTGAAGGTGCTCGGACGCATCGGAGGCAAAGAGCTCGACGAGCGCTCGGTCGCTGACGCCCGTCACGCTCTCGCAGCCGAATCGTGGCTCTTCGCAGGTGAACTCGCTGACGTTGCGAACGTCGAAGATGTCGTCCTCGACGGCTCGTCGTACGGCGCGGGAGACATCCCCGCCCGCCTGTACCGCCCGCACCCCTCGCCCGTGACGGTGGTGGGCAAGCATGCGCGCGTCGTCGACCCCGATGCGGGAGAAGTCGGCACCTCGGAAGCCGGCGCGGAGGAGGCCGGCGCGGCGGTCGCTGCTCGCACGGACGCCCCGAACGTCGACAACCGCGAGCCTCGCGCAGACCCGCTGCCGCTGCTGGTGTACTTCCACGGCGGCGGGTGGGTGTTGGGATCGCATCACACGCACGACGCCGTCGCTCGGGCGTTGTGCGCGGGCGGCGAGGTGGCGGTGCTCAACGTCGACTACCGCCTCGCTCCTGAACATGTGTTCCCCGCTGCCGTCGACGACGCCGTCGCGGCGTTTCGCTGGGCGCATGCACATGCTGACGCACTCGGCATCGACCCGAATCGCATTGCGGTGGGAGGCGATTCGGCCGGCGGCAACCTCGCAGCCGTCGTCGCGCAAGAATGCGCCCGTGTCGGCGGACCGCAACCTGCGTGGCAGATGCTATTCGTACCCGTCACCGACCTGACGCTGCCGCGCTCGCGCAGCTACGAACTGTTCAGCGAGGGCTACTTCCTCACGCGCGCCAACATGGATTGGTACGAGGCGAACTACCTCGGAGGCGGAACGCTGCCGGACGACGTCGATGCGATGCGCCGCGACCCGCGCGTCTCACCGCTGTTGGCCGATGATCTGCAGCAGCTCGCGGAGCGCGGGCTGGCACCGGCGTACGTCGCCGTCGCGGGATTCGATCCGTTGCGTGACGAGGGAATCGCCTACGCGCGCAAGCTCTCCGACGCAGGTGTGGCGACGACGTTGCGCGTGCACACCGACGCCGTGCACCCGTTCATCAACATCCTCGCGACGGACCTCGGGCGACGCTGCATGGCCGAGGCCGTCGGCACTCTCCGCATGGCCCTCCACGTGCGCTGACGCCCCGCCGCTCGCCCGTTCACCCGTTGGCCCGCTCGCACCTCGGCGATCTGGTCGTGGCCCTGGCCGGAGCCCCCGCTCCGTACCCACCTGCGATTCTCGTCCACATTCGCGAATCCCGTCCCCGTCGGGGATCTACGGTCACACTCACCGCGTCGTGCGTGCCCGGCATGACGCTGGGCGCCTCGTTGCTGATCCACGTGAAACCACCGGGCCGATGCGTCAACTCGTGCAGGCGACGTTCGAATCGTGTGCGGGTGTCATCGTCGACTTAGGCAAGTACGGCCGAGTGGAACAGCACGAGGTGCAGCTCGTCCGGCACCTGCGCGACGAGGCGCTCGAGATCGTCGACGACATCGCCACGGACGATGTGCGCGGCGTCCTCGGGGTGCGACGTCACGTGCCGCCTGACGGTGTCGATCGCCGCAGCGAGCCGCGATGCGCGTTCGTCCTGGCCGGGCCACACGAGCGCTCGCAACCAACGGGCGTTGTCGAGAGCCTCGGGGTCATCGGACAACACATCGAGTGGGTTGAGATCGAGGCCGCCACGCCATGCGATCGTCGGCGCATGCGGCGTTGCGTTCGCCATCTCGTCGAGTGCGCCGGCGACCACGCACGTCATCAGCGGCCGTTCGCCACAGGCGCCGGAGTCAACGCCGCCCTCGGACCCAGCGGAGACGTACTCGTAGTCGTCTAGGTCGGGGTAGAGCGCCAGCCCGGCCGAGCACCCGACCTCGACGAGCGCGATCGGGCCGTCGCCCGCTGCACGCGCCGCATCAGCGATGAACGGCAACAGCGTCGCGCATCGCCCGACCTCGTTCGTCTGGGTGGCCCTCGAGAGCGCCACCGCGCGCACCTCGTCCCAGTGCTCGTGCAGCCAGGCGGCGAACGACGACGCATCGTCGGACGGCGCGTCGAGGTAGCGCGCAGCGCCCAGGACGAGGTTGGGCTGACGCTTGACCGCAGGCAGCGTCGCGATGAGCGAGAGGACGGCGTCGTCATCCGCGATGCGCAGGCAGATCGCCTCATAGATCGGCGAATTTCCGCGAGCTTCGTTCGTGGCGAACCTGCGGTAGGCCGTGGCGGTGTCGGCTTCGAGCCCGGTCATGGTCATGGTGGCCTCCTTGGTGCCTCGACGTCAGCCTCCGCCCGTCGACGGCGGCTCACAAGACGTCGAGGCTAAGAAGAAACCCCGAAATTCACGCGCGGCGGGAGCCCGCGCCGTCCGTACCGCTCGGTTGGGCACAGCGCCACGCCGCACCCCGATGGCATGAAATCGCGCGTCGTGTGGTTGAGTGGAACACGAGCACGCAGCCGACGAGATCTCTCCGGCGCCGCTCGATGATCCGCGCCCCGCGTCCGTGACGCCCGGCCCGGATCCCCACCTCGCCACGACGCGAAGCCGCGAACCATCGCGCCGCCGACCGGCCACCTGACTCGAAGGATCACGCATGACCATCACCAACCCGTTCACCCTCGCCACGCTGACGACGACGCCCGACGCGTCACCCGCCGACGTCGCCGAAACCCCCGTCACCCCCTACGCGACGCTGTGTGCGGATACGAGCCGCCCAGCCGCGTTCGCGATGACGTTCGTCGAACCCGCAGCATGATCGAACGCGGTCTGACGAAGGGTTGAGCGGCTGCTCAGCGTACGCGCAGGGGCGCAGGCCTACGCTGGGGGCGTCCCGACCATGTGCTGGAGCTCACCGATGACCGATTCGCACCCCATGCCTCGTCCCGTCCTGTCGGCTCAGGAGGCGCGTGAGCGTATCGCGGCCGTCGAGCAGTTCATGGTCGCGTACCGTTCGGCCATCGACGAGATCGAGACGAAGCTGCGCGTGCTGCAACGCGAGTTCACGCACACCGACAGGTACAGCCCGATCGAGAGCGTCAGCACGCGGCTGAAGTCGATGGACTCGCTGCTGCGCAAGGCCCGCAAACGCGACTGCCGCCACCTCGACGACGTCCGGGCGCGCGTCACGGACATCGCCGGCATCCGCGTCATCTGTTCGTTCACGCACGATGTCTACCGCGTCCGCGACCTGTTGCTCGCGCAGGACGACGTCACGCTGCTCGAGCAGAAGGACTACGTCGCGCACCCGAAGCCGAACGGGTATCGCAGCCTGCATCTCATCGTCGAGGTGCCGGTCTTCTTGTCGACGGGCCCGCAGCCCGTGCCCGTCGAGGTGCAGTTGCGCACCATCGCCATGGATTTCTGGGCGAGCCTCGAGCACAAGATCTACTACAAGTACGACGGCGACGTGCCCGCGCACCTGCTCTCGGAGCTGACGACGGCGGCGCACACGGCCAGCCGTCTCGACGCCGACATGGAGAGGCTGCACCACGAGATCAGTGCGCTGCGCGCGGCGAACTCCGCTGATGACGATCACGTGCTGCCCGAGATGCTGCAGCTCATCAGCTACTTCGACAGTTCGTCGGAGCGCCACTGAGGCGAGGCTCAGCCCTCGTCCGACTCGCGCGTGTAGGCCGCGGCGCGGGTGATGTCGTCCTCCTCGAGGCCTGCTCCGACAGCGCCGCCCAGCGTCGCGAGTGACGCCGTCATCCAGGCGCTCTCGACGATCTTGCCGATCGACCACGACTGATCCGACAACTGCTGGAACGAATGCCCGTCGAGCAGCAGGAAAGCGGCAGCGAGCGCCAGCAGGAACACGGCGAGGTAGAAGACGCTGACGCCGATCGTCATCGTCAGGGCTGTGGCGACGTTGAAGAGCATCACTTGTTCGCGCTCGGCCTTGCGGCGCGGGCGTTCCCACAACTTCGCCCCGACGATCAGCGAAACCTCTACGGCCACAACGGCGACCACCGACAGCAGGCCGAGCCTCCACGGCCCGTAGTTCGTGGCGAGCACCCAGATGTCGGGCGTGATGAGCGTGAGCGCGCCGGCTGCCGCCGTCACCGCGATGAGTTGGCTGAGGCGCAGCGCGAGCGTCAGCGGACGGTTGGCTCGCACGAGCCCGAGCAGCACGCCGACGTTGCCGCCGAGCACGCGCGCCGCGAACTGCGCCGGGTTCTCGCCGTCGCGCCCCTCGACGTCCTCAGCCCGCTGGCGGGCACGGCGGTCGATGTCGCCGCTCGTGTCGTCCTCGTCGAAGTCGAGCAGCTCCTCGATGAGACGCACGCACGCGGCGCGCACTTTCGTCGCCACCTGCACAACGCCGAGGGCCGGCACGACGACGAGCCCGACGCCATGGACGGGCGACAGCTGCGTCTGCACGACGCGGCGCCCGTCCTTGAGCGGCAGATCGGTGAGGACGAGCACGAGATCCCAGTTTTCGTCGAGCATCCGATCGCGGGCCGTCTCGATGAGATCGAGGGGCGTGACGGGCGGTTCGGCGAGACGATCTTCGACGACGACGAGGTTCCACTCGACCTGCGGGTATTGCGCCGCGAGCGCCGCCGTCACGTCGGACGCGAGCGTCGCGCTCGTCAGCGCGCCGGGTGAGACGACGAGCCCGACGTCGAGGACGGGGCGGCCCGACGGGTCCGACGGCGCGGTGTCCGGTCCGGAAGCATCTCCCCCGGAGGCCGTCCCGGCCAGGTGTTCTCCCGCCGATCGGAGGGGCAACTCGTGTGTCGCGTCGTCGTCATGCACGCGCCCATCATGCGCCATCAGCGCGCCGCGCTCATCCTCGCCGCCGGGACGCCGGGGTGCGACGTGCCGCCCCGGCGCGCGCCACGTCACGCCGCGACGAACGGGGACGCGCTCGACGTGGCGATTGACGACTCCTGCCGACCGCATGACGGAATACGTGCGCCGCGCATGTCATTGAACTGAGCATGAAGGCGATGACGTACTCCCGCTACGGCGATGACAGTGTTCTCGAACTGCGCGACCTCGACACCCCGCGCGTCGGCCCCGGTGAGGTGCTCGTGCGCGTGAAGGCGGCGAGCGTCAACCCCGTCGACTGGAAGGTCATGTCGGGCGGGCTCGACCCGCTCATGATGACGGTCTTCCCCGCCGTTCCGGGCTGGGACGTCGCGGGCGTCGTCGAGGCCGTCGGGCTCGACGCGCCCGAGTTCCGCGTCGGCGACGAGATCATGGCGTACGCCCGCAAGGACGTCGTGGCCGGCGGCACGTTCGCCGAACTCGTCACCGTCCCGGTGCGTACCGCGACTCGCAAGCCCGCGTCGATGACGTTCGAGGAAGCGGCCTCCCTGCCCCTCGCCGGGCTCACGGCCTACCAGACGCTGACGCGTCTCAACCTCAACGCCAACGACACGCTGCTCGTGCACGGTGCGGCCGGCGGCGTCGGGTCGTACGCGGTGCAGATCGCGAAGCACATCGGGGCGCGTGTCATCGGCACCGCGTCCGAGCGCAACCACGAGTACGTGCGCGGCCTGGGGGCGGACGACGTCGTCGAATACGGTGACGGCCTGGTCGAGCGTGTGCGCGCCATCGCACCCGACGGCGTGACGGTGAGCGCCGACTACGTCGGTGACGTCGAGGAGCAGACGATGCAGCTGCTCACCCCGGCCGGGCGGCACGTATCGGTCGCCGACCCGAGCGTCGCGCTCAATGGCGGGCTCTATGCGTGGGTGCGCCCGAGCGCCGACGACCTCGCGAAGCTCGCGCAACTCGTCGACGACGGCGCGCTGCGCGTCGACATCGCCGCGACGTTCCCGCTCGAGCGGCTCGCCGATGCCTTCGCCCAGAGCCGTGAGGGCCACACGCGCGGCAAGATCGTCGTCACCCCCTGACGCATCTCGTCCAGCCGACGAGTTCCGCCGACCGTGTGGCGGGCTCGTCGGCTCGATGGTGAACCTGCTGATCTCGCACCCCGAATTCCCGGCCACTTCGCACCCCTACCGCCTGGTAGCGGCCTAGCGTTGAAGCATGAGAACTCGGGGGATCGTCAGCATCACGTTCATCGCCGGCCTCGCAGCCCTGACGGGTTGTTCATCGGACGACGGGTCGAACCCGGCGTCGGGCACGTCGTCGTACACGGCGACGGCGTCGACCACGCCGTCATCGACCTCGTCGCAACCCACCACGTCGACGGCGGTGTCCTCGAGCGCGCCGACTTCCACGTCGGCCCCGACGTCGAGCACCGCTGCCCCCACGACGCCTGCGTCGTCGACGGTGCCGCCGCAGCCGACGTCACCGTCGGCGACGCGCAGTTCGCCGACGTACAGCGCGACCTCCGAGCGCCCGCCTGCGCCGGGTGATCCCACGCCGAGCACCGTGAGTGGTGTGACGTTCGGGCGCAAGCAAGTTCTCACGCCGGGCAGCCCGGTCATCGCCGATGGCATCGGCAAGGTCAAGCCGTCGACGTTCGCCATCACGTCGCACCACACGATGTTCGTCACGGACGTCGTGTGGAGCAGCTGGGGCAGCCAGGTGGCACGTGCCACGGGCGTCGCCGAGAACGGCGAGAACTCCGATTCGATGGTCGACCTGCCGCGGCAGAAGGCGTACATCACGGCCAAGCTCGGCACGTGCCGCGGGCGGCCCGCGTACACGAAGGTGGCGTGGAACTTCACGTCGTTCGAGAAGAACGAGACGAACCTGCAGGGGTGGTACAACATCTGCGACCTCGCGTCGAACTGAGTGCCGGCGCCGCATGGAAGACCGCGCGGCTTGGACGACCGAGCTGACTGCTCGCCCCGGTGGTATGCCGGACTCGGTGTCGAGATCCTCGCCCCGCAGGGGTGGAGAAAGCTCGAACACACCGTCGACTTCGCCACGGCCGCGTACCCCGCAAGCGCGCGGGTCCCGGACGTCGAGGACCGCAGACTCACCCTCCGACGAGGTTCACGACTGCGTGTTTGTCGTCGGCGTCGCACCTTCGTAGACTCGTGACGATGGTGGAGGACGAGCCGTTCTGGCATGACGACGAGCACGATGACCTGCTGGCTGAGGAAGAAGCCAACCGGTCTCGTCGTCGCGCGTTCATCGGGGTGGTGACGGCGTCGATCATCGGTGCCGGAGCGTTGGTCGGTGCCACCATGTTCGCGAAGAACTACGGCAGCAACAGCGACTCCCAGCTCCCGGCCTCGGTGGCGTCGAGCACATCGGCCACGCCGTCGAATTCGTCGTCTGGTTCGTCGAGTTCATCGAGCTCAAGTTCGTCGTCCTCCTCGAGCACGTCGACGACCTCGTCGAGCCGGCCGACCGCGGAGGCCACGACGGTGGCACCGACCACGGCGCCCACGCGCACTGCTGCGCCGACGACGCGCGCGCCCCGCACGACGACGACGCGCGTGCCTAGCACGACGACGAAGCCGAAGACGACCTCGTCCAAACCGAAGCCCACGTCGACGAAGCCGACGACGAAGTCAACGACCACGGCGCCGTCGACCACCACGACGACGAAACCCACCACGACGTCCGCACCGCCGCCGACGACGCAGGCCCCGACGACGCCTGCGCCCACGCAGCCCCCGGCGACGACGCCGCCTGCTCCCGAGCCGACCAATACGCTCGGCACCGGAGGCCCCGGGGCTCCGAAGACGGCCGCCGCGAGCGGGTCAGCACCCTGATCTCAAATCTGGAAGCACGCTGAGCTGTCGTCAGCAACCTCCTCATTCGCTCAACAACCGGCCGGTGTCGTCGCGGGCGTTGAGCATGAGGATCTGGATGCCGTCGATGACGCCGTAGGCGACCATGAACACGCTGAGCATCGTGCAGCCGGGCACGAAGATGCCACTGCTGAACACCGCGAGGTGGATGCCGCCGCGGCGTGAGTCACCGGCGTAGAACCGGCCAAGGCCCGCCCAGCCACCGACGATCTGCAGGAGCCCCGCTGTCGTCTTCTTGCGCGGTGAATGCTGCGGCACGGATGCGGGCTGCGTCGGCCATGCGCCGGGTTGCCATGGGCCGGGTTGCCAACTTCCCTGATGCCACCCCGCCGCGGACCACTCCCCAGGAGCCCGCGGCCCAGCCGACCAGGCTTGCGGGGGGACGGTTCCAGGCGGCCACGGCCCTGAGGCCCAGGCGTCCGACGACCACGCGCCCGAAGGCCAGGCGCCGGGCATGGGCTGTTCGTGGTTCCACCCGCTGTCGTGGTGGCCCCGAGCGTCAGGCGCAAAGCTCTGAGTCGGTGGCATGTGGGGTGCGTCGATGGGCGGGCCGTAGCTGCCCACGCGCGGGTGAGCCGGTGGGAGCGGGTACGGCAACGACGTGGGCTGCGGTTCGGGTGCGGGAAACATGACGTCAGTCTTGCGACGCCACGACCGGCCGCGCGCTCGTCATCCACAGCCGTCACCGTCCACAGGCGACGCTGCGGCTGGAACAGTTGCACAGCGCCCGTCATCTTCGCCGACAACGCCCGAGGCGCCCCACCCTGTTCGGGTGAGGCGCCTCTGCGGTGGCTGGTGTTCGTCAGTCGCGCAGGGCGCTGATGACGCTCGTGATGAGCATGAGCAGACCCGCGATGATGCACAGCGTCAGCCCCCAGCCGCTGCCGGCGCTGAACCCGGCGAGGCCGTTCGCGCCCTGCTTGGCCTCGTCCAGCTTGTCGCGGACGTCGAAGTAGTCGTAGACGGCGACGGCCGGTGGCGATACCGCCCAGCGCCGCGCCGGCCCACATGACGGGCTTGCGGATCTTACCGAGTGCGCGCAGCACGCCGAGAGCCAGGGCGATGATGGCGGGAATGAGGACGAACCAGCCGTCAGTAATCTTGTTGTCATCGCCGGCGGAGCTGGAGTTGGGGATGTTGCTCGACTTCATGCCGATGCCGTTGGTCGAGGCGTTGAAGTTGCCGAGCGTGCCGGCGTCGAGCTTGACCCACATCCAGGTGCCGAAGACACCGATGATGGCGAGGAGCGAGGCGGCAACGAGGCCCCAGCCGAGCGTCTTGCCGAGGCCGGGGCGGGGCTTGTCGGCCGTCGCGCCGTTCTGGGGCGCGTACTGGTTCTGCGTCACCGTCTGGCCCTGGTTTTACTGCTGGCCGGGGTTGTAGGCGGCACCCTGCTGGTTGGTGTTGGCGTATCCAGCCTGCGCGCCGGAAGCGTAGCCCTGCGGCGAGGAGTTGTAGCCGCCGTTCTGCTGGGCGGGCTGACCCTGGCCGTTCTGGCCGTAGGGCGCGCCCTGCTGCCCCTGCGAAGCCGAGTTCCACTGACCACCCTGGTTGTTGGGCGCGGAATTCTGTGCCGACGAACCGTACCCGGAGCCGTACTGGCCGGCGGGGTTCGAGCCCTGCTGCCCGCCCGACGTCTGGTAGGTGCCGCCCTGCGGAGCGGAGCCGGGAACCGGAGGGTACTGGCCGGGGCCGCCGGCGGCCTGGCCGTACCCGTTCGAGCCCTGCGCGTTCGAGGCGTTGTGCGGCATCGCGCGGGTCTCGCCCTCGTTGGCAGCGAACTGTCCGCCGAGCCCGCCTGCCTGGTGCTGACCCTGCTGACCCTGGCTCTGCCAGGTCGACTGGCCCTCGCCGGCCTGCTCGTGCGAACCGGCCGACGCCATCTGCGTCGGCTGCTCGTTCAGGTCGTCGTTCGAGTTGGACATCGCGGTTTTCCTCCCGTGCCACGGACGTTTGATCAACACATTAGAGGAACCTGGGAGCTCATCGGTTCCAACTGGCGGGTAACGCCGTGTTGTGGGAGTGTCGGTCGCCCGTCAAGGCTGCGGGCATCCAGAGCGTCCAATGTGCGTTTCGATGGGCTCGGTGCGCTTGAGGCGCCCTCCCGCGGTCGTTGGCATGGATGGTCCACAGGCTTGCCGAGCGAGCACACAGACCCGTCGGGCGAGCGCGCGCCTCCGCCGGGCCCTTCGAGTGGCGGCGATGACGGCGCCAGCTCAGCGTCCGTGGGCCTCGTCGATGCGTTCGAGGATGGCGGCGGCGAGCGGTTCGGGGTGGAGGTCGCTGATCCAGTGGCCGGTGTTCTCGAGTTCGACGAGGCGGTAGGGGGCGTCGACGTAGGCGTGGGTGAGGTGGGCGGCGGTGCGGCCGAAGGCGAAGTCGTCCGCGCCCCAGACGTACGTCGTCGGGATGGTGCAAGGGCCGAGGTCGGCGGCGTCGTGGGGGCCGTAGGCGCGGTAGTAGTTGAGGGCGGCATCGAGGGCGCCGGGTTTGGCGAGGAGACGGGCGTGTTCGTCGAACGTCGCCCGGGGCAGGTCGTGGCAGCCTTCGCGTAGCTGGCGCCAGTCGTCGGCCATGAGGAGTTCGGCGGCGTCGGGTTCGCGGAACGTCTTGATGTACTGCATGGCGTCGCGCTGGGACTCGTCGGTGGCGATGGCGTCGAGCATGGCCCTGGGGTGGGCGGTGCTGACGGCGGTGTACGTCGCGAAACGTTCGGGGTGGCGGATGGCGGCGAACCACCCGATCGTGCCGCCCCAGTCGTGCCCGACGAGGTGAGCGCGCTCGATGTCGAGGGCGTCGAGCAGGCCGATGACGTCGCCGACGAGTTCGTCGATCGAGTAGTTCTCAGCGCCCTGGGGGCGTGCGGCGGGTGAGTAGCCGCGCAGGTTCGGGGCGATGACGCGGTGGCCGGCGTCGGCGAGTTGCGCTGCGACGGAACGCCATTGGGCGTTCGACTCGGGGAAGCCGTGCAGCAGCATCACCGGCGCGCCGTCATCAGGGCCGGCGGTGGCGACGTCGAACGTCAGGTCGGCGACGGTGACGGCGCGGGCATGGCCCCAGGGGGCGGTGGGCTGACTCGAAGCGCTCATGGTTCGACGCTACTCGTCGGGTGGTGGCTCAGTTCAGCTTGCGACCGTAGGGGTCGCGCACGGAGCCGGTCAGCATGAGGATCGCGTCGATGAACGCCCAGATGCTGACGCCGACGAGGATCGGGAAGCCGACGAGGATGAGCGTGCCGAACAGGCCGATGAGGCCGAGGGCGAGTTGGATGCCGCCGGTTCGCGTGTCACCGATGTAGAAGCGGCCGACGCCGAAGTAGCCGAAGAAGAGCTGCAGCAGGCCGGCGGCGATCTTGGATTTGTCGGAGAGCGGTTCGCCCGTCATCGGGTCGATCAGGCCCGACGCGTAGAGCATCTGGCCGTGTGCGACGCCCGGTTGCACGGGGCCCTGCCACGACCCGTAGCCCTGGGGCTGTTGGCCCGGGAACCGCTGGGCGGTCGGCCCCTGCCACGCACCGTTGCCCTGCTGGTCGTAACCCGGCGCGCCGCTCGGGCCATGACCGTAGCCGCCCTGCCATGACGGGCCCTGGTTGTACCCGGGCGAACCCTGACCGGAGGGCGCGCCCGACGGGTACGGCGAGTACGGGTACGGCTGGTCGGCGCCCGCGGCCCGTCCGCCGTGAGTCGCGCCGGCCGAGTCGATGTAGGGCGCGTCGGCCCGGTAGCCGTCGTCGCCGGCCGGAGAGCTGCCGTGGTGCCTGTCTCGCGCAGCTGCGTAGCCGTCGGAACGCGCCCCATAAGGCCCTGACGCGTGGGGCATGGCCTGCGTGTCGTCGTGACGATGGGTGCCGCCGTAACCCGGGTCGTTGATCATGTCTCAACTGTGGCACGCGAAGGCGGTCACGAGGCGCGAAAGCGCTCGTAGTGGATCTGCAGCAGCTCGGGGTCGGGCCGGTCGGCGCGGCGGCGGGGAACCACCATGAGCGGTTGACCGTGCAGCTTCTTGATGCCGTGCTCGAGCAACGGGCCGTCCACCTCGTCGAGGATGTCGGCGCGTACCTCGACGCGTAACTCGGGTGTCAGGCCGAGGATGCCGACGTCATAGGCGGCGTGATGGATCTTGCAGAGTGCGAGCCCGTTGCGGACGGATGCAATGCCACGCTCATGTCGATCCTCGACGATGTGCGCGGCGTCGAGGAGGGGGCTGTGCCTAAGCTGGCACACGGCGCAGCTGGATTCGTACGCCCTCATGATCATGCTGCGGAAGACGGGCTGGTGCAGGCGGCGATAGGTCTCCTGGCGCAGGTATCGACGCAGGACTTCCTCCATCGGTGACGTCGTCTGCTGCAGATGCTGCAGGCCGTCCGTGGCCACGACGAATTGTTGCTGCGCCTCCTCCTCGGCGATGAGGTAGACGGGGAAGACGGGCTTGTAGAGGGCCTGGCCCACTCCCCAGAACCAGATGAGAGGCGCGCGATGAATCATGGCCTCGCGCAGCGCGCGGTTCTCCGGGTGGTTCGGGTCATCGCCGCGCCACTTGTATCTGACGAGCCCGTCGGGGCCCATGTCGTCCTCGTAGGGGCGCTCAGCACCTTCGGGGCAATAGGTCGTCCGGATCGAGAGTGCCGCGGTGAACTGTCGCGGCTTGCGGATCCCCCTCTGGGGGTCCATGAGCCTGAAGCTCCCTCCGCCGAAGGTGAACTCCGCGATCTCCTCTGACGTCAATGCGTCGAGGCCGTCATTGGTGCGGGCCGCCAGCCATCGGATGGCCTCGGCGCGCAGAGCGTCCTGCTCAGCGGCCGGCCAGAGGGCGGTCATCAGCGCCGCCGCTCGACCGACCCGGGACCCACGCGTCCCGTCATCGCTCGATGCTCATGGGCGTGAGGGATTGGGCCAATTCCGGGATGTCGACGACGGGCACCTCGTCGTCGGGCAGGTTCATGCGGCTCGCCAGCAGTTCGGCGAACGATTCGGCGGCTTGGTGGGCTTCGCCGTCCTTCGCCCACGAGCCGAACTCGAGGTGCAGGTCGTCATCCGTGGTCACGATGGTGAGCGCGGGCGCCCGCCCGTCGTTCTTCTTCACCCGCACGAAGCGAATGTCGCCGTTGTCGATCGCGTGCTCTATCTCGGCGGAACTCTCGAAGGTCTTGGGTGACATCACGTACGTGGTCCGATCCGTGACGGCTACCCAGCGGCGGCGCCCGATGTCGGCGATCGCGAGCCCGCTCGCCTCGTTCATCTCGGCGAACCCGATGAGTCGCTCGCCCGGGGTGCCGGCCACCCAGGGGAGTCCGTGGAGGACAGCGTCTGGAACAGCGCCGTCGACGGCGGTCCGATTGGGCGCGATGAAGGGTTCGACGCTCGTCAGGCCGAGACGCCGACCCAGGTCGTTGACGATGGCCGCGAGGTGGGCGCTCGACGCCGCGTTCGCGCGGCTCGCCGCCCGCTCTCGGAAGGAGAGCGTGCGCTTGGGGGCGCTCAGCGTCGCGGCGAGGTTGAGCTCCCGTCGTAGGTCGGCGAGCAACGCCGTCGCCCTCTCCCTCTGCCGGGCACCTTCGGTCTCGGCCTGCTCGACGAGGCGATCGCGGCGTCGGGCCTCGCGCTCGTCCTCGCCGGCGTGCAGGGCTGCGTTCGCCGCTTCGAGGAGGCGGAACATCCGCAGCGCCTCCGTCGCGAGGACGAGGGCCTGAGCGTCGCGCACGACCTCGGGCCGCTGCAGAATCTGCTGTCGCGCCGAGTGTGACTCCGCCCGAGACAGCGCATGCTCGTGGCCGGCGACGGTGTGCTGGGAGCGGTCGACGTAGGCCTCGAGGTCAGGTCGCAGATGGCGAATACCACCCATGATGGAGTCGGTGACCGCACCGATGTGCGTCGCCATGTCGTACGCCTGGTTGATCACCTTCGTGGCCCCGGTGATCTGGGACCAGTGGTCGCTCTTGATCGCGTCGAACACGCCCTCGGTGAGTTTGAGGTTCTCCTCCGCGGTCCGCTGAATCTGGGCCATCTGCGCCTGCATGGCGACCATCGCGAGTGCGCCGCCGGCGGACGCCGCAATGGAGGTCGCCTGCGCGCCTCCGGCAGCGATGAGCCGGGCCTGGCCGACGATCTTGCCGTCCTTGACGAGATTGCCGGTGAGCTGACCGCCGCTCATCATGGGCTGGGCGCCCTTGGCGATGAGGTCGAGTGACTGCGGGGCGAAACGAAGCAGCCCCTGTGCCTGGACGATGCCGTTCGCCGTCTGTGCCGCCACATTGCCCCAGCCGAGGGCCGATGCAGCAGCTGAGGCGATCTGCCCCCGGGCGCCGGTGTCGATCAGATCCATGGGGAGCAACTCGACCCCTTCGGGCACCGCATCACCCACGACGACGGCGACGCCGGGCTCGATCTCGATGATGGCGCCCCGAGCGCCTGCCTCGGCGCCGCTGGACTCTGCGGTCATCACAACCCCTCGTAGTAGCGGCGAACGGCCTGAGCCATGAGCTGGCGGCGCTCGGCCAAGAAGCTCTCGTAGTTGTCCACGGAGACGTCACGGATGTTCGCTGGGATGGCGTTCTCTTCGAGATTGCGCACGAGATCGTCGGCGTCGACGATCTCCCCCAGCTTCAGCACTCCAGTGGCGATCTGTTCGTCCACCACGCCCATGTATTCGGCCGGGGATCGCTTGCCGATACTGATGTTCACCGACGTCTCCGTCAGCGCGAAGTTGGCGACCTGGTTGTAGTCGCGACGGTCGGTGACACCGTGCGCCTGCAGATAGGCCTTGGGGACGATGTGGTGGATGTCGCCGGAGTTCTCGTGCATCGCGGTGACGGTGATGCTGCGCGAGAGGAAGCCGCGCTTGTTGGCATGGATCTGCGATGCGAGGAACGCCTGGAACGCCGGGGCGCTCGTCGACGGTGTCTGGAGCGCTGACGGCATCGTGACGTTCCAGTAGGCATCACTGAGGGTCGATTCTTCGAGCTGCGTCAGGTAGGCCGCCGCTCCCATGGAGGCGATGCGCCGCATGTCGAGTTCCCACGTCGTCTCGAAGCTTCCGGAGTGACGTCCCGTCAACATCGACATGACGAACCATCGACGCACGATCCTCTTGCGCTCGCCTTCCGACATCGATGCGTCTTGGCGCAGACGCAGGTAGAGGGCGTAGGCGAAGTTCAGCGCGTTCTTGGAGCCGATCATGCTGGGCGTGATGAACCCGGCGGACTTGATCGTCATGACGAAGTTCTCGAACTCGTACTGGTTGACGATCTTCGCCAGGGCTGCTTCGAGCACGTCATAGGCCCGCGGGATGCGATCCGGGTCGAGCTTCCGCGTCTCCGGGTCGCGACCCGACAGCTCCCCCACGATCGACGACGCGCGCCCGCGGCTGAAGCCCACGAGACCAGCCACACGGATGATGTCGCCATAGTTGGGGTCGTACAGGTCCTCCGAGACGTTGCGAAGCCAGGCGATCTTCTCCAGATAACCCGAGGCGCCGAATTCGACATCGTTCTCCTTGATGTCGTCGTACGCGTGCGGTGCGACCGACAGGTGCGCGAAGTAGTCGATGAGCTTGCGCAGATTGCGGCCACGGTCGCCGTACGTCGCGATCTTGCTCATCGCGAAGTCGGCACTGCTCAGCGGCACGCCCTTGGAGTTGATGCGGATGAAGATCTCGGACACCGTCTCGACGTCGAGGTCGTCGCTGAGCGAGATGATGCCGATCTGCGCGTGCTTTATGGATGCAAGGTGCTCGAGGTTCTCCTCCACGACGTCCGGGTCTGCATCGGGGTTGGCGGCCAGGTATTGGCGGACGAACTTCAGGGGCGAGCCGTTGAAGAACTCGGCCACGTCCGACACCCACTCCGGGTTGCGGTCGATGACCGGGGTCAGCGTTGCGAACTCTTCACTGACGGGGTTGAACGCGATCGTGATGCGTTTCTGGCGGTACTTCTTGTCGATGACCTTGAGCCCGGCGACAGCCGCGCGCAGGGCCGTGATGCGCTGCTGCCCGTCGATGAGGATCTGCTGATGAGTGGCCACCTGCCCGCCCTTGAGCTTTGCTCCGATCGACTGCCACGTGATGAGGTAGCCGACGGGGTAGCCCTTGTAGAGCGAATCCATGAGGTCACGCACCTTGACGCTGTCCCACACGAAAGGACGCTGCAGCTCGGGGATCGCGATCTGCTCGGCCTTCACCAAATTCAACAGGGTCTCGACGTCACGATGCTCGACGGAATACTTGGCCATGAGTCGAGACTAGCCGCGCGGGTGCCGCCCACGATCATGTCGTGGGCTCGGGAAAAGACTCGCTGTCATGACGGCCACTGCCTATGATCGGATCATCAACCGCCCACTCCCTGGAGAGCCCATGGTCCAGAACGACGGTTTCACACCCGAGAAGGTCATCGCCTCACCGCTGGCGCATGGTTTCGAGGCTTGGTTTCCGCCCGTGGCTGATCGAGCGAGGATGGCAATCAAGGAGGGCCTCGTCGTCATCGACACGAATGTTCTGTTGAACCTCTACAAGTACGACCCGGACGTGACGCACCAGTGGTTCGACATCTTCGAAAAACTAGGCAGCCGCCTCTGGATCCCACACCAGGTCCTGGTCGAGTTCTGGAAGAACCGTGACCGCCTCGCTGGCCACCCCGACAACACGCTCAAGGCGGCCAGCGACATCCGCAAGGCCCGCCAGAGCCTGATCAATTCTTACGCAGCGTGGATTCGTGATAGAGGTCTGACGCAGACCGAGACACAACGCGATCTGGTTCGCGATCTCACCGGGACTGTCGATTCCCTTCTCGACGAGATCGACGCGGCAGATACCTTGCATCGCGAACGTTTTGACAGCGATCCGGCCCATGACGAGGTGGCCCAAGAACTCGCGCGCCTCACGTCGCTTCCGTCGAATGCGGTACGGGTCGGCAAGGCCTTCGGCGATGCGGTACTCAAGGCCGAGCTGGCGAGAGCAGACCAGCGATACGCCGAATCCATCCCGCCTGGCTACATGGACGACAAGGAGAACGAGCGCACCAAGGTCGGTAAGAGTTCGGTTGCCAAATACGGCGACTATCTGCTCTGGCGGCAGACGTTGAACGAGGCCAAGACGTACGTCGAAACCGAGGGTGCGTCATGCGTGGTACTCATCACCGACGACGGCAAAGAAGACTGGTGGCGCAAGTTCGTATCTGACGACGAGGAGCACCGCCAGGTAGCTCGACCAGAACTCGTCGAAGAGATGTTCCGAGAGACAGGGGCTCACTACATCCAGCTCACGGCTGCGTCCCTCCTGCGGTACGCAGACGCCCTGAACATCAAGGTCAGCGCTGACGCCATCCGGAGCGCAGAGACGGTGAACGAGTCAACCGACGATGAATGGATGGAGGAGACCCTCTACCTCGACGTCCCTCGGAGCAACGTCCATGCGACTGCACAACTCAGCCGCAATGACGATCGGGTCAAGGTGCTGCGCGGCAGCCAGGCCAGGATCGAACAGACTCCCACCATCCCTGATTACACGAAATGGAGGATCGCCCAGTTGCTCGAGGAAGGGACCTTGGCCCGCGACCTCGAGAACACCGACGCTTACGTCTTCACGACGGACTGGGTGGCCAAGACCGTGTCTGCCTCTGCCTGCGTGATCCGGGCGGCGTCAGCGAGTGGCAATGCCTCGTGGCGCACCAAGGACGGCATGAGCCCGCCGGAACTCCGCGCCGCACGAAACAGCGAGACATCAGGCGAGGAAGACGGGGAGATCGGGGAGTGAGCGACGGGGGGAAACTGCACGAGCCTTCGGGTACGGCCTGGCTATTGCCAGTAGCCGTCGATCCGACGATCCTGGAGAACTGGGAGGAAGGCCCGGCGCCCTTCAATCTCTCGGAACAGGTCCGCACCTCCATGGGCGGGCATCTGCAGAACCCGAAGGCCGACCGCATCGATGCCCAAGAGCGACGCCATTCATGGACCTCACGGTCAGCCGACCTCCTGGTCCCGACGAATGATGATGATTCACCTCGTGACACACGCCGGTGGTATCGGGAGGCGAGCGGAATACAACTGGGCAGTTTTGCGCTTTCCCAGCTCGAACTTCTCACCGCACCCGCTGCTGGCGCGGCTGATGACCGGGCCGACATCGGGGTTCTCATCATCCACCTCGCCGCAGACCAACAACTGACACCCGACCAACAGCTCCGGGACGCCCTGTACGGGTATGTTCGACAGGCCGAGCCACGCAAGGCAGTGTTGAAGCATCTCATGAAGATCCTGGGCCCCGGATTCGACCTCGAAGCTCTGCCAGGTGCTCGAGAGCAGGTTCCCTCTCTCTATGCGGTCACCAACGCCACGAGTCTCGACGCTGCTGACGACGACGAATTGCTGCTTGCTCGAGAGATGGCAACGCTCACACCGTCTCAGAAGCACGGATCGGAGAGTGTGCAAGACCGGGAGTCACGCCTAGCCCGGACTCGCTCGGACATGACCCGTCTTTCCGACTCGTGGTCGGCCATGGTCACGGGGCACGGCACCGCCTTCGTCGGGAGCACCAAGAGCTTTCCCGCTGCCGCTACCTACATCTCGACGATCTATGTCGACGCCATGGCCGGGGTGCTGCTGTCTCGAACCATCCTCTCCGTGCTCGCGGACGAGATTCACACCACCATCGGAAATCTGCGCCGCGCCGGCTCGACGGAGGAGGTGCTGCGGACCACACTGCACCTCCGGACGCGCCTGCTGTGGCTCCGTTCCACTCTCCTCAGAATTCCTCAGACCGAGTCACGCCCCACGATGCTCATCTCGGAACGGCTCGCGCTGAACCTCAGGGTGCCGGACCTGCTCGCAGGGATCGAGGATGACATCGCCTCGCTCATGGAAGTGGCTTCCCTGCAGCATCAACTGGCACAGGAAGAACATCGACGCATCCAGGAGGAGCACCAGCGCCAGCAGGAAGCATCGTCGAAGCGCGTCGACACCATGTTGGCGATCCTGACGGTCGTGGCGCTCCCCCTGACCATGGCCTACTCGGGGATCGACCTCCTGGGCGGAGGCAACAAGTCTGCGAACCCCTGGTACTGGATCTTCAGTGTTCTGGCCGCAGCACTAGCCCTCGGCTTCATCTGGCGAACTCACCGCAAGCGGCGATGACGGCACGCCCGGCGCTCGGCCAGCATCACTGGGTCCACGGGGTTGTTCTAGACCCGGTCGAGGCGAGCATCGTGCAGGTGCGGTGGTTCCGCGGCATCGTCGCAGGCCATGACGACAAGGCTGCACACCCAGGATCTCTCATATTGGCTGGTCGGTCCGTACCCACACGTCAACAATGGTGGCTCCTGCACCGCCGGGAAGCGCTGCTCCGCGTGCTGGCTGCCGATCAAGAGGCGGATTCGAAGTCGCCAGCTGACGGCACCGTTCGCGCAGTTCCCGGTAACACCGATGAATTCCCGCGCCCCTGGCGCGATTTCCCGCTTCGCTCCGGCGAAGTAGTCGGTGCCATCGATTGCCCGTCCTCGAGCGTCGGCCGCGTCGAGGTCGATGCTGAGTTCCAGCACTCCGAGCTCCCCCTGTGGCGGATTGGAGATGCGTGTACCCGTCGGGGCGTTGCGCCGCTGTTCCACCTCTGCTTCGATGCCGACGATCCACACCGGGACTGTCAACGGGTTGTAGACCTCGAGAGGGAGCAACGTCGCCCCGACGTCGTATGCCTTCCACCTACGCCGGGTCTCTCGCAGGAATCTGTTCGGCTGGATGACCCCGTCCTCGTTCAGTGAGTAGACATCCAAGAAGTCCTCACGATCGAGGATCTCGTCGGTCGCCACCTCCCAGATCGGGCCGGGTTCCGAGTCGTCCCTGGATACCTCGATCTTCAGCCGCGTGCGGCCGAGGCTCGCCCGCTTCGCGGCGGTCTTCCTCCACGCAAGCCCGGCGATGCTGGCTCCGGTCACTCCGGTAGCGCCAGCCAGGGCGCTCAACCACTCGACATCCATGCCTTCATGCTCCTTCTCTCACCCCGGGTCACAGCCCTGGTGCGCGGGCTCGATCCACGACAGACGCTAGATGAATTGGGCTGTTCGGCGAACCTCGAGGATGATTGGCGTCGTCGCTTCATGACAGCTCACGACGGCCCACCGTCGACCACGCATCACCCGAAGGAGGCACGGTGAAGGTAGTAGGGCTCTTCGCCGGTATCGGCGGCATCGAGGTAGGGCTGCAGTCGGGTCACGGCGCGGTCGAGACGGAACTCCTCTGCGAGTGGTGGGCCCCCGCCCAGACGGTGCTCCGCAAGCACTTCACCGACGCCGAGGTCGAAGGAGACGTCGCGCAGCTGGCGTCACTTCCCGCGGGGCTCGACCTCGTCACGGCAGGGTTTCCGTGCACGGACCTCTCGCAGGCCGGCCGTACGGCCGGCATCACGGGCAAGGCCTCCGGGATGGTGGGTGAGGCATTCCGTCTGCTCGAGAAGAGCACGAATACCGGCAAGCTTCCAGATCTCCTCATCGAGAACGTGCCCAACATGCTCGTGCTCGACCGGGGGCGCGCCATGCGTTACCTCGTCGACGAGCTGGAGAAGCTCGGGTATGCATGGGCCTATCGCACGGTCGACTCCCGGTTCACCGGCCTGCCCCAGCGTCGTCGACGCGTCATCCTCCTTGCCTCCGCCGTGCGACGGCCCGAGCAGGTGCTCTTCGCCGACGACGCTGGCCCACGCCCCCTGGATCACTACTGGAAGGACGCCTACGGTTTCTACTGGACCGAGGGCAACCGGGGAGTCGGTTGGGCTCAGGACGCCATCCCCACCCTCAAGGGGTCGTCGACGCTCGGCATCCCCTCGCCCCCCGCGATCTGGCTTCCGGGCGCGGAGACGCCCATCGTGATCCCCGCCCTCGAGGACGCCGAGGCACTCCAGGGATTCGCGCGGGGATGGACGGACATCCCCTTCGAGGGCCTCACCCCTGCTCGGGAGCGTGGAACACGGTGGAAGATGCTCGGAAACGCCGTCACGACCCGCGTGGCAGCGTGGGTCGGCGAGCGCCTGGCGGGCCCAGGAAGCATCGCCGTCGAATCGGCCGAGACACTCGTCGTGGGCCGTTGGCCCGCGGCCGCCTGGGGCAGCACCGGTCAGGTGTGGCAGGCGCAGGCCTCGGAGTTTCCCCGCCTGGACGCGTACGAGCACCTGCGTGACGTCGCCGCCCCCCAGCGGGCCACCCCGCTGTCGGACAAGGCCCTCCTCGGGTTCACGACACGTCTGCTCCGCAGCTCGTTGCGTACGCAGCCCGCCTTCAGGCAGGCACTCGTCGACGAGTGCATGCGCCGCGATCTCACGCTCTCGGCGCCCGCGACCACTTCGGCGACCGACCCCACCGGCGTCGAGAACCGCCGGCACGACGAGATCAGAGCGTGACCAGCTCATAGATGCTGGACCGGAATTCGAAGAGCGTGCGTTCGACCTGCTGCGTGAGCAGTCTGTCGACGGCCACGATCCCGAGCTCCACGTTGTGGCGCTCAGCGCTCCTCGACATGTTGGCGCTGGTGACGACGAGCTTCTGGTGGTCGATGGCCACGAACTTGGCGTGGTTGCGGATGACCCGGTCACCGAACCGGCGCGTGCGCCAGACGTTGGCACCCGGAAGCTCCGTGGCCAACTCCTCCGGCGTGTACGACGCCACCCACTGACCCTCCTTGCCGACCCAGGGCTTGCCCTCGGCCGCTGCTGTGTCGACGAAGAGGTTGATCTTCACCCCCGAGTCCGGGTCGACGGCCTTCAGGGCCGCGACGAGCGCAGACGACCGCTGCAGGTTGAAGGTCGAGCACACGATCGAGGCGCGGGCTCCGCGGACGTGGTCGGCGAGTTGTGAGGTCGCCGAGCCCGTGATGCCGATGCCGTTCGGCACCGTCCACACCGGGGTGACCGTCTTCTCTCTCCCCAGGGCCGCGACGAGCGAGTGGAGGACGAGGACGAGCTGACGGGTGCCGCTCACACGGTCTGGGCCGTCGTCGATGATCGCCCGGCAGAGCCTCTCCGCGGCGACCCGGCGGGTGGGATCGACCTCCTGGACCGCGTAGGACAGCGGTTTTCGACGACGCAAGGCGGCGATGAGGCGTTCCGCGTCCGACGCCGTCAGAACCTCGCCGAGCCTCTCCGCCGCCTCAGGCCCAGTCACCAGGGCCCCCGAAGAAGCCGGTCTCGTGTCCGGGCAGTGACAGCAGCATTCGCCGATCGAGGGCCCGGTTCGCGTTCTCGCACGACGTCTCCGACGCCATCGCGCACGAGTGACACGCTGCACCGTGGAGGAAGTCCTCCGAGTTGGCCGGCACCCGGTTGCCGCAGATCGGGTCCGAGGAGCATCTTCCAGCCCGCCGCAGCGCACTCGCGAGGATCCCCGCGAATCGGTCGGGGTCGCTCAGCGCGACCAACCCGCCGAGTGTGCCGTCGCTGTCGGGGGCCGTCGTACAGATCATCAACCCGGCTGCCGGCGCGCGCCCCTTCTCTTCATCGGCACTCCACGCATACAGACGCTCGGAGAGCGATGCGGACGCGTAACCACTGTGCATGGCCATCTCTCGCATCAGTACGTGGCTGAGCGTGTGAAGCAGCCAGAAGCGAGGTGGTTGCAGCCTCTTGTCCGACTCCTCCACCTTGGCCGTGGCAGAGAGATGGTTCAGGTAGTAGCGGTGGTTCGCAGCGCCGTAGTCCTTCCACAGCTGGGTGCCGAGGATCTTCTCCTCCCACGACGCGATCGCGCTCTCGTCGAAGGTGATGAGCATGCCCTCGCCGCGATTCTCCGTCGCCACGGTCCACTTCGGCTTGCCGTCCCGCGACAGACGGACGAGACGATCCGCCGCGTCGTCGACCCGCGAGAACTCGTCGATGCGTGTGAAGCCGAGCAAGGCCTGCACCTTGCGGAGCTGATCGACCGCGACGAGTCTGTCGACGCGCGGGAGCCGCTGCCCCTCCAACACTCGCTCGGTCAACACCAGACCACTCTTGCCGTAGGGCTGCTGCGGCATCGTCGGGCGCTCGTTCTGCAAGGTCCTCCATTCCGGAACTCGGAGATCGAGCGGGTCCCAGTCCAGGAGGCGTTGCTTCTGGTCGCCTTCTTCCTCTGCGTCACCCGGGGTGAGTGCCTCGAGGAATGCCGCGACGAGCGGCGGATCGGTCTCGGGAAGATCGATGCCCTCCGCGTGCTTCGAAAGCATGCGGCGCAGGGCACGCGGCTTCTTCGCCATGTCTTCGGGTGCGTCCTCCTCTGCGAGATCCGCCACCACCTCCTCGTGGGTGAGTGCGACGCGCAGGTCCGCGACGAGGGTCTCCTTCTCCTCTGCCTGGGTCTCCGGCATCACGATGACGGATTCCGAGACCGGGAACCACAGGTTGGAGGCACCGACGAGCATGAGGCGCAGCTCTGCGTCGCAGCTGGCGTCGTAACCGTCGAGGTGCGGGTGTCGGCCGCGGCACCTGGGCAGATTCGACTTCCCAGCCTCTCCCTGCGCCTCGTTCATGCCGCGCTTCGCGCCGCACTGCGTGCACTCGACTCGCGCGGAGGAACCGGCGGTGCCACCCGGATCCAGCATCCTGAGCACCGGGTTGGCGACCTTCGGGCACGGCGCGAAGTGATGCACCCATTCTCGGTAGGGGAACTCATCGAGGTGCCCCTGCAGGCAGACGAGCAGGTAGCGGGCAGGTAGGGCGCTGGGCGCCATCTTGCTGCCCGCGGTCTTGCACTCCTCGTGAACGAAGCCAGCCCGATCGGGACGGCCTGGCACCGAGTTCGAGTACGTGAAGGCGCTCAGGCGCGCTAGCCGACCGCACTTCGTGCAGCGCAGCCACTGCGGAAAGACGACAGCAGGAACGCCCATCGTGCGACCGTCGTCGTCCCACGAGTTCGACTTCTCGAAGAACGGGTACGGGCGCAGGGCCTCGACCTGAGAGCCGAGCAACCAGCGGACTCGCGCCAGGAGCCGCGGAGCGGGGACCACGGGCCTGTCGGTGGTCGGCCACTTGCTCCACACCCGATCCCAGGCGTCGTAACCGAGGGGTAGCACCGTGAATCGGGGCATGTCCTTGATGGCCCCGGGACCGTCCGTGAAGAACAACGTGGTCGGCCGAGCGCTGCCGACCTTGGAGAAGTTACGACGGCCCGTCGGCTGGGCGGCCACGCGAACCTGGTCGTCGACGATGTCGATCTCGTGGTCGGGGTCGTGCGTGAAGTCAGTCATCGTCGCCTCCGGCGTTCTGCTCGTGGACCCACCGTGGCGTCACGCGAGTCTCGGGGATGAGGAGCTTGTCCTCGTCGGGGCTGAGAAGGATGTTGATCTCGGGCTGGACCTCACGCATCGAGTTGGGCACCTTGAACGGTGGACGCTCCCGGAGGCTGTCCTTCTTGGTGACGGACTCGGAGGAGATGACGAGCGCCATGGCCTTCTCCTTGGCCGCAGCCCCGCGGCCGAGACGGTCGTAGACGAGGACCTTCTCGCGTTCTCCGGCGAGGTCTGCACGTTCAGCCCACTTGTCCAGCCAGGCATCGAGTTCCGCGCGCGCGAGGGTCTCGGCCTCGTCACCGCCCGCGCGTCGAGCACGTTCGGCGATCTGGTCGCACCATGCCTTCACCCGATCCTTGATCGCGGCATCCGCGATCTTGCCGGCGTGGGCCTCCGGCGAGAGCCCGTCTGGATCGCCAGCATCGAGGGCACGCGCGGCGCTCACCAGCACCGCAGGGATGCCACGCCGCAGTGCGGTGAGCGAGTACGGCGTCACGGAGAGGGATTCGACCCTCGAGTAGAAGTTCTCGTGGAACGCCCGAAACTGCTCGTAGTGGACGAGGTCTCGCGGGCGCGCCGTGTTGCCCAGCGCGACGACGAGGCCGGGGCGGTTCTTGTCTCGACCGACGCGCGACGAGGCCTGGATGTACTCGGCCGTGTTCTTGGGCTGACCGACGACCATCATGAGACCGAGACGCGTGACGTCGACACCGACCTGCAGCATCGACGTGGCGAGCACGACGTCATACGGATACGTGGGCTTCGGCAGCGCTGCCAGAGCAGCGTCGAGCTCCTTGATCAGACTGGCATTCGGCTTCTTCGGCTTGTTGGCCTCGTAGAGCTCACGCCGGATCCGGCGCCTCTCCGCGCGCGCCTCGCTCGAGTGGGTCTCCGCCGAGAAGGTCTGTGTCATCCGGTCGAGCGTGTCCGTGATGTCGGTGCCGCTCTTGCGCGACGTCAGCTCCTCCAGGCTCAACCCGTTCGCGGTCATGCCACGCCCCGGCAGCGACGTTCCGCGAACGTTCTTCCACCGCAGGTTGAGTCGGACGTCGTCCTGCACGAAACGCGCCATGCCGGCGAGCTCACGCAGCGCACTGAAGTAGGCGACGACCGTCATGTACGGATCGGCCTCGTCACCCCCACGGTCGAGCAGAAGCTGCCCGGCGGACAACAGGAGGGTCGCGAGACGGATCTCCGAGAGTGTCAGGCGGCCGCCCGCCGTCGACAATCCGAGGTAGAGACGCCCGGGCGCGTAGCCTTCGCGCTCGGCGTCCTCCGGGGATCGCCACGGCTTCAACTCCTTGGAGAAGAACGTGTTGCCTGCGTCGAGCACCTGCGGAGGGAAGACCGTCATGCCGCGCCCGTAGAGCTGGCGGATCTGGTCGCCGGCACTCCGGACCGTCGCCGACGAGGCAACGATCAGCGGGCCGCACTCCGCGCCGTCCGCCGACCGCCACCGGCAGAGCAGGTCGATGACGTTCTCGAACAACCCGACCGTCGTGCCGAGTGAGCTCGTGATGAGGTGCAGCTCGTCCTGGATGACGAGGTCCGGCGGTCGCAGCCGCTTGGCCGGCGCCCGGTGGGCAGCGGGGGCGTCACCCTTCTTCAGGTGCTTGGAGCCCTTGCAGTACGCAGAGTCCGGGTGGACGAAACCGTGTCGGCTGCACCGCTCCGTCACGTGCCCGAAGAGCGACGCCGCCTGTCCCTCCCGCGCGAGGCGCGCAAACTTGTCGACCGTGCCGATGACGAAGGCCGGCGTGAGGCGGTAGATCTCCTCGTCGGTGGTGACCACCGGCAGCCCCTCGGCGTCGGCGAACGGACAGTCGCCGAGCTCGTCACCGCAGGAGACGTGGACGCGGTCGAAGTCTTCGTCGAGACGCACGTTCTTGGTCTCGATGGGGCTTCCGCACCACGCGCAGCGCCGCAACTGGAGCGTCTTCGGCCGCCTGGACGAATGCTCCATCGCCTCCTCGATGTCCTCCTTCGCAGCCTTGATGGTCTTCGGCGTGACGTCGGAGCCGACCCACATGCCGATGCGGAACGGCGTGGTGCCCCACGTGGCCTTGTCGTCGCGCCGTTTCAGCTCGGCGGCGCACACCAGAGTCGTGGCGCGCTGGAACTGCTGCGACGTGAGCAGGCGCAGGGTGTAGCGCATGAGCACGGCGACACCGGTGGAGCCGTCGAGCCCTTCCTCGCCCACCACGCCCTGCAGACGGCGGATGGCGAACGTGAACGCTGCGAGGCCGAGGTAGGCCTCAGTCTTGCCACCGCCGGTCGGGAAGAACAGCAGCTCGACGTCGGCGTCAGCACGCGCGCGACGTTCGTGGGCTGGGTCGCAGAGCGCAGGGAGCTGCATGAGGACGAAACCGAGCTGGAACATGCGCCACGAGTGCGCCTTCGCGCCACGCTCGGCAACCTGAGCCTCGGCGGCGTCGAGCGACAGGCCCTCCGACGCGCGCAGCTCGGTGATCTGCGAGTGCACGCGCTGGTCGGCCATCACGTCGTTCATGAACTCGAATGCCTGTCGCGCCTGCTCGTTCGCAGGGTCGACGAGGAAGTCGATGCCCTCGGCCAGGCGGGCAGCGACGAGGCGAGCACTGTCGATGGCGTCGAACGCGATCTGCTGCAGGTGCGGGGGCAGGGCCTCGGCGACGGGCTCGCCCTCTCGGGGTGCGGCCTCGCCCCGCACCACCTTCTCCTGCAGATCGAGCCACTCGACGTAGGCGTCGTGCATGGGCCGCAACGCTGCTTCCAGGTGCTCGGGGCTGAGCTCTGCGAGAGCGCGCATGTCGAGCACGACACCTTCGACGGTCTCGGCATCGACGGCGGGCACCTCGACGGTCGGCGTCCATGTCGTCGAGACGCGCGACGTGCGCCCTCCCGAGGGATTGGCCCAGTCGACCGAGGTCGTACGCCCGATGGCGAACTCGAGCTTGTCGCGGTACTGAAGCGCCAGCTGTCGCTCCTCGGGGTCGTCGAGGAGCACGCTCTCGTCGAGCCGCACGTCGCGCACGGGCAGGAAGACAGCGCTTCCGTCGGTCGACTCGACGATGAGCTTCGTCTGGAACAGCCACGCCCCGACGGGGACGCGGTCGTTGGTCGGTTGCACGTTGCACAGCGAGAGCTCGACGTGTCGACGACCGGTTGCTGCCTCGTCGAAGCGGTCGGCGTGCAGTTCGACGTGCTCGTCCAGTTCGACCGGAGCGGCCTTGCCGCCCGGCACGAGCGCGCCCACGTCGATGACGGTGCTGACGCTCTTGGGCTCCCTCGCGTACCGCGTGCGCGCGTTGGGGTCCGAGTCGTCCGGGCGCCGAGAGGCGTAGCGCGCCCACTCGGCGATGACACGTACCGACCCCACGTCCGCGGGCAGCTGGAAACGCAGGCCCATCGACGCGGGAACGGTGGAGCCTCGCTGCAGGGGCGCGTCGTCGATGCCGTCGTCGCCGGTGTCGCCACCCGTCCCGCTGTCGGCGACCCGTTCCTCGTCGCCCTTCTGCGGTCGCGGGGCCTCCTCCTCGAGCTCGATCTCATCGTCGGCGACGAGAGCACGTTCGGCCAGCGGGCGCGGTGCGAGCTTGCCGAGCATGTACTTCGTCACCGGCGACTCGGGCAGCAGCTCCTCGTCACCGCCCGACGGGCCGACGAGTTCGCGTTCGAGGATGTCGACGAGGTTGCGGCGAGCGGTCCACGACGTGCCGTCCGGTTCCCATTCCAGCTCGTAGGGAGCGGAGCCGACGAGCCCCGGCTCGGGCGTCTCTGTGGTCGTGTCAGTCATCGGAGCCCTCCGACTCGGTCGTCTCGTCATCCGTGGCCGGTGGCGCACCATCCTGGAGCGCGGCGCGGCGGTGGTTCTCCTCGAGCAGGCGATCGAGGATCTCGACGCGTGCCTCGGGGCACACCGTCCAGCGTGCCATCTGACGGTAGGTGTGGAATCCATGGTTCAGCTCGACGTCGCCCCAGCCGTACGCCTCCATGACGACGTGGTCGAGCTCGGTGTGGATCTGCCGCATTCGCGCGACGTCAGCGTCGTCCTCGTCAGCAATGGTGGGGTCGTTGACGAGGTTGTAGAGCTTCGTCAGACCGAGCTCGCGACGCAACATGATTTCTTGGCGCTTTGTGTCAAGCGCTAGTCCACACCGCTCTAGCATCGCTGTATTTCGCGGCCGAGGAAAGGTCTGGAACACGTCCGTCGGAATATAACGAGGGTCCCCCTTCATTCCTGAACCCCGCTGAATTACCCAGTCGCGGTGAATAGATGACGACAGAAGCCCCAAATCTGCTGACGAATCGAGAGCGATCACCACCAGCATGTGGCTCATGACTTGCTCAACCCCCACGAAGACGGGCATCAGCGTTCTACTGGTCAAGGTGACGGCAATCGTCCGCTGCTGCGTTCGCAGCGCCGCCCGCATCCCCGGGCGAGCGTTCCAGAACTTCCACCACTCGTTGACCATCCGAGGGTATTTGACGACGTCCTTGGTGATGCGTTCGGGCCGGACATGCTGCTCGACGTGCCGCCAGGGCTCAGCGTACTGACGCGCCTGCTCTTCCGAACGTTCTTCGAAGTCGATGACCCAACGGCTGGCAGAGCAATCGGGGCGGGAGTTGAGGTCCTCCCCGTTGAGGTAGGGATGGAGCACCTCCGCATTGCGAGGATCTTCTGCGATCCACTCTGCGGCCTGTTGCGGGGACACCACGAAGCCCTTGCCGAGGATGAAGCACCCGATGAATGCAATCTTCGCGTTCTCGCGAAGGCGCACCGGACGCCCCTCGACCCGCCCAGACGGTTCGAGCAGGGTTGAGATGCGTGGAACGACGGCACCTTCGGACACTCGCTCGGCAGTCTCAGCGACGCCGCCGTTGACGCCCCACACCCCGGCGAACTCGAGCGCCGCCGAGCGGGCTGGCCATGGCCGCGACTGCACGGCCTGCATGATCGTGAAGCCCGCCTCGACCATTCTGTCCAGCCCGACCTCACGCGTATCACCTTGGGCAATGGTGTTCGTGGCGATCAGACCCAGGGTTCCCCCGGGCTTCAGGAGATCCAGGGCCCGTAGGAAGAAGTACGCGACGAGGTCGGCGTTTCCCGCCGTGCCACCTGCGAGCTGATGGACGAGCCATTCTCTCACCGGGCTGCCGATGGCGATCGAGATCTTCTTGCCGCCGAGAAAGGGCGGGTTGCCGATGATCGCGTCGAAGCCACCACGCTGCATCACCTCGGGGACTGCCAGGCACCAGTGCAGAGGCTGCCACCGGTCTTGGTCGGCCTCGACACCGGGCGACAGCCGTTCGATCGTCAACCCCCTGTCGATGATGGCATTGAGCATGCGGGCCTCGGCCTGACGCGCATTCTCGGGGAAGGCACGATCGACGGCGACGCCGAGGTCCTCGTAAGCCTCATCCAGCTTCCTGCTTGGCTTTCCGCCGTGCACCAGGCCGGCTGCGATCACACCATCAGCGATGATCGTGGGAATGGCCATCAGCCGGTACACATCGCCCAACTGCGCGCGCTTGGCTCGAGCACTGCGCTGAGGATCGTCACTCGCGATCTCCGAGGCCAGCCGCCGACGGAGATGGATGGCGTCGGAGATCCGATCCGAGAGATGAATGGTGTGAACGAGGCGCCCGTCGACGACATCGAACATTCGCGGCGTCATGGGTTTCGACGTCGGTGACATGTGCAGCTCTTCGAGCTGCCGCAGTGACGTGAGGCCGAGCAGCGAGTTGCCCTGGAACACCTTGTCGTCGACGAAGGAGAACGGCTTGCGTGGGTCGAGCGAGACGAGCCAGAGGGACAGTTTGCACATCTCCACGGCCATGCCGTTGATGTCGGCGCCGTAGAGGCACTGCGCGACGACCTCACGGATGGCAGCCGTCCGCAGGCGACGCCGTGACTCGCGCTCGTCGAGCCCCTGAGACGCCCATTTGTCGAGCAGATCGGCCGCTCGACCATCGCGCTGCCACGCCTCGACGAGGCGATCAGCGAGGTATCGCGCCGCAGCGACGAGGAACGCGCCCGAACCGCAGGCGATGTCCGCCACCTTGAGCTCGAGCAGGGCATCCGAGGAGAGTGGCGCCCATTCGTCGCGGTTCGGCGTCTGGTACGGCCCCGGCGAGAAGACGAGCGGTTCGAGCGCGTGGAGCACGACCTCCTCCGCGAGCGCCTTCGGCGTGTAGTGCGCTCCCGCGTTCTTGCGCGACGGCGTCTCGACCACCATCAAGCCGCCCTCGAGCACGACCATCGGCTTGCCGCGCAGGTCTCGCCGGATGATGCCGAGCCAGCCCCTGAGACGTTCGCGCAGTTCCGGATCATCCGTCACGCGTCGGAGCGTCGGCTCGGCGTCCTCCGCCGAGTCGCCCGCCGCGAACGCCTTCGTCATCCGACTCGTGGTGGCCGTCTTCGCCGCAGGCTGGTTCTTCTTCACCCAGGCGGCGATGGTCGTCGACGTCGCCGCATCGGATCCGGCTTCCTCGTACAGCTCGTCGAGCACGTCGAGAGGCACCTCCGGCTCGGCGCCGTCCGGACCGATGAGGCCGAGTGTCGTCGTCTCGGCCCGACGGCACGTGTAGCCGAGCAGGCCCTCGTAGACGTAGCCGATCTGCTCGACGTCGATGTCGCGGAACGAGACCCGGCGCCGCCCCTCCCCCTTGATCTCGGTCTCCTGCACCGAGCGCAGCACGTGGAGCATGACGAGGTCGCTCACCCCGAGCGCGAGGGTGCCGGCCTCGGTGGGAGCGGTGAGGAACGGGAACCGAGCCGGGTCGAACAGCGAACCTCCGTAGGCGGGCAGGCGGAGATCCTCGAAGTTCACGCCACCGAAGAGCGCCGTCGACGTGGCGAGCAGGCGGTGCCACACCAGAAACGTTCGGTCTAGCGAATCGGATCCGGTCTCGGCCTCCTGGCGCACGAGCTCGTCGAGCTGGCCGGCGAGACCGTAGGCCCGGCGGTACAGCTCACTCTGGGGCAGCAGCCCGCGCTCCTCAGCGAAGAGGAGGAAGACGACGCGCATGACGACCGTCACGACCGCCTCGTAGATGACGTCGCCGTCGTCGGGAAGCGGGTTCGAGCCATCCGCCCGGCGTCCTGACTCGTCGAGCGCCGCCACGAGCAGTTCGACGGCCTTGCGCACCTGAACGCCGAGTGCCTCGGTGATCTCCTCAGCCGCCACCTGCGAGGCGACGAACACATCGGGCAGATACGAGACGAGCTTCGTGTTGAACAGCGACGAGCCTGAGAGCAACTCGACGAACGCATCACGCACTCCTGTCTCCGACGACCACGTGAGCGCGTCGGTCTCCCCCGATGACGGCATGCCGCCGTCCTTCGCCGGCACGCTCACGAGTGCCCACCGCCGACCGTCCGTCACCACACCGATGCGCACGTCTGCACGACGCAGCATCAACTCCATGCGGTCGATCGCGCTCTGCGACCATCCGTCGAGGCCCGGGTCGGCCAGCGACCCCTGCACCGGGTCGACGACGTGCACGAGGGCCCCGACGCGACCACCGGCCCGTGCAACCCCGTCAGGACGCACCGACACGTCTCCCCTCGGGGAGGTGACCTCGGCGTCGATCTCATCTCCGACGTCACGATGCCAGGCCTCTCCCCACCCGACGACGTCACGCAGGACGACGTCGACGAATGCGTCACGGGCCTGCCGGTAGTCGTCGAGACCGGTCTCAGGCCGGGCATCCCACGCGTCCCACGCGCGCTCGAACTCGCTGGTCGCGAGCGTCAACCACCTCCGCCGGTCTCCTTCGAGCGGTGGCATGCCGCTGGGCCATGCCTTGACGAGAGCCCGGGCCGCGAGGAAGGGCCCCTCCGTCTCCATCGCTGCCAGCCACCGGCGGTGCGCTTCGATCGGCTTCATCGGGCGGTGTGCCTGCTTGGACTTCATCGTGCGCCTCCCAGGGCAGCTGCGTCGGCGGGGGTGAGGGCGAACACGACCGCCGCGGCCGAGACGAAGGGCTTGACCTCCGCGTACCGCTCTCGGATGAGAGCGAGCTCGCGCCTCTGCTCGTCGTCGAGCGCCTCGAGGCGGTTCTCCATGGAGCGAATGTCCTGTCGACGCTGCCTCGCTTGTTCGTCGGGCAGGAGCGCCAGTTGCTGCTGATTCTCCGCTTCGAGCGCGACGGCGAGAGAATCATGCAGATTGCGCCGGAACGCGGCATAGATCTTCTCTGCCCGCTCCTGATCCGCGGCCAGGCGCCCCGCGAGACGATCCTCGACACCCTCCTGCCGTCGTCGCGCCCGGTGCTCCATGGCGCTCTCCAGGCGGGAGCGCAGGCGCCCGTCAGCGTCGTTCCACCGCTCGGCCAACGCCTCACGCACCGCCGCCGGCGCGAGGACGAGATCATCACCGTCGAGCACCGTCTCGAGCATCGCGTCGACCTTCTCCTCGGCCATGTCAGCACCCCGCAGACGCACCCCCGAGAGGAAGACCTCCTCGTGCAGACGGATGCCGCCTCGGCCGACGAGCACGAGGCGGGAGACGGCCGCCACGCACGACTCGGGAAGCCGCTCGTCGACGACCGCGGTGACGCGGTTCAGCGATGAACCGGAGCCGAAGAGGCTGTTGCGCAGCAGCCGCGCCGACTTCTGCATGATCGCGTGCCCGAGATGCACGTGCACGACGTCGCGGCGCTCGGCGGCGACGTCCTCGTCGAACGTGATGGGGCGCATCACCCCGGGCGCGAGACGCGACTCCAACCCCTCGCATGCCTTCGCCCATCGCGGGCTCAGGTGATCGACGCGGAAGGTCTCCGGCACGTCGCCACCGATGTCGTCGGGATCGACGCGCAGCGGCGGCTCCTGCGACAGCTCGAGCGCAGCATCGACGACGCGGCGGGCGTTGAACGGCGACAGGTGCAGGCGCTGCTTCTGGTCCGCGTACGTGCGTGCGAGGTTCGTCAACTGCTGGTTCAGCGTCTGCTCGGCAGCGAGAACGGCGTTGACGACGTCGGCATCTCGGCCGCGGGGCACCACGCGCCGCTTGCGACGAGGGAGGAATCGCTCCTGGACCTCCTCGTCGATCAGCTCGTTCGTCGAACCCAGGTCGCGATCGGTGTTCGCCACCTTCCGAGCCAGGTACTCCACGAAGTGCAGGTCCGCCGCATACGCGGACGAGGTCTCCACCGGGGCGAAGTAGTAGATCTCCGGCGGCTTCGTCTGCCCGTAACGATCGATGCGGCCGACCCGCTGCTCGAGACGCGAGGGGTTGAACGGCACGTCGAGGTTGACGAGTCGGTGACAGTACGTCTGCAGGTCGATGCCCTCTCCCGCTGCGTCGGTGGCGAGGAGCACCCGGAGAGGTTCGTCCGACGGCGGTGCCGTGAAACGGGCGCGGATCTGCTCTCGCATCTCTGCCGGCGTACCGCCCTCGATGACGGCGAGACGCGTGTCGTCGAGACCACGCTGCTCGAGGACGTTCTGGACCCAGTGCAGGGTGTCGGCGTACTCCGTGAAGATGACGACACGTTCGTCGTTCCACGTTCCGTCCGGTCGGCACACGGCATCCAGGAACTCGACGAGCTTCTCGACACGCGAGTCAGCACGCATCTCGTACCCCTTGGCCCAGGCCACCAACTGCTCGACGGCCGCGGGATCGGCGTCGCCGAACGGATCTTCGGACCTGGCCCCGGCCAACGCCCCGAACTCGGGCTGCTCGGCGAGCCCCTCCTCGTCGTCCGACTGATCCGTGCCGAAGAGCTCGGCGTACTCGTCGTCGTCGTACGTGGAGGATGACGACGTCGATGACGACAGGTATCGCTCGAGCGTTTGACCGAAGGCCCACGGGCTGGAGAGGAAGCGCTTCGTGAGGATGAGCGAGACGATGTCGGCGCCCTTCTTGCCCCCGCTGCGCCGAGCACCCTCGTCGAGGATTTTCTGGAAGCTCTCGAAGGCCCTGGCCTCGTCCTCGTCCGGCTCGAAGACGATCTTCTCGATGACGCGCCTCTGGAAGTTCTTGCCCTCGATGTCCGTCTTGAGACGCCTGACCGTGACGTCGGCGAGCGCCTTCGCGTCGACGTTCGCCCCGCGCGAGAAACGACGGTCGTCGATCATCTCGAGCAGCGCGGTGAACGACTCCGAATGACCGTTGTGCGGGGTGGCACTGAGGAAGAGACGGTGCTCGCACCGCTTCGCGAGCGCCCGCGTCGCCTCGGTTCGCTGACTGTCGACCGCATACCCGCGCCCGCCACCCAGAGAACTCGGGCTCGACGGCGCCACGTGATGCGCCTCGTCGACGACGAGGACGTCGAAGGCATGTCGTGCGGCGGTGGCAGGGTCGGACTTCTCGGGGCCGTAGACGTCACGCAGGAGCCGCTGCGCGCGCGCCTTCGGCAGCCAGGCCATGCTCACGATGATCCGGGGAAAGAGACGGAACGGATTCGCAGCGAGACCATGCCTGCGACGCACGTCCGCGAGACACGCGCTGTCGACGATCGTGAAGTCGAGGCCGAACTTCTCGCGCATCTCCTCCTGCCACTTGATCATCAGGCTCGGCGGGCAGACGATGACGACGCTTCGCGCACGGTGACGCAGCAGCAACTCCTGGATCACGAGCCCGGCCTCGATCGTCTTGCCGAGACCCACGTCGTCAGCGAGCAGGAGGTTGGTGCGCGGAGCGGAGAGCGCTCGACGCAGCGGCTCGAGCTGGTACGCCTCGACGGCTGCGCCCGACCGGAACGGCGCCTGGAAGGCCTTGTTGTCGGCACTCGTCACCGCACCCCAGCGCACGGCGTCGACGACTGCGCCGAGAAGATTCGGGTCGTCGAAGCTGCCCGGCTCGACATGGGACGGGAGGCCCTGGTCGGGCAGGGTCGTGTGGCCCACCTCGAGCTCCCAGACGACCGTGAGCTCCTCGCCCAGCCGGTCCTCGTCGATCGACTGGAGCGTGACGACGTGCTCGGCTCCGGCCCGTCCCTCGTCGGCGGGGCTACGGGGCAGCCCCTGATCCTGGACGTCGGCGACGGCCCAGGTCGCCCCCCGAACCTTGACCACCTGCCCCGGCTGGGGTATCGCCGGCACTCGCGGCAGCGTCTCGACGGTCATGGCACTCCTCGGGTCGAACGGGCGCCGTGATGGCGTCCAGAGGCGATGCTACCGAGGGGAACTCATCGACTGAGCACCAATCTGCGGACGGATGTGTTTCGATATTCGCAATAATGTTGCGATTCGTGCAATACTAGGGACATGAATACCCCAGCCACCCGAGTTCGCTCGCTCATGGACGACCACGGTCTGACGCAGACCGAGTTCGCGGCGCGTGTCGGACTGGACGCCCCGAAACTGTCCAAGTCTCTGAGCGGCACCCGCCGCTTCTCCGTCGTCGATCTCGCGAACATCGCGGAGGAGTTCGACGTGTCCCTCGACTGGTTGCACACCGGTCAGGAGAGCGAGCTCGTCCTCGCAGCCCGACGCACGGCAGGTGCGCCTGCGGGCGAAGCCGTGGCGGTGGCCCGCGATCTCGCGATCCAGCGGGCCGATCTCGCCTCGCTCGGCATCGCACAGGACTGGCGTCCTCTCGCGATGGAGCTACCGGTCGGTGGCCGGCTCGTCGATCAGGGAGCGCGCTTGGCTGCGGCTGCACTCGCGCGATTCGACGAGGAGGGCCTCGACCCGACGGCGGCCGATCTCGCCGGTGCGATCGAGACGGCCTTCGGCGCAGACGTCGTGGTGGCCGAGGCCGGGGACGGCATCGACGGGCTCGCGGTCTCGAACCCGGACGCGAAGATCATCCTCGTCGCGCCGGGCGCGGTGCCGGCCAGGCAACGATTCACGCTCGCGCACGAGCTGTGCCACCTGCTCTTCTCCGACGACCAGGGAGTGCATCTCGACGAGGACATCTACGCCAAGGCCAGCAAGACGGGGGACAGCGAGATGCGGGCCAATGCCTTCGCGGCGTCCTTCCTCATGCCCGCCGCCATCCTGGAGGAGCGCGTCGAGCAGGGTTTCGACGAGACAGCGTTCTGCCGGCTCGCAGCCGACCTGCGCGTCTCGCCGAGCGCCCTCGCCTATCGGCTGCAGAACCTCGAGCTCATCGACGGGATGACGTGCTCCACGTGGGGCAAGATCTCCAACAAGAAGGCGGCGGAGACGGTCGGGGAGGGCAGCGCATACGCGCTGTCCGTCAGCTCCGCACTCGCTCCCCGCCTGCCGCAGCGTCTCGTCGCCGACGCCTATCGGGCCTACGAGCGAGGGCTGACGACCCTGCGGCCCTACGCCAACCTCGTGGGGCAGGACGTCCACGAGCTCCGCCGTTCGCTGGAAGCCAGCGAAGAGACCGGCGAATGACGATGAGCGACAAGGTCTTCCCCGACAACACCGTGCTGTGCAACTTCGCCTCGGTTCACCGGATCGACCTGCTCCATGACTGGTTGCGGGGTCGTGGGCGATGGACGGAGGCGGTGGAGGACGAGGCACGTCGCTCGTCGAAACTCCTTCCGGGGCTCACCCCACTCCTGCAGGAGTCGTGGCTCGGGGAACCACTGGCACCCGAGACCGACGAGGAAGACACAGCCGTCCTGCTCACCCGCCGCGTCGTGTTCGGAGGTCGAGAAGCCGAGCCCACCAAGCACCTCGGCGAGGCGATGACACTCGTGCTGATCGAGACACGACAAGAGCTGCGGGGATCGTGGTGGGTCACCGACGATCGAGAAGCGGCAGAGCACGCCTATCGGAAGGGGATCACCACCCGCGACACGATGCACATCATGGGTGAGCTCGTCTCCGAGGGGACGCTCACCGCCGTGGACGCCTTCGCCCTCATGCAGACGATGCGCGATCGCGACCGTCACATGCGGATGCCTGACAGCCCCCGTGACCTGCAATGACAGCGGTGCCCTCTCACGAAGGCCCGGTGCCGTCACCGCTGGCCTCCCATCCGGGCAATGCCGACCCCGCAGCTGCAGCTCGATTGGCCAGGGCGCGTCGAGCTGACACCGCCCCCGAGCTCGCCCTCCGTCGCATCCTCCATGCGCACAGGCTGAGATATCGAGTCGGGTACCCGGTGCCGGGCGCGCCGCGGCGCAGCATCGACATCGCCTTCACCCGTGCTCGGTTGGCCATCTTCATCGATGGTTGTTACTGGCACGGATGCCCCCAGCACTCGACCGCTCCCAAGAACAACGCCGGCTGGTGGCAGGACAAGTTTGCCGCCAACGCGGCACGTGATGCCGACACGAACCGGCTTCTCGTCGAGAAAGGGTGGACGGTCATGCGCGTCTGGGAGCACGAGAACCCAGGCGAGGTGGCGAGCCGGGTCATGGAGGCTCTGCACGGGTAGCCTCGGGACATCCCCCCGTGCAAGCCCCGCAAGAAGGACCTCCCTCACGGCTTCGAGCCGGCCTCGAGCTCAGCCTGGATACTTCGCCGTGCCAGCACCGGCGAAGGCTTCCTGTGGCAGGGCCAAACTCACGACGACCCTGAGGGGCAGCTGTGGCACTGCACGGCCGATGGGTGGGCGAGCGAACCTCGTCCGAGTGCGATACCCGACGAAGTGAGCGTGTTCGATGTCCCGGCGAACGTCGCGATGTGGGTGTGCGGATTCCCCGAGGACGAGGTGCTGCACCGACTCCGCACGGCTGGCGACGGAGAGCCCGATGAGCACGACTGGGCCTTCTCCACCAAGCAGTTCGAGTCGCAGGACGACGAGTTCCCTGGCTCCTGGGAGGCGCCGGCACGCCGGTATGCATGTGTCGACGGCAGGCGAGTCCAGTTCGCCGAACCCAGCGGGGCCCCTTTCCTCACACAGAATGACGCTCCCGTGGGCGTCACACTCGCCACGTTCCACTGGGGAAGCGAAGACGGCATGATGAGCGGCGCATCCAGCTGGACCCTCACCCAGGTCAGCCCCACCCGCGCCATCGCGAGCGCCGACGGTGACGCCACCGCCCCGCCTGTCGAGATGGCCCTCTCCTCCGAGCGCCGCGGCGAAGTGGTCGCGCGCTGGCTGGCTGACGTCGAAGGTGGCACGATCGGAGTGCCGTTGGCCGCGGCGATCGAGCTCGAACCCTTCGACCCCGCCGGGCAGTTGCCCGACGCCGAACGTCGCTCGTGGGAGAGCCTCCTGGCCGATCTGCGCTCCGGGTACGGCACCACGCTCGAGTGCACTATCGCCCTCGACGGCGACGATCGAGAACGCCTGCGCGGCATCCTCGCCGAGGATGACGAGTACCGCGCGATTCGTGACGCCCTGGCGGACCCGGCGAAGCACGATGAATGGCTGCGGGCACAGCTCCAGCAAGACGAACCGTACGACCTGGACGATTGATCTGCGACCGTCAGCGTTTCTGCCGGCGTTCTCTCCTCGGCGCCCCTGGGCCGTAGTCGAGTTGCGGGTCGCGCCGCGCGGACCGCACGATCTCCTCGAGGTCGGCGTCGCCGGGGTCCTCCCAGTACGCCGCATGGCCCATGGCCGCGATCGTGCCCAGCCTCTGAGCCGGGTAGAGGACGCCGTCACGTTCGACGATGCGGGCCATGCCGCTGCCCAGACCCACGACATAGCGCCCGTCGCCCATGTTCGCCGTCAGCTCGAAGGCGTAGAAGTCCCCCGCGAGCCATGGACAGCCCTGGGCGCCGTCGCAGTCGAGTTGCCCGCACTCTCCGCAGCGGCGCACCAAGCCCGACGCAATGCGACGCGCCTCCCCTGCGTCGAACTCATCGACCCGCGTGACGGCGCGGACCCACGACACATCGCTGTCAGAGACCACGTCCGCCGCGTGGAGTTGCACGAGGTCCCCGATCACGACGGGAGCGCCGGCGTCGGACGTCCATGGCTCGTGGCTCCACACCCAGACGGCGTCACCACTCGGCACGCGCAGTTGGAGGAAGCCGTCGATGACCGACAGCACCTCCGCCTGGGCAGAATTGCTCGACGCATGCACCGACCGCATCCGTGGCGGGCCCATCTCGTGCCCGCCCCCGACCCAGCACTCGTGGTCGGGGCCGTATCCATTGATCCTCGTGATGTCCACTCGTCGACCTCTCGTCTCTCTCGGCGCGGGGCGCCACCCGTCAGCCCGGGTTGCGCTGCGTTCCTGACGTGTCTGCCAGCTCCGCCACGGCGTCGAACGCCAGGGCGCGGGCAGCGGGCGTGTAATCCTGTCCCGATCGTCGCAAGCGCCAGTCCTGTTCGACGTGCTCGAGCATGCGCATCATGGGCCACACGCACGGGCCGATGTCGCGCCAACGCGGCGGTGAGCCGTCGGGCATGCGCCATCCCACGTCCGCGATGAGTTCGCGGATCATCTCGTACGTGTGCTCCTGCGGAAAAGCTGAGGCGACGAGCAGCGCGTAGAGCGTTCGCGCGCAGGCCTCGAACTCGTCGGCTTTCGCCGGCACCAGCGCGGCAGCGAGGTCGCGCCACAACTGCTCCAACTCGCCCGCAGCAATCGCCTTCGCGACCAACTGGCCGCGCTTCGTCAGCACGAACTCACCGCGATAGTGACGCGCGTAGCCCATCGTCTTCAACGACTCACGCAGCGCCGTCACCGGCACGACATCCATCTCTCGACGGCTACTGCCGTGCGTCCAGATGCCTAGCGCGTCGACGATCCTGCCGACGGTGTCAGGCTTCAGGTAGCCCGCCTGCGTCAACGGCAACGGGCCCTCCGCGAGCATGCCGATGAGCGTCACCCACGAGCGCAACGCGTCGGCGCGCTCTGCGTCCGTCGGTTCGACATGCTCCTTGCGGGCCCGCGACACCGAACCGAGCAACACCACCTGCGCACGCGGCGACGCCCGCCGCAACGTCTGGCCGAGCATCGACGACGGATCCACCGCCCCCTCTTCGGCGATCCTCTGCAGAGCCTCGTTCTCCTTCGACAGCACGACGATCGCGGCGTTCGCCTCGTCGACCGAGAAGCGCGCCGGATCCCAGCCCGGCGGCACCCACTCGGCGTATTCCGGTGACAAGTTGCGCGCCTTGTGCCCCTGGACGAGCTCGTTGTACTGCCACGGTCCGCCCGAATCCTCCAACGGGCACGCGTTGCGACCGGCGACGCACTCCGCGAGCGGGCCGTCAGCGTCAGGTGTACCGCTCGTCGCGAGCTCGACGACCTTCTCGACCTTGATCGTGTGCACCCAGTCGTCACCGAAGTCATACACGTAGAACACGCGATCGCCCGGAGCGCGCAACACCTGATCGAGAACGACCTCGGTCTCGACGCCGGACGCCTCGTCGAGGTCATCACCCATCTCTACGTCTGCCACGCTCGCGAGGAACGGCCCACGCCAGACATCTTTCTTCGGCCCGAGCGTGAACCGGTGCAGATGCGCGTCCGCCCATCCGAGCGTCGCCTGGATGACGTCGTGGAACTGCGCCATCGTCACGTCGCTACGCACCTCGATACGGCGCCAAACAGCCGGCTTCACCTCGTCGACGTCGACGCGGACGGTGAGGAGCCGCACGCCGTCGCGTGCGGGCGGCAGCGTCACCTGCGGCCGCGGCGGCGGTGGCGTGAAGAACCGGCGCGCAACGCCTTCCGTCGAGCCTGCGGGCACGCCCGCTGCGGGAAGGCCGAACGCCGCACCGGGCGCGCTGGCAGCGCCTGACGCCGGCTGCCCGCCGTCGGCTTGCGGCGGCAACCCGAGCTCACGGGCGACGTCAGGCCAGTTCTCCTCGTCGTTCAACTGCTCACGAAACGACTGGATGAACGCCTCGACCGACGGGTCGTCGGAATCAGCCATGCCCCATCGTGTCATCGAATGCCCTAGGGCTAACGCCGAAGTTGAAGTGGTACGGCCTGCGAGCCAGCCTGGGATGCCATGGCGTGGCATACGGTCGAAGCGACCACCGGCGGCACGCTGCCGAGCCCCCCAACGTCAGGATGAATGATGACCGGCACGACGACCAACACCCCGACCACCGATGTTCTGCGGGCAGCAGCCGCTCTGGTGAGCGATTTCGCCAGCGGCGACAGCACCGCATACTTCAGTCACTTCGACCCCGACGCGACCTTCGTCTTCTACACGCACCCCGAGCGCCTCGAAACGCGAGCAGCGTACGAAGACCTCTGGTCCTCTTGGCGGGAGGAGGACGATTTCGCGGTTCTCGCGTGCGCGAGCCGCAACGGTATCGCCCAGGTTAACGGCGAAACGGCCGTGTTCATCCATGACGTCGAGACCCGCGTCAGCACCCGCTCTGGCGGCGAGAAGACCCTGCACGAACGCGAGACGATCGTCTTTGCGCAACGGGACAGCGGGTGGGTCGCCATCCACGAACACCTGTCGCCGGTCGCGTCCTGACGAAAGTGCACCACGTCACAAGTTGATGACGATCGCCCGCCGCGCATCGACACCTCAATCACTCACAGGAAGAATGCCTGGTCTACGGACGGTGCGTCACAGACAACTGGACGCGCGTCCCGAGCGGGAGGCTTCTGATGAGCGACACGACCCCCATCCCGGCGTTATCCGCCCTGACCTCGGCCGACCGGCCTTTGCTGGAGGCGCGGTCGATCGACTGGGTGCCCGAGAACGAGCGGCACGGAAAGGTCTGGCACCAGGGCCCCCTGTGGTTCCTCGGCAACTTCCAGTACTTCTCCATCCCGATCGGCTTCATCGGCCCCTCGATGCACCTGTCACTCCTGTGGACCATCGTCGCCAGTATCCTCGGCATCGGTTTCGGCACGATCTTCATGGCCTTCCACGCCTCCCAGGGCCCGACGATGGGCCTGCCTCAGCTCATCCAATCCCGCGCTCAGTTCGGCTACCGGGGCGTTATCGTGCCGCTCATCGCGACGCTCTTCACCTACCTGGCGTTCAACGTGGCCGACACCGTGCTCATGAGCGAAGGCCTCAACGCTACGTTCGGGTGGAACGCCACCGCCGTCGGCATCGGAGTGACGGTGATCGGCGTGACCCTGGCGATCTTCGGGCACGACTGGCTTCACAAGGCCTTCCGCTTCCTGCTCTACCTCTCACTACCTGTCATGACGATCCTCACCATCGGCGTCATCAGCGGTGGCGCAGGCGGCCACTGGGATCACAACGCGTACGGGTTCACCTGGGCAGCGTTCATGGCGCAGTTCTCCGCGAGCGCCGCGTACAACATCACCTACGCGCCGTACGTCTCCGACTACTCGCGCTACCTGCCGGCTAACACGCCGGCCCGCTCCGTCATCGCCGCCGTATTCTTCGGTGCCTCCACGGCCGCGATCTGGCTGATCAGCCTCGGTGCCTGGCTCGCCATTGCGCTCGGTGCGGGCGACGGGCTTGCCGGTCTCAAGCTGGCAGGCAACACACTGTTCTCCCCGCTCGGCGACGTCGCCGCAGCCCTCTCCGCGGCAGCACTCACCGCGACGATGGGCATGAACGCCTACGGCGCCATGCTGACGGTCCTCACCACCGTCGACTCCGTGCGCCCGATCAAACCAAAGCAGCCGGCGCGCATCATCACCATTATCGTCCTGGCCGTCGTCTGGTACGCCGTCGCGAAATCGCTCAGCTCGAACTCCGTGGACACCGTGTTCGCCAGCCTCACACTCATGCTCTACGTGCTCGTGCCGTGGACCGCAACCAACCTCGTCGACTTCTTCTTCGTGAGAAAAGGCCACTACGCGATCGCCGACTTCTTCACGCCCAACGGCATCTACGGCGCGTGGGGCAGGCGCGGCCTCATCGCGTTCGGCGTCGGCTTCCTCAGCGAGATCCCCTTCATGGTGCTACCGAAAATCGGCAATTGGAGCTACGTCGGACCTATCGCCAAGCACCTCGAGGAAGTCGACATCGCGTGGCTCGTCGGCCTCGTCGTCACAGGCGTCGTGTACCTCCTGCTCAGCCGTTCCATCGACCATGAGGCCGAAGCGCGCGAAGAGGCCGTGAGCCAGGAGTTCCTCGAAGAGACGACGGAGGGTGCCCGAGCATGAAGGCCGTGACCTACCGCGCGGACGACGGAGTTCACGTCGAGAACATCAACGTCGCGGCGCCCGGGCGCGGGCTCGTCGCCGTCGACATCAAAGCCACCGGGGTGTGCCACTCCGACCTGCACATCGTGAACGGCGACTGGCCCACCGATCGCCCGCTCGTGCTCGGGCACGAGGGCGCGGGCGTGGTGTCGGCCGTCGGTGAGGGCGCCACTGAGCTGGCCGTCGGCGACCACGTCGTCCTGTCCTGGTTCGCCCCATGCCGACGCTGCCGCAACTGCGCCGCGGGCCGCGCCTGGTTGTGCAGCGGCACGACCGCCCTGGACAACACACTGCCCGGCGGCGACACCGCGTTCACCGATGGTCAGGGAAAGCAGATCTGGCCCTACCTCGGCTTGGGGACGTTCTCCTCACGCGTCGTCGTCCCCGAATCCGCAGCGATCAGGGTGACGCCGGACCTGCCGTTCGAGGTCGGCGCACTGCTGGGATGCTCGGTCACGACCGGGGTCGGTGCCGTCCTCAACACGGCGCGCGTCGAACCGGGCGGGAGCGCGCTCGTCGTCGGGTGCGGAGGCGTTGGCCTTTCCATCGTGCTCGGGCTGCACCTCGCGGGGGCGACGACGATCATCGCCGCCGACCTCAGCGACGAGAAACTGGAGCTCGCCCGGGCGCTCGGAGCAACCCACACCGTTAACACCGGCCAGACAAGCCTTGACACCGTGCGCGACGACCTCGGCGGCGTTGACTACGCGTTCGAGGCCGTCGGGCGACCCGAACTCATCGAGGCGCTACCCCCACTGTTGCGCACGGGCGGGTGCCTCGTGCTCGCCGGCATGACGGCCGTCGGGGCATCCTGCACCATCGATCCGTTCGACCTCGCAGACCAGGGCAAGTCAATCCTGGGATGCAACTACGGATCCAGCGTCGCTGCCGTCGATGTTCCGCGCCTCGCCGATCTATACCTGAGCGGACGCCTGCCCGTCGACCGGCTCATCGGCACCACACGCCCACTGACGGAGGCCGCAGCCGCCCTCGACCAGCTCCGCGAGGGCATAGGCCTGCGAACCATCCTCATCCCCGACAGCGCTTGATCGTCGCGGGGCGTCACCTCACTCGGCGAGCGAGCCGTACCTCAACACGTGGTCGCCGACGCCGCCCGAACACTCGGGCAGATGCAGCTCGATGAGTTGCGCGAGCGTCAGCACGTAGTGGCGCGCGCAGAAGAGCTGCGCGTCACCGCCGCCGGCGTGCTCGGCGAACACGACGTAGTGCGTCGGCGTCTCCGTGCACACGCACTCGTTCCACGTGCAGCGGGTGCTGTCGCCGTCGTCCAACTCGTCGAACTCGGTGTCGCCGAAGTCGAGTTCGTGCGTCACGTTCGTCATGCCAGCTCCTTCATCGTCGCCTCGACGGCGCCGACGCCGCGCGCCAACTCGTCACGCGTCAGTTCCTCGTCGGTGTTGAACCAGCGCGCCCACTTCAACCGGAAGTCCTGCTCGGCGCGCCTACGCGAGACGCTCGTCTCGGCCTCTTCGGCGCGGAAGACGAAGCTCGCTCCGTCCGCATCCGTCGACACCGTGACGAACGAATCCTCCACGGGCACAGCGATACCCGACACCATGCCTTGTGCGCGCACGGCGATCCACCGGCGAGACGCGGGCACATGGTCGGCGAACTCGTCGGCGACGAACGGCGCCACCTCACCCCATGCGAGCGCCCGCTCGACGGCGAACGCTGACACCTGGGCGCCCCCTTCGGAGTAGCCCCACACGTAGGCAGAGCCGACGCCGCTCTCCGCGTTCGCAAACCATGTCTGCGCCGACTCGACGTCGGGCTTCACCGCGAGCCACTTCACGACGACCTGCGACGGGTCGTCGTCCGAGGTCTCGTGGTACTGGTGGAACAACCCGTCCTCGCCCTGCGCGCGCTTGGCATCGAGCCACCCAGAGGCGTCGAACGCGACGATCTCGAACGGCACGAGCGGCTTCGGCGAGAGCCGCGCCATCCACTCGCGAATCGCCGCGACGCTGTCGAAGACCGACAGCAGCGCCGTCTGCTCACCCATGGCGACGACGTTGGCCTCCGTGCGCTCGAGTTGCGAGTCGACGTCGTCGCCCGCCCACTCATCGCTGCGCGGCTCCGACGCCATGAGCGCATCACGACGTTGCAGCCACGCGAACCACGCGGCGAGAGGCTGCGCATCGTCACCGGTCTCGAAGGTGACCTCGTCGCGGAACTTCACGACGGCCCCCGCATCACGACACACGAACGTCGGCTCGCCGGCCGGGCCGCCGTCGACGGATGCGAGGCACAGCTCGTACGTGACGAGTTCGCGCTCCTCGTCGGACGCGTCGAGACGCCACAACGCCGGCAGCTCCACCGCCTCCGCGTCGTCGCCTTGAATCGTGGCGGCGACGAGATCCGACGGCGTCACCCGCGCCCACTGCGGCTGCTCACCCTGCGGCCACCACGCCTGCTGCGGCCCGGCCTCCTGCACCCGGCGCGCCTCACCCCTCGTCGCACTCATGCCATCCACCCCTCGTCGCTCGACTCATTCGGCCTGCTCACAACGTAGCCCCCAGCGGTGACAACGCCCGTCCTGGAGCGACCACACCGGCTATAAGTTCGGTTGTAAGTTAGCCACACCAAGCCCGCTGTCAGCGACGGAAACGCTTGCGCCCCAAGGGAAACCGTGTCAACTTATAGTTGCCTCTAGATTGTAAGTTAGCCTGGCCTCGTGAAGCTGCCAGCCACCCCGCCATCCACGCCGCTGAGTGATCTCTTGAGCGACGAGGACGTGTTCGCGAAGGCATGGGCCAACGTCGACGTTGCCCGCGACCGATACTTCTCCTGGGACCGGATGCGATTCCACACCCCTCCGGCCGGGCTGACCCATGAGCAGTGGTGGATCGCCACATCCTTCAAGCGTCGCGGCGCAGCACGCTCCCTCCCCCTCCGCCAGGTCGACGGCACGCCATTCTGGTTCACCCTGCCCGACGACGCCTTGAGGGCCCTTCACGACCTCGCTGTGCGCGCAGGCGGCGCCATCGGGCTGCGCGAGCCGGTGACCAACGCAGACACACGCAACCATTACCTCGTCCGTGGACTCATGGAGGAAGCGATCACATCGAGCCAGCTCGAGGGCGCGACGACCACACGCCGCGTGGCGAAAGAGATGCTGCGCTCGGGTCGCCAGCCGTCCACCAAAGACGAGCGGATGATCTGGAACAACTACAACGCCATGCGGTTCGTCCAAGAGCACCGCGAAGAAGACATCACCCCAGCAAGAGTCCTCGAGCTCCACGAGATCCTCGTCAACGGCACTCTTGACGAGCCGGAGGACGCCGGCCGCATCCAGACCCCCGACGAAGAACGCATTCACGTAGGAACAGAGGACGGGCTCATCGTCCATGAATCGCCCGCCGCAGAGACCCTGGAAGGGCGACTCGCCGAACTGTGCGCGTTCGCCTGCGGCACCACCGTCGAGGACTACTGGCTGCCACCCATCGCCCGAGCGATCTTCGTGCACTTCATGACGGGCCACGACCACTACTTCGTCGACGGCAACGGCCGTCTCGCGCGAACCCTCTTCTACTGGGTCATGCTGCGCGAGAACTTCTGGTTGACGGAATTCACGACCATCTCCACCATCCTCAAGAACGCACCCGTGAAGTACGCCCGCGCGTACTTGTACAGCGAGCAGGACGGGGACCTCACGCACTTTCTCCTGTACAACCTCACGGTCGTGACCCGTGCTTTCGACGCGTTGGAGACGTACCTGGAGCGCCAGACTCGTACCACCGAGGCGTTCAAACGCGACATCAAGTCGCATCAGCTCGGACTCAACCATCGCCAGGTCGCGATCCTCGAGCGTGCCATCCATGACACGACTCTGGACCTCACCATGGAGTCCCACCGCAACTCGCACCAGGTCTCACTCATGACGGCGCGGTCAGACCTGTTGGGTCTCGAGAATCTCGGCCTGCTCGTACGCCGCAAACAGGGACGAGCGTTCCACTGGTGGCCGACACCGCACCTGGACGATGCGCTCCGCGACTTAGTCGCCAGCCGCACATGAGGCGCGGGAGCCGACTATAAGTTCGGTTGTAAGTCCAGCTCTCGCCACACCGATCGGGGACGGTGAACCGTTGCAGCGCAACGGTATTGACTCGAACTTACAATCCACTTTGACCTATAAGTTCAGCTTCGTGCACCTTCTGCTCAGGGCACCTCGACGAACGTCGTCACCGTCGTGACGGCGGGTCGGCGCGGCGTCGAGCTGAATCCGAAACCGGGCTCAGGCGTGACGTCCGCGAGCGCTCCGACGTCCTCGCCCGCCCACGTGCCGCGCACGGCCGTGACGGCGCGCAGATCCTGCGCGAGATAGAACTCGCGACGCCCGTTTCCGGCCGTCCCCGCCGTGCGAACCCCCGGCATGAGCACGCGCGCGAACGGGTCGATCGCGCGCGCCGTGCCCGGGTGAACGAGCGCCCCACGAATCGGCCACAGCGGCCACGCGAGCGCTAGGCGACGACCGAACGTCAGGCTCAGATCCAACTCACCGGCCATTATGTTCCAGGTGAAACCAGCGCCCGTGGCGCCGTCGATCGCGACGTCGACGACCGTCACGTCGTCGAATCGATAGGTCGCACAGACGTATTCGGCCACCTCCCCGTTCGGGGCGAGCAGCTCCCGTCGCCCGTCGGGGTGCGCCACCATGACGTCCGCGAACGATCCCAACGGCGAGCGCGACCACCGTCCGACGACGAAACGTCGACCCGACGTCGTCCCCACGCCGGCGATGTGCCCGTCGAACCTGTCGCGTCTCATGCGTCCACCATCACTCATGCCCCCATCGTCCCTGTTCCGCCGCGCCACGTCACCCACCCCGACGTCGGGCACCCGCGATGTCGACGAAACGCCCAGGCAAGCGTGGGTGATCTCACGATGCTGCTGGTCGCAGCCCCCCAGCGCGCCGGGGGATAATTCGAGGCACCCCCACCGACGAAACCGACGAAAGAGGCTTGATGTCGACGTCCCCCGCACCACGAGGTACCTACCGCGCGGAGGACGGCACGCCCGTCGAGTTCGCCGACGCCCTGAAGGTCTGGACGCGCATCGCCTACGAGCGGCTGCAGCAGGTCGCGACGCACTACAACGGCCTCATCACCTACAAGGAGCTCGCACAGCACGTGCAGCGCGAATCGGGCATCCACACCTCGTCGACGCCGGCGAACATGGTCGGCAAGATCCTCGAACTGTGCGCCGTGCAGGCCGCCACCGCCGGCGACCCGCCCCTGACGTCGCTGTGCCTCAAGACCGACGGCACCGTCGGCACCGCCTACTGGCGCACGCCCATCGCCGAGGGCCTGACGATGCCAGAACTCGTCGGCGAACCCGACGTCGAAGCGGACGCCGCCGAACACCGCCTCATGTGCTACCGCGCCTACGCCACCGACCTGCCCGAGAGCGGCGGCGTCGCACGCATCCCCGAACAGGTCATCGTGCGCCGCGAACGCGCCGACCGCGCCGCCGAACGCACCCGCGCCGCCAAGCGCGAGGACGAACCGCAGCCCGTCTGCCCGTCATGCTTCACCCAGCTGCCCGCCAGCGGCGTGTGCTGGCAGTGCGACTGAACCGCCACCAGGACGTGTGAACGCCCCGTCGACGGATGCTGTCGGCGGGGCGTCGTCCGTCCGCCCGGGGCTGCGCGCGCCTCGGACTCAGACGTGTGTGAGTCAGGCGTGCTCGTTCTGGCGCTTACCGCGGAAGTGCCTGACGACGAAGAAGGCGATGATGCCGACGAGCAGGGCGATGCCGATCCAGTTCGCGTAACGCTCGACCGACTTGTACTGGCTGCCGGCGATGTAGCCGATGAGGACGAACGCCGTCGCCCAGATCGACCCGCCGAGCGCGTTCCAGAACACGAATTTCACGTACGGCAACCCGCTCATGCCCGCGGCACCGGGGATGAGGGCGCGCAGCGCGGCGGTGAAACGCCCGAAGAACACCGATTTGCCGCCGTGACGGCGCAGCGCGTCCTTCGCGTTCTCCATCTTGCGCTTGTCGAGCAGGCGGTCGGGCAGCTTGCTCAGGATCTGCTCACCCCAACGCTTGCCGACCTCGTAGCCGATCGAGTCGCCGATGACGGCCCCCGCGATCGACGCCACGAGCACCGCCCACACGGGTAACTTCCCCTGATTCGCGACGACCCCCGCGAGCACGACGCCGATCTCACCCGGCACGACCACACCGACGAACGCCGACGCCTCGAGCGCAGGAAAGAGGAACGCGCACACGAGGACGAGCCACGGCGGCAGGTTGAGGATGAACTCGAAGATGCTCGACACGAGGGCACAGCGTACGGCTCCGCACTGCAAGCCGCCCGCGAGCGCCGCGCTGCCGCATCGGCCACGCATCGTCCGCGCGGCGACGTCGCACCCCGCGCCCACCCCGCCATCCGCGCCGCAGTTGCACGCGAACACCGTTGCGCGACAGGCTGGAAACAACCAGGTGGCATCAGCCACGACCCCGCGCGAAGGAGCATGGTCATGACAGCGAACACGTACGACGTCAAGGGCAAGGTCGTCATCGTGACGGGCGCCGGCACCGGCATCGGCGCCGCCATCACCGATGCGTTCCTCGACAACGGCGCCACCGTCGTCGTCGCCGGGCGCCGCAAGGAGAAGCTCGACGAGGTCATCGCCGGGCGCGACAACGCCCTCGCCGTGCAGACCGACGTGTCGAAGCACGACGCCGTCGCCGCCCTCGTCAAGACGGCCGTCGACACGTATGGCCACCTCGACGTCGTCATCAACAACGCCGGCCAGCACGTCGGCGGTGACGTCACCGAGACGAGCGACGAAGACTTCGCCGCCGCCTACGGCACCAACGTCGACGGCTTCTTCTACATGCTCAAGGAAGCGCTGCCCGAACTGGCGAAGACGAGCGGCTCGATCACCGTCGTCACGAGCGTCAGCGGCATCGGCGGCGACTGGGGCCAGCCCGTCTACAACTCGACGAAGTACGCGCTCAGCGGTCTCATCCAGAGCGCCGCCCTCGACTGGGGCGCCAAGGGCGTGCGCATCAACGGCATCGCGCCCGCCTTCACCAAGACGCCGATGACGGCGGACATGGCCGGCAGCGACGACGACCTGCAGCCCTTCGTCGACCGCCTCGCGCTCGGCCGCGTCGGTGTGCCCGAGGATCTCGCCGGCATCGCGCTGTTCCTGTCGACCAAGGACGCTCAGTACATCACCGGCCAGATCATCCCCGTCGACGGCGGCACGACCGCTTCCAACGGCCAGCCGCGCCGCTGACGCATCGGCGGCTCTCCTCGAGCGAATGACGGGGAGAGCCGCTGCGGTTCACGGCTCTTCGCTTGCTTGCGTGGTTGGTCTCGGCAGCTCGTCGGCTCGTCGACGCCGGGTTCGTCGGCGTTGGTGACGACCGCGTGTGGGTACTCGTCGGAGCGCATGCCGCGCCTTCTCGAGGCGAGCCAGCACGAACGTCGCGTGAACCTTGGGTACTGCACACGCCGAACCACCACGCGGCGCCCACGTGTGATGTGCTCATGGTGAACCCACAGGCAGCACGCTGACCCCGGGAGACACCATGGCCCGTACTCGCTCACTCACCCTCGCGTCGTTCGGTGCGCTGACGCTCGCCCTGGCGGCATGCGGCGGCTCCGGCGACACGACCGCCGACTCCACCCCACCCAGCGCGACGAGCACCTCGCCCTCACCGAGTTCCTCGACGTCAGCCTCCTCGACGACCTCGACGTCGACGCCGGCTGCTGCTACGTCGACATCGTCGTCCGCCACGTCGGCGTCCTCACCAGCTACCAGCGCGAGCGCGTCGTCAGGTCCCTCGGAACCGTCCGCGACGTCGCCCTCCCCGGCCGGTTCTTCGTCACGAGCATCGAACACCGCGCGATCGTCGGCCCCGGCCACCGTCGCTGGTGCCCCCACCGTCAGCACGACCGTCTGGCCCGACGCATCGTGGAACGTGCCGACCCTCGACAACGACGGCTGCAGCATGGGCTTCGATTCGTCCTCACCCAGCGCCGATGTGAGCCCCTACTCCAAGACCGGCAAGTCCTTCACGTGCGGGGCGATCGCCGCCGGTCTCATCGCGTGCCAGAAGGAGAAGTCGACCGGAAACGTGTTGTGCCTGCAGAGCCTCGAACAGAGGATGGCGGTTCGGTTCCCGTCGAACGTGTCGAAGATCCGGCCGCGTGACCCCGGCGAGCAGCCGACTCCCCTGCAGGTGAAGCTCGCCAACGGGGCGACGTGTTCTGCTGCGTCGCACGACCAGACGACGCACTACCAAGACCGTCGCAGCTGGCTTTACTGCGACAGCGCCGGCGACGCAGTGCTGTTGCTGCCCAAGGATTTCGACCCTACGAAGGGTGCTGGGCAGAAATACTTCGACAAGACCAACGCGACGTGGACGGCTCAGTACAGCGTCAACAACATGGCCCCGAAGACGGTGGCCGTGACGAATGTCGTCTACGCACCGTGACCGCGGTGCGACGTCATGGGCGGTGCTGACGCGCGCCGACCGCGGCGCCCGCGCTGCCCGGCAAGCACCGGCAGAAGACCGACGAAGAAGGCGCGCACGAGGGCGTTGATTCCAATTTGCGTGGGCCCATGAGATCACTGGATCCCACCTCGCAGGGTGAGTAGAACTACTCACGGCCGAGGGATGATCTAGACGTCTGCATCACGCGCATGGAAGGACAAGTGACGTGGCGAAGAACCAGGACAAACGTGGCTCGAACGACGACCCGGGCCCGTCGGTCAAGGACGACGAGATGTACGAGGCGCTGCGGCGCGAGGGCAACAGCAAGGAGAAGTCGGCCCGCATCGCCAACGCGGCCGCGAACTCGTCACGCAGCGCCGTTGGTCGCAAGGGCGGCGAGCACGGCAGCTACGACGACTGGACCGTCGACGAACTGCGTGAGCGCGCCCGCGAACTCGAGGTCGAGGGCCGCAGCACGATGACGAAGGACGAACTCATCGAGGCCCTGCGCGACGGGTGACGCCCGGCGCTCAGACGGCGGTTTCGACTGGACGCCCACCGTCTCGACTGCCTCTCGGCGGATCGCCCACCTCGGCGCGCCGTTCGGGCAGCCGAGCGCGAGACCTCGCTCTCACATGTCATGAGGCACTCAGCGGGCGTTCTGGCGGCGTGCCTAGGCTGGGGACAAATCCGTTGTTCTCCAAGCGAATCGGGGTCAGCATGAGCACCATCACGACGAAGATCGCCGACACGCTGGGCAAGCTGCCGGATCAGACGGCCGCCTTCCTCGCGGACGGTTACCTGTTCCAGAGCCGCGTCCGCGAGGCGCGCGGGCGCGACGCCGGCGACGGGCGTCCGCTCGGTCTGCGCATGCTCGGCAAACCAGCCCTCCTCGTGCGCGGGCGCGAAGGCGTCGAGCTGTTCTACGACACGACCCGCATGAAGCGTGACGGCGCGATGCCGCTGCCCATCCGCGGCCCTCTGTTCGGCAAGGGCGCCGTCCACGGCCTCGACGACGACGAGCACCGTCACCGCAAGGCCATGTTCGTGCGCATCGCGTACGACGACGCTCAGGTGCGCCGTCTCATGCCGTACCTCGAGGACGAGATGCGCAAGACGCTGGAGCGCTGGGTCGAGGCACCCGGCACGGTGTACGACGGCAGCGTCATCACATACGGACGGGCCGCGCTGCGCTGGGCCGGCATCCCCGGTGACGACGCCGAGCTCGACGTCTGGGCCGAGCGCCTCGGCCAGATCGTCGACGGGTTCGGCAAGAAGAGCCCCGCCCACGTCGAGGCGTGGCTCAACCGCCGCCGCTGCGACGCGTGGGCCGCCGACCTCGTCGCGCGCACGCGTCGCGGTGAGATCACGCCCGCCGAGGGCACCGCGCTCGCTGAGGTCGCCAAGCAGACCCACCTCGACGGCTCCCTGCTCGACGAGCACACGGCCGGAGTCGAACTGCAGAACGCCACTCGACCGACGATTGCGGTCGCGCGTTTCGCCGCCTTCGCGGCGCGTGCGCTCGTCGAGCATCCCGAGTACCGCGAGCGCATCGCGGGCGAGGTGGTTTCACGTGGAACGTTGCTCGGGAATCCGACGGCCGTCGCGTTCGCGCAGGAGGTGCGTCGCACGTCGCCGTTCGTCCCGATGCTGCCGGCGTTCGCGCGCGACACGTTCGAATGGGGCGGGCAGAAGATCCGCAAGGGCCAGCGCGTGCTCATCGACGTGCTCGGCACGAACACCGACCCCAGCGGCTGGGAGCGCGCAGACAGCTTCGAGCCGGAGCGCTTCCTCGGGATCGAGGACGCCGAGCAGATCGAGAACTTCATCCCGCAGGGCGGCGGTGACGTCGCGACCGGGCACCGCTGCCCCGGCGAGAAGATCGCCGTGACGGCACTGTCGGTGACGATCTCCGGTCTGTGCACGCCCGGTGTCGAGATCGACCCCAAGGGTCTCGACTTTTCCTGGACGCAGCTGCCCACGATGCCGGGCAACGGCGCCCGGGTGCGCGTCACCCGTCAGGCCTGACAGGACGAGCAGATCCTCCGAATCGGACGCCGGGCCGGGCCGCCGCAGCGCGACTCGGCGCGGCGTTCGGCGTCTTGCCGACGGTGGGGGTTTCGCCGACGCCGGGCGGCAGCCGTCAGCCCCTGGCCGGCTGCGGTGCGCCGGGGTAACGCCAGTTGAAGACGACGTTGCCGGAGCCGTCGACGCACTTCGCCGGCGCGGCACCCTGCATCACCATGATGTCCGGATTGTGCGAGCACGTGTAGGCGTCGACGCGCGCCTCGCTGCCCTTGGCTGACGCGGGCGTCGCCTCGTACTTCTGCATGGCCGAGCGCGCTTCGACACACGTCACGCCGTGCCGGTCATAGATACGTGAGGACCCCGCGTAGCAGTCCGTGGCGTCGGGCCTCGACATCTTCTCCGGCGGCAACGAGGAGGCGGAGCCGCCCAGGTCGATCGAGGCGCGGCCGATGGGCTTGTCGGCCGAACCGGATGCGGCCGACGGCGCCGACCCGCTCGGCGTCGCGTCGGCGGCGTCACTCTTCGCCGAATCGGTGGCCTTCGACACGGCGTCCTCGACGGCGCCGCACCCGGTCAGCGTGACGGTGAGCGCCGCGGCCAGCGCGACGCCTCCCCTGCGCATGTGGTTCATTTTTCTTTCCCTCCCCGTGGCTTGATCGGGAGATATCGTCGCAAAGACTGGCGTACACGGCCAATGTCGCCGTCGGCGTTTCCCCTGCGTTTCACGTGAAACATCGCTCATACTTCGCTGAGAACGCCGTGCCACGACGACCGAAGGAGGCCCCGTGCCTGAGGGCGACACCGTCATGTGGGCTGCGGCGCGCCTCAACCGCGCCCTGCTCGGGCAACGCCTGACGCGCACCGATCTGCGCACGCCGCGGCTCGCGACGGTTGATCTCTCGGGGCGCGAGTGCCTGCCCGTCGTCACGCACGGCAAGCACATGCTGCATCGGCTCGAGGGTGGCGTGACGATCCACTCCCACTTCAAGATGGAGGGCCGCTGGAGCCTGCTGCCAGCCCCGTCGACCCTCCAGGGACGCGCCGCTGCCGGCGCCGAGGCCGACGTCCGACGCGCCGTCACCGCCCACACGACGCGGGCGCTGCTCTACACCCCGCGGACGCTCGCCGTCGGCTCGAAGCTCGGGGTGCTCGACGTCCTCGAGACCGCGCGCGAGTGCGACGTCGTCGGGCACCTCGGGCCCGATCTGCTCGCCGATGACTGGGACGGCGGCGGGCGCGGGCGGGCGCTGGACAACCTGCGCGCACAGCCCGAACGCCCGGTCGGTGAGGCGTTGCTCGACCAGCGGCTCGTCGCCGGTCTCGGCACGTTCTGGATCAGCGAGATGCTGTGGGTGCACCGCATCCTGCCGTGGACGCAACTCGCCGCGATGCCGGACGGGGTGCTCGAGGCGGTGCTCGACGACGCGCGACGCCTCATGCTCGTCAGCGGACGCACGGGGGTGCAATCGTCGACGGGTGACGCCCGCGCGGGGCAGGACCGCTACGTCCACGCCCGGTCGGGGATGGCGTGCCTGCGCTGCAACGACACGATCCGCGTCGCGATGGCCGGCGACCCCGGGCGCGAGCGGACCCTGTTCAGCTGCCCGACGTGCCAGGGCGGTCTGGCACCGAACGACGACGGCCGGCCACAGGGCGTGCTGCGCGAGCGCAAGAAGACGGGCAAACGCTACAAGGGATGACGGTGCAACGTGGGGGTGCGGCATCCACCCTCACGGGTCATTGCCGACGGTGCTCGCGCGCGGGTAGCGTCCTGAACAAGCCAGTGCTGCACCACTGTTCGCCACATTTTCCGGATCGCCCGACGTGCCAGGAGGCCCGCGATGACCGACAAGAAAACCGATCAGTACACGTTCACCAACCCCGTCACGCAGTACCCCTCGGACAACTTTCCCAAGCAGGAGCTGACGTGGCCCGGGCTCGACGCGAAGCTGACGCCGAAGGCCGATCACGGCGAGGACACCTACCGCGGCACCGGCCGTCTCCAGGGGCGCAAGGCCCTCGTCACGGGGGCAGACTCCGGCATCGGGCGCGCCGTCGCCATCGCCTATGCGCGTGAGGGCGCCGACGTCGCGCTCAGCTACCACCCGCGCGAGGAGAAGGACGCCGCCGAGGTCGCGAAGCTCGTCGAGGACGCCGGGCGTCAGGCCCACCTGCTGCCGGGCGACATCAGCGAGGAGGCGACCGCGCGTCAACTCGTGCGTGACGCCGTCGACAAGCTCGGTGGGCTCGACATCCTCGTCAACAATGCCGGCTTCCAGCAGGCGCAGGCCGACATCGCCGACATCACGAGCGAGCAGTTCGACCAGACGCTCAAGACGAACGTCTACGCAATGTTCTGGATCACTCAGGAGGCGCTGCCGCACATGCCGGCCGGCTCCACCATCATCAACACGACCTCGATCCAGGCCTACGGCCCGAGCGAGCACCTGCTCGACTACGCGACGACGAAGGCCGCGATCAACACGTTCAGCAAGGCTCTGGCTGCGCAGCAGGGGCCGAAGGGCATCCGCGTCAACGCCGTCGCACCGGGTCCGTTCTGGACGCCGCTGCAGGTCTCCGGCGGGCAGTTCCAGGAGAACATCCCCGAGTTCGGCCAGAACACGCCGCTCGGGCGCGCAGGCCAGCCCGCCGAGCTCGCCGGTGCGTACGTATACCTCGCAAGCGCCGAGTCGGGATACGTCTCCGGCGAGACGCTCAACGTCAACGGGGGCATGGTCAGCCCGTGACCGCGGCGGCCCTTCTCTGAGCTCGTTCGTCGCGGCGCCCCCTCACGTCAGGGGGCGCCGCGATGGCGTGAGAACCGCGTCGTTCCGGGGTTGTCGGTGCTCACTCCTACCGTGAAGTCATCGCCGCAGGAGACGGCGACGCGCCGCTCACGAGGTGGCGCGCGACCAGCAACGGGAAGTGGCTCACATGCCTGCACCGAGCGTTGTCCCCCCGCCCGCGCGGCGCGGTTTCGCCGTCGTCGACGTGGAGACGAGCGGTCTCGACCCGCTGCGGCACCGCGTCATCGAGGTGGCGGTGACGCAGCTGACGCCGTCAGGAGGCCTGGAGCGCGAGTGGAGTTCGCTCGTGCGAGCCCGCGGGGGCACCGGGCCCGTGCACATCCACGGGTTGAGCGATGACGACGTGCGCGACGCACCCGGTTTCGCCGACCTCGTCGACGAACTGAGCGAACTGCTCGATGGGCGCATCCTCGTCGCCCACAACGCGGCGTTCGACTGGGCGTTTCTCGCTGCGGAGGCGCGCCGCGCCGGGCGTGAGCTGCCCGTCAGCGAACGCCTGTGCACGTGGCATCTCGCGCGGGGGCTCGAGCTGCCGACCGACAACCTGCGTCTCGGCACGCTCGCCGAGTACTGGAGCATCCCCGTCGAGAACGCGCATCGCGCCGGTGACGACGTGCGCATGCTCGTCGAGGTGCTGCGACGCTGTCTCGACGAGGCGGGGCGCCGCGCTGCGCCGCTGCCGCTCGAGGAGTGCGCCGCGCTGCCGCGATGGTGGCGCACGCAGATCCGGTGGCAGCGGTTGCGTCGGCGGCTGCGAAAACGGCGGGCCGGGCGGCGTCGATCGTCGCGCTGACTAGACTCGGGGCATGTCTGACGCTGATCGCGAGGTCGCCCTCGTCGCCTCCGACATGGTGGTGCTCACCCTGCGCGACGACGAACTGCACGTCGCGCTCATCCGGCGGGCCGCCGCGACGGAGCGAGGCAAGTGGGCGCTGCCGGGCGGTTTCATGCGTCGCGGCGAGTCGGCGGAGCAGGCCGCCTATCGCGAGCTGCGTGAAGAGGTCGGCATCGCGGAGCGCGACGTCGTGCTCGAGCAGTTGCGCACGTACACCGAGGTCGAGCGCGACCCGCGGCCGGAACGCGTCATCGGCGTCGCGTGGACGGTGTTCGGCGCGCGCCTTCCCGACCTCGAAGCGGCGTCCGACGCGCTCGAAGCGGTGTGGGTACCGGTCGACGAAGCGCTCGGGATGCCGCTCGCGTTCGACCACCAGCGTATCCTCGCCGACGGCGTCGAACGCGCCCGCTCCAAACTCGAATACACCTCTGTCGCAACGGCTTTCCTCGACGACGAGTTCACGATGTCGCAGCTTCGCCATGTCTACCAAGCCGTGTGGGGCGGCTCGCTCGAACCTGCGAACTTCCACCGCAAGGTGTTGAGCGTCGACGGGTTCGTCGAGGAGACGGGCGACAGCCGCGTCGGGCGCGGGCGCCCCGCCAAGCTCTACCGCCGCGGCAGCGCCCAGACGATCTACCCGCCACTGACCCGCGCGTCGGTGCGCGAGGCGCGGGCGCGCAGCTGATCATGCGCCCGGCGCGGGGCGCAGCTGATCAGTCGCTACGACGCGCGACGAGAACGATGTCGGCCTGGTGGTGGGCACCGGCACCCTCGGTGACGTGGCGCTCCGACTCGAACTACTCGATCTGCCACCCCTGACCGAGGCGGCCGATCACGTCGGCGATCGTGACGTAGGAGTCCGGGTCGAAGCCGTGCTCGAGCGCGCGATCGCGATCGACGTGTGCGTGGGCCACGACGATCAATGCGCCACGGGGGCGGACGAGGTCGCGAAGCGAGCGCTCGATCGACTGATCTTCGGTGCGCAGTAGAGCGGGATAGAAAACACTGACGAGATCGAGACCTTCGGGCGCCAAGGTCGCGTCGAGCAGCCCCGCGCACACCCACGTAATACGGGAGGCGACGTCATCTCCGCTTACTTCGGCTGCCGCGCGCCCCCGTTCCAGCGCGGGTGCTGCAACGTCGAGGGCCGTCACCTGCCACCCTTGCTCAGCGAGGTGGATGGCGTCAGCGCCCTCACCGCAGCCGACGTCGAGCGCTCGACCCGGGGATAAGTCGGCCAGCTGCTCCGTCAGCACCGCGACGAGCGCGTCGTTCGGGTTGCCTCTCCAGACCTGCTCGCCCTTCTAGACGTCGTGCCAGTTCATGTCATGCCCAGCAGGGCCGCTCGTCGCCGCGTCCGGCGTCGTTTCAGAGTGCATGTCACCATGCTCGCCGCCACTGCGTGATCGGTGATCGGACAATCTCTACGCGTCTATAAAATGCGCTAGCCACCCTGAGACAACGCCCGCACCGCATGGCCGATGCCTCCCGACGACCTCCGTGCGTGCAAATGGACCCGCGTGCATTTGCACGCACGGAGCAACCGATTCGTCCGCGACAAGACGCAGGTCGTACGGTTTTCTCGATGATCTCGCTGATTCCTGACTACCTCGCGGCGACGCTCGAGGCCTGCCCGCCCGACGCCCATGCCCGGAATGCCGACTACATTCCGGAACTGGCCCGCGTCGACTCGTCACTGTTCGCCCTCGCAATCGCCACCGTCGACGGCATGATCTACAGCGCCGGTGACGCCGAGGCGGAGTTCACCATTCAGTCGGTCAGCAAACCGTTCGTCTACGCGATGGCGATCGAGGATCGCGGCCTCGACGAGGTGCAGCGTCGCATCGGCGTCGAACCGAGCGGTGAGGCGTTCAACGAGATCAGCCTCGAGGCGGGCAGCAAGCGCCCTCTCAACCCCATGATCAACGCCGGCGCCATCACGGCGCACTCTCTCGTCGCCTCCCCCGATGACGACGAGTCGGCGCGCGTGCGACGCATCGTCGCCGGTCTGTCGGCCTTCGCCGGGCGCGAGCTGAGCATCGACAGGACCGTCGCCGAATCGGAATGGCACGACGCGCACCGCAACCTCGCCATCGGGCACATGCTGCGCAGCTACGACATGCTGACGGACGACCCGGACGTCGTCGTCCACGGCTACGTCGAGCAGTGCGCCGTGCGCGTGACGACGCGTGACCTCGCCGTCATGGCGACGACGCTCGCCAACGGCGGCCTCCACCCGGTGACCGGTGAGCAGGTCGTCAGCTCGCGCACGGCCCGCCAGGTGCTGTCGGTCATGCTGAGCTGCGGCATGTACAACGCCGCCGGTGACTGGCTGACGGCCGTCGGCATCCCCGCCAAGAGCGGCGTCGGGGGCGGCATCATCGGCGCGCTGCCCGGGCAGGTGGGGCTCGCGACGTTCTCGCCGCCGCTCGACGAGCACGGCCACTCGGCCCGAGGGGTGCAGGTCTTCGAGCGACTCAGCGAAGACATGGACATGCACCTCATGGACGTCCCGCCGCCCGCCCGCTCGGTCGTCCGACACTCCCACGTCGTTCCGCTCGGGCGAGGTTCGCGCGGCGTCGACGCGCACGTCTACGACCTGCAGGGCGACATCCGGTTCGCCGGCGCGGAGCGCGTCGTCCGGCTCATCAGCGACGAGCCGCCGACGACGAAGACCGTCGTGTTCGACCTCGTCGACGTCCACGCGCTCGACGAGACCGCGGCCCGCATGATCCTCGAGACGGTGCGGCGCCTCGCGGCTGACGGGCATGAGGTCTGGTTCGCCGGCCTCGATGACGCACCCCTCACCCATGGGCGGCTCGACGACGAAGGGTTCGACCTCGGGCGCGGGGTGCACGTGCGCATGGGCAGCGACCTCGACGATGTCGCCGAACAGATCATGAGGGCCTGAACCTCGCCGTTTCACGTGAAACAGGCACGAGGCTGTCGAGCGCTCGTCGTTCGAGGCTGTGCGCGTGTTTGGTGAGGTTCTTGGTAGACCCGACAACTCCCGGCCGCGTGCATGCCGCTGCCGGGCCGTCGCGCCGTCAGACCTAGGGTGGGACGCATGTCCGAACGCGATGCACGGCCCTTGCCACCAGGCCTCACCCCGGTGAGCCCTCGGCTGACGTCGGCGCGCCTGCTGACGCTCGCCGTCGCGGCGGTCGTCGCCGGTGCCGGCGTCGCGGCCACGATGTTCTTCGCGCCACGCTGGGTGACGGTTGCCCTCGCCGTCGCGCTGATCGTCGCCGTCGTGTGGGTGGGCCTCGTCATCGCGCGTCAGGTCAGGCACATCGGGTACGCCACGCGCGACGACGACCTGCTCATCGTCAGGGGCGTCATGTTCCGTACGACGACGGTCGTGCCGTACGGGCGCATCCAGTACGTCGAGGTCTCGAGTGGACCGATCGCGCGGATGTTCGATCTTGCCACGCTCGAACTGCACACCGCGTCCGCGTCTTCCGACGCCACCATCCCCGGCATGCCACGCCACGACGCGGAGGCACTGCGCGATCGTCTCGCCGCGCTCGGCGAAGCGCACCTCGCGGGGCTGTGACGATGGCCGACACCCACACGCCCGACGACTCGGCCGCCACCCCCGGGCCGCCCGACGACACGCTCGCCGACGGAGCATGGCATCGCGTTCACCCGTTGACGCCAGTCATGAAGAGCGGCGCGTTTCTGCTCGTCGTCCTCGGTATCGGCATCTCCCGCGCCGAGGACATGCTGAAGGGAGCTCTCAACGGCGCGGCCGGTGGCTCCTCGTCGTCGAGCAATGCCGAGACATACGCGGCGAGCCGCTGGCTCGTCGCGCTCGCCATTCTCGTGGGCGTGCTTGCCGTGCTGCTGCTCGCCAACTGGATCATGTGGCGCAAGAACGAGTTTCGCGTCGACGCCGACAGCCTGCAGGTGCGCAAGGGCGTCGTCGGCAAGGCGCACCGCAAGGCGCGTCTCGATCGCGTGCAGGCCATCGACCTCACCCAGCCGCTACTTCCCCGACTGCTCGGGCTCGCCCAGCTCAAGTTCGACGTCGCCGGCGGCAGCGATTCCAACCTGACGATCGAGTACCTGCGGCGCGCCAACGCCGAGAAGCTACGCGCCACGATGCTCGAACGGGTGCGAGTTTCACGTGAAACCTCCCACGAGAGCGACGGTGCGTCCCGGACATCCACCAGCCTCGGCGCTGGCGGCCAAGAGGCTGCCACCAACCCCGGCGATGCACCCGAGGTCGAGGCGCATACCACCCGCCAGGCCGCGCGCGTCCGGGAGGACGCCGCCACGGCGAGGGCATCGCGGCCCGGTGCATCGTTGGGTAGTCGACTCGTTCACGGTGTCATCCCGGGCGTCGTCGACGACCTGAGTGGCACGCTCACCGAAGCCCTCGCGCCGTATCGCGTACGAGTCGCAGCGGACGCGGAGGGCGCCATCGTCAGGGTGCCCCCGCACCGCGTCTTCACCGCCCAGGCGCTGACGGGTGGTGCGCTCGTCGCGGAGGCGGGTTTCGTCGTCCTGCTCGTCCTGTTCGGTGTCGGCGTCAGTACGGGGCACGCGTCGGAGGCGTTCTCGATCGCGCTGACGGTGCTGTTCGTCATGTTCGGCGCGGTGAATGCGGCCGTCCGCGCGTTCCTGCGCGACTCGAACTTCTCCGTGGCGCTCACGTCCGACGGGATCGTCGTCACGCACGGCCTCACCTCGACGACGCGTCGCGTCATTCCGGTCGACCGCATCCAGGCCGTCGAACTCACACAACCCGTGCTGTGGCGCCGGTTCGGGTGGTGGCGCGTGCGGATGAACCTCGCGAGTTCCTCCGCCCTCGGTGACGACGCCGACGCCATCCTGCTGCCGGTCGGATCCGTCGATGACGCAATGATGCTCATGGAGCTCGTCCTGCCGGAGCCGGGCACGCCGCCGGACGTGACCGGTCGCGACCTCATGCTCGAGGCGATGATGGCGGAGCGCACGACATCGACATCAGCCGCCGCAGCGATGTTCACCGGGCCCGGCCGGCGAGCGCGGCTGCTCGATCCGTTGTCGTCGCGGCGCGAGGCGTGGGCGCGCACGGCGACGATGACCGTCATCCGCGAGGGCCGCATGAAGCGCCGAGTCGTCTGCGTGCCACATGCGCGGGTGCAGTCGATGGCGCTCGCGCAGGGTCCTCTGCAGCGGTGGCTGGGCTTGGGCACCGTCGAGTTGCATTCGACGAGTGGGCCGACTCGCCCGCGGCTCGTGCATCAGGACGCCGAGGTCGCGCAGCGTTTTCTCTTCGATCACGCCGAGGTGACGCAGCGTGCGCGCGCGGCGCTCGACGCCCCCGACCCGCAGCGGGTCGGCGTCTGACGAGACTGCCCCGCCGGATGCGTCCGGCGGGGCAGTTGTCTCGGGCGAGCGTCGGGTGCGATCAACGATGATCAGGCGTTCTTGCGTAGGCGGTAGACGAGGGTAGATCCGCCGAGAGCGAGCGCGGCCCCTCCGACTGACGAGGCCGCGATGCTGGTCGTGTGGTCGTTCTTCGCGGGCGCCGCGGTCTGCGAGAAGGCGCCGGCAGAGCCTGACTTGAACATCAAAGTCAGGGCTCACAGATCGACCGCCAGCGCCACAGCGCCCACCCAAGCGATTTCAAGGCCGAAAACCCCTCGGAAAACGCGAATCCCGGCCTGAGATTTCTCTCAGACCGGGATTCGTGAGCTGTAGCCACAGTGATTCGTGAACTACCCCGCGTGCGCGAGGGGGGATTTGAACCCCCACGCCCTTTCGGACACTGGCACCTGAAGCCAGCGCGTCTGCCGTTCCGCCACTCGCGCGAGTGCTCACCTATCATTCCCTACCTTGGGCGAGTTCACCAAATCGGCGCGGCGCCCGTGCCCCGCCACCACGCAACCGTCCGCCCTCACAGGCACGCGGAGGCGCGCTGCATCCAGCGCAGGCAGGAGTGCGCCCGTTACGATCAAAACCCCGGCGAACCGTTGGGCGCACGTCCCCGCTCAGGGGTGAGGTACGAGACTGGAGGCACCCATGGGTCTGTTCGACAAGCTCGAGAGCAAGCTCGAACAAGGCGTCAACGGCGCTTTCGCGCGCGCGTTCAAGAGCGAGGTCCAGCCCGTCGAGATCGCGTCTGGAATCCGCCGCGCCATGGACGACCGCGCGGCGTCCGTCGGCAAGGGCAAGCGACCCATCGTCCCCAACCTGTTCACGATCGAGTTGTCGCCGACCGACTACGACCGCCTCTCCGAGTGGGGCGACGAACTCGACGACGAACTCATCGCGAGCGCCCAGGAGCACGCCGACGAGCAGCGCTACATGCCCGGCGGCCCCCTGACGATCGTGCTCACCGAATCCGACGACCTCGAGACGGGCGTCTTCCGCCTACGCCCCGCAACGGCCAAGGCCGCGGATGCCCTCGCCCACCAGCGCAACAACCCGCGCCCGCAGCGCGAGACGCACCACGACGACACGAGCCACGACGCCGCGGCGCAGCCCACGGGCGCGAACCACGACGCCCACCTGGACACCCGCGATGCGTCCGATGCCTACGACGCTCACTCCGGCACGCACGCCGGCGTCGCGGGTGCCAGCGCCGCGAGCGCCCTCGGATCGACGACGTCACCGCACCCGACCGGCCGCACGTTCGGTACGCGCATCAAGGACTACCTGCTCGGCAGCCCGCAGCCCACCACCGACTCGTCGCGCGGCCACGCCGACGCCCCCCCGTCCGCAGCGTCCGAGTACGAGCGCAACGATGAACGCGGCTACCTCGACCGCGAGGCGCACGTCAGCGCCCCGCCAGTACAAGACTCATACGCTGCCGACGACCACCTCGTCGAAGACGAAGCCGGATACGACGACTACGACCACCACGGTTTCGACGATGCCCACGCCGACGGTCGCGTCTACTCGGGCGATGTCTACGTCGACGCCGAGAATCACGACAACCATGACGCGAACGCTCACCACGCCTGGGATGACGACAGCGACGCCGGCGACCCGACGGGCTACGAGCCTGCGCCGCGCCCGGAATCGGCGCGTCCGCGTCAGATGTCGCCGCGCGAACGCCCGTGGCTGAAGATCGACGGGCAGCGCTACCCCCTGCTCGGAGCCATCACCGTCCTCGGGCGTGACGACGACGCCGACATCGTCGTCGACGACCCGGGCGTCAGCCGTCGTCACAGCGAGATCCGCATCACGCACGACGGTCCCCACCTCGTCATGAGCGTGCGCGATCTCGGGTCGACGAACGGCACCTACGTCAACGGCGAGCACGTCGGTTCGACGCACGTGCACGACGGCGACCGGTTGACCCTCGGGCGCACCCCCATGACCATCCATCTCGGAGACCGCCCATGAACGAACTGACGATGACGGCCATCCGCTACGGCCTGCTCGCGCTGCTGTGGTTCTTCGTGTTCGCCGTCGTCGGCGTGCTCCGTTCCGACCTGTACGGCGCGAAGACGGGTGGTGGCCGTGCCTCGCGCGCTGTTTCACGTGAAACGAAGGCCAAGACACCCCGCGCCGTGCGCAAGGGCCCGACGCATCTCGCCATCATCGAAGGCGCGATGCGCGGCACCACGCTGCCGCTGTCGGAATCCGGCACCTTGCTCGGACGCAACCCCGAGTGCTCGCTCGTGCTGAGCGACGACTTCGCCTCGGGTCGCCACGCCCGCATCTACCCCGAATCCGACGGCTGGTACCTCGACGACCTGGGATCGACGAACGGCACGTACATCGGTGCTGAACGCATCGGTGAGCACGTGCGCGTCGAACCGGGCACCCGTATCCGTATCGGCCGCACCGTCCTCGAACTGAGGAAGTGACCATGCCCATCGCACTCAGATACGCCGCACGATCCGACGTCGGTCTCGGCTCGAAGAAGCGCAACGAGGACTCGGCCTACGCGAGCAGCTCGATGCTCGTGCTCGCCGACGGCATGGGCGGCCACGCCGCAGGTGACGTCGCGAGCTCCACCGTCGTCGGCGAACTCGTGCAGCTCGACGGCGACGACATCGGCGCCGACGACGCTCTCGACCAACTCGCCGACGGCATCGCCGAGGCCAACGAGAAGTTGCGCAGCGAGATGGACGCCGATCCCACCCGCGAGGGCATGGGCACCACCCTGATCGTGCTGCTCAAGACCGGCCGGCAGCTCGCGATGGCGAACATCGGCGACAGCCGCGCCTACCAGCTGCGTGACGGCAAGTTCACGCAGATCACGAAGGACCACTCCTTCGTCCAGAGCCTGCTCGACTCCGGCCGCATCACCCCCGACGAGGCCGTCCACCACCCGCAGCGCAGCCTCGTCACGCGCGTCCTGACGGGCCGCGAGGGCGACGTGCCCGACCTCAGCCTGCGCGAGGCACGCGTCGGCGACCGCTACTTGTTATGCTCCGACGGCCTCTCCGACTACGTCGGCGCCCGCACGATCGAGGAGATCTTCACCGAGGGCGCGTCGAAGAGCGTCGGCGAGGTCGCCGACTCCCTCATCGAGATCGCCCTCAAGGCCTCGACGCTCGACAACGTCACCGTCGTCGTCGCGGAGGTTGCGGACATCGACGACGTCGACCTCGCCGCGCGCCCCGACGTGGTCGGCGCCGCCGTCGCGCACGGCCTGACTCAGAGCCTGCCGACGCGTGAGCAGACGCCGGCGGAGAAGGCCCGCGCCCTCTCCCGCGAACTCGACGGCGACGACGAACCCGACGAGACCGACAAGGGTGCCCACCTCGCCGAGACGCGCCCGCGTCGCCGCGGACGTCGCTACGCCGCCATCGCCGCGCTCGTCCTGCTGCTCGCCCTCGCCGTGGCCGCCGTGTGGGGCTGGACGTGGTCGCAGAGTCAGTACTTCATCAAGGATTCGGGCGGCCGCGTCACCGTCTATCAAGGCGTCGACTCGAAGCTCGGCCCGATCGACCTGCGCCATCAGCAGGAGAGCACGAACATCCCGACCGCCGACCTGCCCGAGTTCTGGCGCTCCAAGGTGACGAGCGGCATCGACGCCTCCAGTGAGAAGGAGGCCGCCGCCACCGTCGAGCGTCTGCGCGCGGAGATGGTCGCGTGCCTCGCCGCGTCCGCCTCCGGAAACGAGTGCACGAAGTGAGCCCAGACCTCGCGACCATCACGGGCCGAGGCACGAAACGCGGCACCGAGCTCATGCTGCTCGCGTTCGCCGTGGGCATCGTGCTGTTCGCCTACGCGAACGTCGGGCTCGCGGTGGAGGGGTCGCTGCCGACCGACATCCTGACGCTCGGCGTCGGGATGGGCGTCATCGCCCTCGTGTTCCACCTCGTCGTGCGCGTCGTCGCCGCCTACGCCGACCCCGTGCTGCTGCCGGCCGCGACGCTGCTCAACGGCCTCGGACTCGTCATGATCCGTCGTATCGACATGGCCCGCGGCAAGGGCGTCATGGAGGGCGCAGCCGTCCGACAGCTCATGTGGTCGGCCATTGCCGTCGCCGCCGCGATCGGGCTGCTCTGCCTCATCCGCGACCACCGGCGGCTGCGGCGCTACACGTTCACGTTCGCCCTCGCCGGCCTCGCGCTGCTCATGATGCCGCTGCTGCCGTTCATCGGCATGAACATCAACGGCAACCGCATCTGGATCCACGTCGGGCCGCTCAGCTTCCAGCCGAGCGAGGTCGCCAAGATCCTGCTCACGATCTTCTTCGCGAGCTACCTCGTGCAGACGCGTGACGCGCTCAGTCTCGTCGGCAAGCGTGTGCTCGGCTTCCCGCTGCCGAGAGCGCGCGACATGGGCCCCATCCTGCTGGCCTGGCTGACGTCCCTCGCCGTCCTCGTCTTCGAGAAGGACCTCGGCACGTCGCTGCTGTTCTTCGGCCTGTTCGTCGCCATGCTCTACGTGGCGACGGAGAGGCGCAGCTGGATCGCCATCGGTCTCGGGCTCTTCTTCAGCGGCTGCTACCTCGCGTACCTGCTCTTCCCCAACTTCCAGAACCGCGTCACCCTCTGGCTCGACCCGTTCGCGCCAGGCCTCTCCGACCAGGTCGCCCGCTCCCTCATGGGCCTCGCGTTCGGCGGACTCACCGGCACCGGCCTCGGACGCGGCTACCCGACGTTCAACTACGCCGAGGCGAACTCTGACTTCATCATGTCGAGCTTCGGCGAAGAACTCGGCCTCGTCGGCCTCACGGCGATGATCGCGCTGTTCGCCATCATCGTCGAACGCGGCCTGCGCATCGCCATTGCCTGCCGCGACGGCTTCGGCAAGCTCCTCGCGACAGGCCTCGCGTTCTCCATCTGCCTGCAGTGCTTCGTCGTCCTCGGCGGCATCACCCGCGTCATCCCCCTCACCGGTCTGACGACGCCGTTCCTGTCAGCCGGCGGTAGCTCGCTGCTCGCGAACTGGGCGATCATCGCGCTGCTGCTGCGCATCAGCGACCAGGCGCGACGCCCCGCCGTCACGGAGGCGAGGCCGACGCTCGGCTCCGACGACACCCAGGTGGTGAAGATCCGATGAACACGCCGATCCGCAAGCTCGGCGTCGTGGCCTCGATGCTGTTCTGTGCCGTTCTCGTTGCCGCGAGCTACATCCAGGTCGTCCAGGCGCCCTCGCTCGACGCCCGCGCCGGCAACAGCCGCGTCATCAACGACGGGTACAAGAAGGAGCGCGGCAGCATCCTCGTGGACGGCAAGGCCATCGCGACGAGCGTGAAGTCGAACGACAAGTACGTCTACCAGCGTCAGTACTCGAACGGCTCGCTCTATGCGCCCGTCATGGGCTACAGCTCGATCGTCTACGGCAACGGCGGCGGCATCGAGGGTGCCTCCGACGGCGTCCTGAGCGGCACGAGCGACTCGTTGTTCTACCGCCGCCTCGCTGACGTCGTCACGGGCAAGAAGCCCGCCGGGGCCAACGTCGAGCTGACGATCAACCCCAAGATCCAGGCGGCCGCGGCGAAGGCGCTCGGCAACCGTCGCGGCGCGGCCGTCGCGCTCGACCCCAAGACGGGCGCCGTCCTCGCCATGGTGAGCTCACCGACGTACGACCCGTCGACCCTCGCCTCGCACGACACGACGTCGGTCGTCAACATGTGGAAGCAGCTCAACGCCGACTCGACGCAGCCGATGGTCAACCGGACCATCTCGGGCAATCTGTACCCCCCGGGTTCCACGTTCAAGCTCGTCACGACGGCCGCCGCGCTCGAATCGGGCAAGTACACGCCCGAGTCGACGCTCAACGGCCCTGCCACCATCAGGCTGCCGCAGACGACGCACTCACTGCCCAACGACAACCACCTGCCCTGCGGCGACAACGACAAGACGTCACTGACGCACGCGCTCGAGATCAGCTGCAACACGGCCTACGCCGAGCTCGGCATGGATCTCGGCCAGGACAAGCTCGCCGCACAGGCCAAGAAGTTCGGCTTCGGCCAGGTCGTGCGCCTGCCGATGCGCGTCACGCCGTCGAGCTTCCCCTCCGACATGAACACGCCGCAGACGGCGATGGCCGCCATCGGCCAGTACGACGTGCGGGTCACGCCGCTGCAGATCGCGATGATCTCCGCGACGATCGCGAACGGCGGCACGCAGATGGAACCGCACCTCGTGAAGAACGTCGTCGACTCCGACCTCGACGTCATCTCCTCGACCGACCCGAAGATCATGTCCAAGCCCATCTCATCGGACACGGCCGGCAGCCTCAAGACGATGATGGAAGCGGTCGTCAACAACGGCACCGGCAAGCTCGCCGCCGTCGACGGCTACCAGGTCGCGGGCAAGACGGGCACGGCGCAGGGCGACACGAGCAAGGCCGCCGACCTGTGGTTCACCGGTTTCGCACCGGCGAACGACCCCAAGATCGCGCTCGCGCTCGTGCTCGAGAACGGCGGCGATCAGGGCGTCGAGACCCTCGCCGGCGAGGTCGCCGCACCCGCCGCGCAGCAGATCTTCGAGGCAGCCCTGCGATGACATCTGCGATTCCCGTCCGCATCTGCGATCTTCGTCCACCTCTGCGGCGCTCCACGGCCGCCGCGCACCGCCCCATCCCGACCCTCGCGAAGGACATCTCATGAGCGCGACACCACGCATCCTCGGTGGCCGCTACGAAGTCGGCGAACTCGTCGGCCGCGGTGGCATGGCCGACGTCCACGCCGGCCACGACACGCGCCTCGGACGCCCCGTCGCCATCAAGATCCTGCGATCGGACCTGGCGCGCGACCCCAGCTTCCTGCAACGCTTCCGCCGCGAGGCGCAGGCGTCCGCCGGGCTCAACCACGCCAACATCGTCGCCGTCTACGACTCGGGTGAGGACACCTTCGTCGAAGCGGCGGGCGGCACCGTCGACATCCCCTACATCGTCATGGAGTTCGTCGACGGGCAGACGCTGCGCGAGATCCTCAACGAGGAGAAGAAGGTCAGCGCCGACGAGGCCTGCCGCATCATGATGGGCGTCCTGTCAGCCCTCGAGTACAGCCACTCGAAGGGCATCGTGCACCGCGACATCAAGCCCGGCAACGTCATGGTGACGCGCGGCGGTTCCGTCAAGGTCATGGACTTCGGCATCGCCCGCGCCCTCGCCGACGTCGGCGCGACGATGACGAGCGCCCAGGCCGTCGTCGGCACCGCCCGGTACCTGTCGCCCGAGCAGGCGCAAGGCCAGAGCGTCGACGCTCGCACCGACCTGTACTCCGCCGGCTGCGTCCTGTTCGAGCTGTTGACGGGGCGCGCACCGTTCGTCGGCGAGCCCGTCAGCCTCGTCTATCAGCACATCGGCGAACAGCCGCAACCCCCGTCGCTCTACGAGTCGTCGGTGTCGCCGGCGCTCGACGCGGTCGTGCTGCACTCGCTCGCGAAGGGGCGCGACGATCGCTACCAGAGCGCCGCCGACTTCCGCGCCGACGTCCTCGCTGCCCGCTCCGGACAACCGATCTCCGCTGCCGCGCAGGCGAGCACGGTGACGTCCGCCGACCACACGGAGGTCGTCGACTACCCGACGCGCCGCGCTGCGGCGACGGCGGCTGCCGCCGATTCGACGGCCGAACTCGACTCGCGCGAACCCCGCCGATCGCATGCCGGATGGTGGGCCCTCGCGGCCGTCGCAGCGCTCGCGGCCATCCTCGGCATCGGCTACTTGTTCATGCACTCGCCCAGCTCGCCGGAGAAGGTCACCGTCGCGAGCGTGCGCGGCATGACGTACGAGCAGGCCGCGAAGACGCTGTCGCCCGACTTCACCGTCACGAAGCGAGAGGTCGCCGACAACGCCGCGGAGAACACCGTCATCGACCAAGATCCGGCGGGCGGGACGGAGGCATCCCGACGTTCCGACGTGACACTCACCGTCTCCACGGGCCCCGACTCGGTCAAGGTGCCGAACGTCGTCGGTGACGCCGTCAACGAGGCGAAGGCGGCCCTTCTCGCCGCCGGCATCGACGAGAACCACATCAAGATCTCGCCGACGAAGAAGGACGACACCGGCCTCGACGCCGGCATCATCGCCGAGAGCAACCCGAAGGCCGGCGCATCACTCGGCACGTCGAGCGACATCACGCTCTACGAGAGCAGCGGCAAGGCCACCGTGCCTGACCTCGAGGGCAAGACGGCGTCGGAGGCGGCGCAGGCGCTGTACAAGGCGCACCTGTCGATCGACTCCAAGGACCAGGTCACCGACAGGCCCGACGAGGTCGGCAAGGTCGTCTACGTGCCCGACGCCGGCAAGAAGGTCAACAACGGCTCGTCCGTCACCGTCTACATCGGCAAGTCACCCGAGAAGACCGCGACGGCCACCGTGACGCAGCCGCCCTCGTCGTCAGCGGCCCCGTCGTCCAGTTCCGCGCCCGCGACGTCGCAGTCCCCCTCGTCGTCGACACAGTCGCCGTCGCCGTCGACGAGTCCGTCGTCGACGAGTCCGTCGTCGACATCGGACGGTAGCGCGATGACGCCGTCGCCGTCGCAGTCGTCGAGCAAGTGAGCTGACGAAGGAAGCCCCCGGCCCTGTGGATCGGGGGCTTTCCTCGTTCGAGAGCCGCTGGTGGGGCGCGGCGTTCGGGCTATGTGCCGCTCAGGCGGTGCGCACGAGCGGTGCCATGCCGGCGCTGGCGGCGACGGCCGTCGTCGAACCGCACATCGCGAGCCAGTTGGCGAGCATGCGGTGGCCGCCGACCGTCATGACGGATTCGGGGTGGAACTGCACGCCGTGCAGCGGCAGGTCGCGGTGGTGGGCGGCCATGATGATGCCCGATTCGGTGCGGCCGTTGACGACGAGTTCGTCGGTGACGGTGGCCGGGTCGATCGTCAGCGAGTGGTAGCGCGTCGCGGTGAACGGGTCGTCGAGCCCCTCGAGGACGCCCGTGCCGTCGTGGTGCACCTGCGACGTCTTGCCGTGGAGCAGCTCCGGCGCCCGACCGACGGTGCAGCCCGTCACGACGCCGAGCGCCTGGTGGCCGAGGCACACCCCCAGCATCGGCTGGTTGCGCTCACCGCACGCCTCGATCATTGCCATGCTGACGCCGGCGTCCTCGGGCGTGCCGGGACCGGGCGAGACGAGGACGCCGTCGAAGTCGGCGCCGTCCTTAGCGCTGATCGCGTCGTTGCGCACGACGGTCGTCTCGGCGCCGAGCTGCTGGAGGTAGCCGACGATCGTGAAGACGAAGCTGTCGTAGTTGTCGACGACGAGGATGCGCGGCGAATCGGTCATGCGCGCCAGTCTAGGTGGGAGCCCCGACACCGCCGTCAGGATGCCTCAGGATGCCAGGTAACTCACGGGTCGGCGGACAGTTACGCGCCTACCCATGAGTCAGCCGCCATCCTGCCCGGGGTCAGGCTGCAGGCGCAGCAACACGGGCGTCACGGCTGGACGTGCGCGTGCTTCATCGTCACCGAGCCCGTGAAGGCGGGCAGCGTCGTGTTCTGGATGGCCTTGACGTTGTAGCCGAGCCCAACGAGGTCGACGTACTGCTTGTAGATCTTGACGGACTCGTCGGCCTCGAGCGCGGCCTTCAGCTTCACCGGGTCCCCGACGGCGGTGATCGTGAACGGCGGTGAGTACACGCGGCCCTGGAGGATGAGCGTGTTGCCGACGCAGCGCACGGCGCTTGTCGAGACGATGCGCTGATCCATGAGCTGGATGCCGCGAGCGCCGCCCTCCCACAGGGCGTTGACGACGGCCTGGACGTCCTGCTGGTGCACGACGAGCCAGTCCGGCGAACCGTCCTTCGGCAGCTCCTCGACCTTCTTCTTGCTGTCGTCGAGCGTCACGCTGATGGCCTGCCCGCTCAACGGTGCGAGACCCGCCGGATCCTGCGCCTTGTCGGCCTGCTTCGTCAGCGCCAACGCACGCGCCGCACCCGAATCCTTCTTCGCCGCAGCGAGCTGCGCCGCCTCGACGTCGGCGCGCAACGTCGCGACGTCCTCCTGCTTGGTCTTGACGCGCTGATCCGCGCGCCGCACGACATCAGCGAGATTGGTGGTGTCGGAGCGCAGATCCGTGCCGTTCGCCGCACGGGAACTGACCCCGAACATCGCCCCCGCGACGAGCAGCGCGATCGGGACGGCGGCCTTCCACGCCAACGAGCCGCGACGGCGCGCGGGCGGCATCTCGTCGATCGGCAACGCGTCGCGCGCAGCGTCGTCGGTGGCGCGTTCGACGTGTGCGGGCGGCGTCGCAGACGCGTCGCGCTCGGAGTCGCGTTCGCTCATGGGGTCAGCCTCCTTCACTCGACGCATCGCCCGGCCGGATCAACTAGGCTCTCACCCTAGTTGACGCACCGAACTCAGATGGGAGCCATGCCGTGGCCCGCAAGACCACCGACGCCACTCAGCGCGCCGCCGCCGGAGACGGCCTCAACCCCCGCTGGTGGCTGCCGGTCGCCCTCGGCCTCATGCTCGCCGGGCTCGCCTGGGTGATGGTCTACTACATCGCCAGCGGCACGACGAGCTACCCGATCCCCGGCATCGACGCCGGCAACATCGTCATCGGCTTCGCGGCCATCATGGTCGGCTTCGTCATGTTGACGCGCTGGAAGTGACCCCACCTTCTGTCCGCTGCTGACGCCCCGCCGAACCGAACGCCCGTTCCCTCGTGGGAACGGGCGTTCGTCTGTGTCTGCTCACTCGGGTTCGCTGCATCGTGGCCCCACGAGGTCACCGGGCGCCGCGCCGCAAGGCCTGACGGTGCGGGCGTCGCCCTGCGGCCTGCAACCCACGACGTTGTCCCCAGACTTGTCCACAGCCTGTGTGTAGTTACACGCGTGTGGTTTTCCACACCTGGGGACAAACCTGTGGAAAACAGTGGACGGCCGGTGGACGAGCCGCTGTTTACGGTGGAAAACATGCCGCTGACGGTGGACGAACCACCCCACGGCTGGGGATGACGCTGCCCATCGCCCCCACCCCTTGGCATAGATCAGCGGCGTTCCGCGGGTTTTTCCCCACCCCAGCCGTGGAAACTGTGGACAACCATGTGGGTGACGGCTCGTCCTCACCGTCCCCAGGTGGTGCACCGCGTCATCCACAGCTAACGGCACACCATCCACAGGCAACTCATCCACACGCATCGTGGGGTGCCACCCTACGGCAGCACCCCACGAACGACGAGGGCCTCGCTCAGCCCACGGCGACGATCATCCGACGATGTGCGGCCAGCTGACACCCACGACCGAGAAGTCGACGTACGCAGCGGCGATGAGCGCCACCGCCAACGCGCCCAGCGCCGAGGCCTGCATCGCGACCGGGCGGCGCCGCAGCGCATACAGGACGAGCGCGCCGACGGCGCCGGCCACCGCACCGCCTAGGTGCGCCTGCCACGCCACGTTGGACGCCGTGAAACCGATGACGACGTTGATCGCGATCATCGTCATCATCGGCCCGATCTCCCGGCCGAGTCGGCGGTTGAACACGACGACAGCGAGGAAGAGCCCGAACACACCGCCGGAGGCGCCGACCAGCGGCGTCACCCACCCTGACGTCAGCAGATCGAGCTGTGACGACGGCGCCGTCATGATCTGGTAGACGACGGAGCCACCGAGCACGGAGAGCAGGTACAGCGCCCCGAAGCGCACACGACCGATGAGTGGTTCGAGGTACTGCCCCATGAAGTACAGCGCCATCATGTTGAACAGCAGGTGCATCGGGGTGCCGGTGTCGTGGGCGAACCCGCTCGTCAGGTAGCGCCACGGCTCGTCCCTCGCGAACACCGCGACGAACGACACGTCGCGGTACAGCGCGTCACTCGCCAGCTGCCCCAGCCACACGAGACAGCAGATCGCGATAATCCCGATCGTGACGACGGGTCGACCCTGCGCCGCCGCGCCCGTCGTCATGCCCAGGGACGAGCGGGTCGGCAACGTCGGGTTCGTCTTCCGTTCGGCCGCGACGCAGTCGACGCACTGGAACCCCACCGACGCGGGGATCTGGCAGCGCGGGCACGCCGGGCGACCGCAACGTTGACAGCGCGTGTAGGCAGCGGTGTTGGGGTGGCGCGGGCAGACGGGTACCGCGTCCGGCGCCTCGGAGGCGCCGAAGGCACCCGAGCCGGATCCGGCGGGCGGCTGCGTCATGTCGTCTCGTTTCGTCGGAGGCGTGCGGGAAGAAGGCGTGAGACCAAGGATGGCCCCGTCATGCTCGACGGGGCCATCTCGGCTGCGCTGGCTGACGAGGAGTCGTCAGCGGTACCTCCCGACTTGCGGCGGGAGGCGAGGTGTCACTCGGAGATCGTCACGCTCTCGATGACGACGGGCTCGAGCGGCTTGTCCTGGGCGCCGGTGGAGACGGCGGCGATCTCGTCGACGACCTTCTTCGACGCGTCGTCGGCGACCTCACCGAAGATCGTGTGCTTGCCCTGCAGCCAGGACGTGTCGGCGACGGTGATGAAGAACTGCGAGCCGTTCGTGCCCTTGCCCATGCGGGTACCCGCGTTGGCCATGGCCAGCATGTACGGCGATTTGAAGTTGAGTTCCGGCGAGATCTCATCGTCGAAGTTGTACCCCGGGCCGCCCATGCCGACGCCGAGCGGGCAGCCACCCTGGATCATGAAGCCGGGGATGATGCGGTGGAACGTCAGACCGTCGTAGTACGGCTGCGGGTTGGTGCGGCCCGCGTCGTCCTTGTACTCCTTGGTGCCCTTCGCCAGGCCGACGAAGTTGTCGACCGTCTTCGGCGCCTGGTTGGGGAACAGGTTGATGTTGATGTCACCGTGGTTGGTGTGCAGAGTCGCGATCATGTCTCCAGTGTTTCACGTGGAACACGACAGGTCATGATGAGGTCTCGGGCGTTCGCGCTCAGCGAAACGACCTCCCACAGCGTCCAATACCTCACAACCGGTTGGTAAGCCCCGCCCGAACAAGGCAGGATGAAGTCAAGAACTGCTGCCGACTGGAGAGGAAGACCAGCCATGCTGTGCAAGTCCGAACCCACCAAGTCCGAGAAGGCCAAGGGCGCCGCCCTCGCCGTCGCCGGTCTCGCTGCCGAGAAGGCCGTCGAGGCCAAGGTCAAGACGGAGAAGGACGTCGTGCCGACCCTCGTCGAGAAGGCCGAGGAAGCCCGCGACGTGATCGTCGAGAAGCTCGAAGAGGCCCGCGACGCTGCTGCGCCGCACGTCGAGGCAGCGACGGAGAAGGTCGCCGACAAGACCGCCGACCAGCGCGAAGCCGTCGCCGAGAAGGCCGGCGCTGCGAAGGCCGCCACCGTCGCCTCGCTCGCCGCCGTCGCCGACTCCGCCAAGGACGCTCGTGACGACGCACAGCAGAAGGGGAAGAAGGCTGCCAAGAAGGCAGACAAGAACTCCTCGCGCTTCATGAAGAAGGCTGACAAGAAGACGTCCAAGGCGTCGAAGACGGCCGACAAGAAGGCCGGGGCCCTTGCTGCGCTCCTGGCCGCCAAGGCCGCCAAGGGCGAGAAGAAGGCCGTCAGCGCCTTCGGCCCGGGCGCCCGCGAGGACGTCGCGTACAAGGCCGCCGCCCTGCGGGGCCGCGCCGAGGCCGTCGCCGAGGACAAGGGCATCTCAGCCGACAACGCGCGCGACTTCTACAAGGACGAGCTGCTGCCGCACCTCAAGGAGATCCTCGCGACCGCTGCTGCCGCCGGCACCGCCGCGTCGCACAACGTCGTCGGCCAGCTGCCCGAGGGCGCACAGAAGCAGGTCGCGCAGTACGCGCCGGCCCTCGCGCCCAAGAAGAAGAAGGGCGGCTTCCTCATCACGCTCGGTGTCGCCGCTCTCGCGGGCGCCGGCTACCTCGTGTACGCCGACCAGCAGAAGAAGCGTGCGGCGGACGCTCGCCTCTCGGAGGCCGCCATCGCAGACTCCAAGACGGCTCGCGGTGACGAGATGACGATCAACAACCCCGTGACGAACTTCGCGAAGGCCGACGACACGACGATGGTGCGCCCGGCCGGTGTCGACACGCCGACTGCCGAGCCCGCCGGCGCCCCCGGCACGGCTGCGTCGTGGACCGACGCCGAGGCTTCGGGCCACATGACGACGGAAGGTCTCGAGGACCCGAGCGCGGGCGAGACGCGCAGCTCGCGTCGCGCGGCTCGCGACGACCACTGAGTTCGACGCTCCACCCCGACGCCAGGCCCCGTTGAGGGCCTCGCGATCGGGCACGACGAGGCGGCCATCCCGTA
>NZ_JAGEKQ010000016.1:0-53826 GCF_017565385.1 Dermacoccus sp. NHGro5 | reverse complement strand
GGCCTGGGCACGCACACACTAGGGGAGGCGTGCGGCATCAACGCACGCAGGGCCGTCATCGCCGTGAGCGATCCGGTCACGAGGAGGCGTCTGGAGTGCACAGACGTGACGGCGCCCCACCCGGCCGGGTGGGGCGCCGTCACGTCGGGCATTCGATCGTCAGGACATGCGTGACGCTTCGTCGTCGAACGCTTCGGAGTTGATGCGGCCGCGCACGAGGAACCAGCCGCCGACCATGAGCGCCGCGAGGACGGGCCCGCCGATGTAGACGGCCTTGGCGGCCTTCGGGTCGTCGCCGAACATGATGAGCAGCAGCACGGCCGCCATGAACAGCAGGCCGAAGATGTTGAGGAACGGCGCGCCCTTGAGCTTGAAGTCGGGTCGCTCCAGCTCGCCGCGCTTGGCCTTGCGCACCATCATGAGGTGGCTGATGAGGATGATCGACCACACGCCGATGATGCCGAGCGTCGCGAGCTCGAGGACCATCTCGAACGCGTCCGACGGCCACGCGTAGTTGATGCCGACGCCGATGAGGCCGAACGCGAACGTCGTGAAGATGCCCCAGTAGGGCACCTGCGTCTTGCTCATCTTCGCGAGGTAGCGCGGCGCGGTGCCGGCCATCGCCATCGAGCGCAGCACACGGCCGGTCGAGTACAGGCCGGAGTTCATCGAGCTCGCGACGGCGGAGATCAGCACGACGCTCATGATGTCGGCCATGTGGACGCCGCCGATGTGGAACCCGACGCGGTCGAGCACGGTGACGAACGGCGACTCGCCCTTCTTGTACTGGTCGGTCGGCAGCAGCAGCGTCATCAGGGTGATCGTGCCGATGTAGAACACGAGGATGCGCCACACGACGGCGCGCGCCGCCTTCGGCATGACCTCGCGCGGGTTCTCCGTCTCGCCGGCGGCGACGCCGATGAGTTCCATCGACGCGTACGCGAAGATGACGCCGGACATCAGCATGAACATCGGCGACACGCCGTTCGGGAAGAAACCGCTGTCGGTGATGTTGTGCAGGCCGGCCGTGGCGTGCTGACCGTCCGACGACAGATCCTTGCTCGTCACGATGAAGAAGATCGAGACGAACATGAACGCGATGATCGTGACGACCTTGATGATGGAGAACCAGAACTCCATCTCGCCGAACCACTTCACGCCGATGAGGTTGATGACGAGCACGATCGTGAGAGCCAGCAGCGCCAGAGCCCACTGCGGCAGCGCGTCGGAGATCGGTTTCCAGAAGATGAGGAACCCGGCGATGGCCGTCGAGTCGGCGATGACGGTGAAGCCCCAGTTGATGAAGTGGAACCACCCGGCGGCATAGGCCGCCTTCTCGCCGATGAACTCGCGACTGTAGGAGACGAAGGCGCCCGAGCTCGGGCGGTGCAGCACCATCTCACCGAGCGCACGCACGACGATCATCGCGACGGCGCCGCAGATGGCGTAGCTGAAGATCAGGGACGGGCCGGCCTCGTGCAGGCGCCCCGCGGAGCCGAGGAAGAGGCCGGAGCCGATGGCGCCGCCGATGCCGATCATCTGGATGTGGCGGTTCTTCAGGTGCTTGGCGTACCCGGTGTCACCGGCGTCGCGGGAATGCGGGGCGTCGGCGGGGCCGTTCGCGCCGGGAGCCGCGGACCCGGAGGTGGGCGCAGGCTCAGAGAGGAGGGAGGACATCGAGGGATGCCTTACTGCTCGAGGGCCGTAGCCCAGGCCACATGACTGGCACACTCTAGGCCACCGATGTGACCGCGTGCACACACGTGTCCGCTCTGAGATGACGCCATCGACGCGTGATGCCCCGCCTACGAACGTAGACGGGGCATCAGACGTGATGAGCGGAGGCTCACACCATGGCGTTGTCCTCGGAGTCGAACGCTTCGGCGTTGATCCGATTGCGGACGAGGAACCAACCGCCGATCATGAGAGCGGCCACGACCGGGCCCATGATGAGGACGACCTTCTGCAGCACGCCACCCTGCGTCGCCATCAGGACCAGGATGAAGCCGAGGAAGCCCAGCGCGACGATGTTGAGGAAGGGCGCGCCCTTGAGCTGGAAGTCGGGTCGCTGCATCTCACCGCGCTTCGCCTTGCGCACCATCATCATGTGAGAGATGAGGATCATGGCCCACACGCCGATGATGCCGAGGACGGCGACCTCCAGGACGATCTCGAAGGCATCCGAGGGCCACGCATAGTTGATGGCCACACCGATGAGACCGAAGGCAGCCGTCGTCGCGATCGCGGCCCACGGCACCTGGTGCTTGCTCATCTTGCGCAGGTAACGCGGCGCCGTGCCCGCCTCGGCCATCGAGCGCAGCACGCGCCCGGTGGAGTAGAGGCCGGAGTTCATCGAGCTGGCGACCGCCGTCACGAGGACCACGGTCATGATGTCGGCCATCTTCACGCCGCCGATGTGGAAGCCGATGCGGTCGAAGACCGTCACGAAGGGCGAGGTGTCCGCCTGGTAGGCGGTGTGCGGCAGGAGCAGCGAGAACAGCGTGATCGTGCCGACGTAGAAGATCAGGATGCGCCACAGGACGGAGCGCACGGCCTTCGGCATGACCTCGCGCGGGTTCTCCGTCTCGCCGGCGGCCACACCGATGAGTTCCATGGCGGCGTAGGCGAAGATGACGCCGGACATCAGGGTCCACATGTGGCTCGGCCCGTTCGGGAACATCCCGCCGTGATCGGTGATGTTGCGCAGGCCTGCGGTATCAGGGCCCAGCTGGTGCGACGTCGCGATGAAGTAGATCGCGACCACCATGAAGACCACGAGCATGGCGACCTTGATGATGGAGAACCAGAACTCGACCTCGCCGAACAGCTTGACGCCGATGAGGTTGATGGCGAGAACGATCGCCAGCGCGATGAGGGCGAGCGCCCACTTCGGCAAGGCGTCGGACACCGGCTTCCAGAAGTACAGGAACGTCGCGATCGCCGTTGCGTCCGCGATGAGAGTGAAGGCCCAGTTCAGGAAGTGGAACCAGCCCGCTGCGTACGCCCCCTTCTCTCCGATGAACTCGCGACTGTAGGAGACGAAGGCACCCGAACTCGGGCGGTGCAGCACCATCTCACCGAGCGCACGCACGACGATCATCGCGACGGCGCCGCAGATGGCGTAGCTGAAGATCAGGGACGGGCCGGCTTCGTTGAGACGCCCCGCGGAGCCGAGGAAGAGGCCGGAGCCGATGGCGCCGCCGATGCCGATCATCTGGATGTGGCGGTTCTTCAGGTGCTTGGCGTACCCGGTGTCACCGGAGTCGCGCGAATCGGACGCGGCCGAATTCTTCAGCGCGTCAGGAGTCGAGGACATACGTTGCCTTTCATGAACAGGAGGACACCTCGGCCTCGCGCGGGGACGCACGTCGCCGGTCAGGTGTGCCGCTCATCACTTTAGGCCAGCGAGGTGACACCCCTCGCGCCCCATTGTTACGGGAGTGTTAAGGGGGCCTGTGAACGTCGCGTGGGTGACGCGGTCTGACGCTGCGGGGCGGCCTGGGCGAGCGCTCTGGACGCGACGCAACCGAGACCGCATCGTGACGATCGGCCGTCGACGCTGCGCTCGTACCCGGGGGGAGCCTGCAGGGTTGGACCGGGCGGACATACGACACGGGGCGCATCCTCGTCGTGAGGATGCGCCCCGTGACCAAGTAGGCAACGCTTCGGGCAATCAGCCCTTGAAGGCGTCCTTGATCTTCTCGCCGGCCTGCTTGAGGTTGGCGCCCATCTGGTCGCCCTTGCCCTCGGCCTCGAGACCCTGATCGTCGCTCGCCTTGCCGAAGGCCTCCTTGGCCTGGCCGAGCTTCTCGTCCTTGGCGTTGTCGAACTTGTCATCGATACCCATGACATGAACTCCTTTCTCTGGACAACAGTTGCCTCTACCCTACGCCGCTTTCCGGAGCGTGGCTAGGGGGTTTTCTGGGAGCTCAGTGCGAGGCGTTCGCCTGCCCAGCGCGAGCGCAGCATGCGGTCGTGGCTCGCGGCGACGACGGCGCCCGGGTAGTCGTCAAGAGCCCGTTCGACGTCCTCGGCGAGCAGGAGCGAGAAGTGGTTGGTCGGTTCGTCGAGCAGCAGCACGTCCGGCGGCAACGCCAGCAGACACGCCAGATCGAGACGACGACGCTGCCCGACGCTGAGGTCGGCCAACGCACGGTTCTCGTCGCGTGCGGCGATGAGGCCGAACGTCGCGAGCGGACGTCGCGCTGCCAGGTCGTCACCGACACGGGCGCGGTAGGCGTCGAGGACGGTGGTGTCGGGCTCGAGGTGCGGGGCGTCGACGTCAGGGCCGGCAGAGGGCTGACGGTCGAACGCGAGCGGTGCCGTGTCCTGGCCGAGCAATCCGACGCTGACGCGACGCTCGCGATGCACTGACCCCGTGACGGGCTCCAACTCGCCGGCGAGGACGCGCAGCAGCGTCGACTTGCCGCACCCGTTCGGCCCCTCGACGAGGAAGCGCTCGCCGGCGGACACCGTCAGGCTCGTCGGCTCCAGACGCCCCGGAACGCTGACGGCGGACGCCGCGAGCAGCGGCCCGCCGGGAAGTTCGGACGGGCGTGAGGCCGCCGCGAGGGAACGCTCGGTGTTGAACCGCAACGTGGCCGGGGGTTTGCGCACCTGCGTCTTCTCGAGTCGCTCCAAGGCCGTGCGCGAATCGTTGACGCGGCGCGCGACGACGGTGGCGTTCTTGTCCGAGTAGAACTTCTTCGCCCCGCGCGCCTCGGTGCGGGGCCCTCGTTCGGGGCGCCCGACGGTGTGGTCTTCCCTCATCTTCGCGCGCAGCCGTTTGAGTTCGGCCTGCTCGTCCTCGTACTGGCGCGCCCAGCGTTCGTGCTCGTCGTGGCGAGCGAGGACGTAGTCGGAGAACGTGCCCGTGAAACGCGTGACGCCGTGGGCGGCGCCGGCGTCCGAGGCATCGGAGATGCGGGCGGCGACCCGGTGCGGCAGGGGCCGCGGGTCGAGGTCGATGAGGTCGGTGACGCTCTCGTCGAGGAAGGCACGATCGTGGCTCGCGAGCAGCACCGGGCCGGGCCACGTCAGGAGCATCGATGTGAGCAGCTGCGCGCCACGATCGTCGAGGTGGTTGGTCGGTTCGTCGAGCAGCAGCGTCTGCGGACGGCGGATGAGCATCCACGCCAAGGAGAAGCGGGCGAGCTGGCCGCCGGAGACCTCGTTCATCGGCGTGTCACGCGCGATTGCGCCGATGCCGAGGCCGTCGACGAGTTCGTCGATCGTGTGCTCGACGTTCCACGCATCGGCTCGCTCCGCCGCGGCGAGGGCCGCGTCGAGTTCGGTTGCGGCGAGCGCGTCCTCGGCGTTTCGCGCGAGACGCTCGCCCGCGACCTCGACCGCTCGCGCCAGAGCGTGGATCGGCTCAGCGGCGTCGTCGAGCACGTGCTGCGCCGTCAGCGTCAGGGCGAACGGCGCCTGTTGATGATGCAGACCGACGCTGCCGGGCGCGGTGATGCTGCCCGCATCCGGGCGCTCGAGGCCGGCGACGAGGCGCAGAAGCGTCGACTTGCCCGTGCCGTTCTCGCCGATGAGGGCGGCGCGTTCGCCCCCCGCGACGCTGAAGGAGATGTTCGTCAGGACGCGACGGTCGGGGTAGCTCTTCGACACGCCGTCGACGCGCAGGTGGCTGCCGGACGAGCCGCCGGCCGAGGGCAAGGACGATGAATACACAGGCCTCCTGGAGTGGTGGGAACACCCTCACGCTAGGCGGCGTGGCGGGGTGGCGTCACCCAATTTTCAGCGGGCTGGGCGGTCCGTCAGCCAGTTGGCCCGGCGACCTGACGCCCCGACGACGCGACGCCCCGACGACCCAGCGGGCACTCGTCAGCCGGGGCGACATGTCATGTGCCGTCGGGCAGGCGCCCCGCGCTCGTCACTCGGAGGGGCGGGGCTCGTCGACGTCCGCGGCGCCCGTGCCGCTCTCGCGCAGGTGCGTGTCGAGGCTGACGCGTTCGTCGAACACGAAGCACTCGCCGCGCCAGTCGACGTCGGCGTCCGGCATCTGCGCGAAGTAGTTGAGGATGCCGCCCTGAAGCTGGAAGACCTCGAGACCCAGATCCTGCATCCACGGGCTCGACTTCTCGCAGCGGATGCCGCCCGTGCAGTACATCGCGACCTTCGTCCCGCTCTCACGCCACGCAGGCGCGTGCGCCTCGACGTAGTCGGCGAAGTCGCGGAAGTTCTCGACGCCCGGGTCGATCGCCCCCTCGAAGTGGCCGACGCCGAACTCGAAGCTGTTGCGATTGTCGAGGACGATCACGTCGTCGCGCCGGATCAGCTCGCGCCATCGCTGCGGCGCGACGTCGGTGGCACGCACGTCCTCCATGCGGTTCGGCATGTCGAGCCCGTCGACGCCCAGCGGCACGATCTCGCGCTTCGCCTTGACCATCATGCGGCGAAACGGCGGACGTGTGAACGCGGTGCGCTTGGTGACGATGCCGTCGAACAGGGCCCGCGTGACGGCGTCGGCGCTCGCTGCCGCGCGGAAGGCGTCGACCTGTTCGGGCGCTCCGGCGAGCATGCCGTTGACGCCCTCGCTCGCGATGAGGACCGACCCCGTCAAACCCTCGCGCGCAGCGCACAGCTCGCGCACCCGCACGACGGCGGCGTCGACGTCGGGCACCGCGACGAACCGATAGAACGCGATGTGATCGCCACTCGACGGGAGGGCGGACGGAGCGGGAGAGGTCATGGGTGCGAGATCGTCGGAGGGAGCGCCGGGCATGGCGGCATTCTCTCAGCTTCTTCGAACCTGACGGCAGGCGAACGCATGGGCTCGCCTTGTAGTGCACATAGCTTCATCACAGCCGCGGCGGTCAGCGTGCATCCGTCGGGCCACGAACGGTCGAGGCCCACGGATGAAGGAGTCAACCATGGCGAAGAACGGTCGTAAGATCGCCGCCGGCGTCGGCGCAGTGAGCACCCTCGCGGTCTCGGGGGCGGCGCTCGCGAGCTCGCAGACGGTGAGCACCGGCACCTCCACCCCGAACACCACGACGCAGCAGGGCAGCGCCGCCGGCCAGGACGGGCACGGCATGCGCGGCATGCACGACAAGCTGGTCGCGGGGACCGCGGCGACGAACGTCAAGAATGCGGTGAAGGCGAAGGACGCGTCGATCACCGTCAAGGGCGTGCGTCAGGCGCCGGACGGTTCGTACCGCGCGTTCGGCACGAGGTCCGGCAAGCGCGTCATGGTCGAGGTGAGCAAGGACCTCAAGACGGTCACCGTCCGCACCGGCCGGGGTCACGGCCACCACGGTCACCACCGCGGCACCGAGGTGACGGGTACCGCCCTGACCGGCGTCAAGAACGCCGTCAAGGCGAAGGACTCGGGCGTCACCGTCGAGAAGGTCTACAAGGAGAGCGACGGCACCTACCACGCGTTCGGCACGAAGGCGGGTGCGCACGTGCGGATCGACGTCAGCAAGGATCTCAAGACCGTGACGGTGAAGGCAGGCAAGCCCGGCGGACCGGGCGGGCATGACGGCCCCCGCCACGACGGAGCGCAGAGCGGCCAGACGCAGGGCGGCTCGAGTTCGACGAGTTCGTCGACGACGGCGCCCAGCTCGTCGAGCACGAGCGCGCAGGCTGCCTGATCAGTCGCGTCAGATGATGCTGCCCGAGTCAGTCAGGACTGACTCGGGCAGCACCATGTGACGCAGTCGCCGGCGCGCCGACGCGACGTGCGCCGCGGATCGGGTCAGTCCTCGTCGGCGTTGGCCGTCGGGTCGTCGGCGGCGAGGTCGAGTAGGCGCGGTTCGTCCCACGCGACGAACCGCCAGGCGCCCGGGCGTCCCTCGAGCGTCAGGACGGTTGTGTTGGGGATCCGACGACGACGCACCTCCTGCGGCGTGAGGTTTTCGCACTGCGACGTCACCCACAGCCGAAGCACCGCGCCATGGCTGACGACGGCGAGCGTCGCGGCCTCCTCAGGAACCGCCTAGATAGCGGCGTAGGTCCGAGACAGCCGGAGCTTAGGGGTGCAGCGGTGGCAGCGACGGCATATGAATTACGCGATGCGCGCACTACTTAATACAATCTGCAATCGTATCGATGTAACGCGTGAAGTCGACAAAGGACGGGCAGCGCTGCGCTATAAGGTTGATGTCGACCCGATTTGTTAAGCGAGGCTGCCAGACGGGTTTAGTATAGCTTTTCGGCCTGAGAGCTTCCTTGATAGCTGCCTGCCCGCGGCGAGACGCATCCCATGTGAGATTAAGGTCGAGAGTCTCGGCGGAAGCAAAAATCCAGTCTTCGAAACTCTGATCTATGATCAGAACGAATACCGGATGCTTTGTCACCTCGGCAGCTGCTACGCGACTATTCAGTTCTGTGGCCAGTGCCACCGGATCGTCACCCTCGCTGTCGAGAATAACGATAACGCCCATGCAGCCAGGGCGGCTTGCGGTAGTCGCAACATACCCCTCAATGCCACCCGGGACAATCGCTTTATCTCTCCCGTGGAGGGGGACAGGCTTGTGAAGAAGGTCGCGATAATCCCCCTTCGAATGCAGGTGTTTCCGCACTAGTATTGGGATGGATATTAAATCTCCGCGCCCTTCGACGACTAACCCCACGTGGGGTTCCTGCGCAGACGTTGTCATAGCGCCGGGTCCAATGCGTCGGAGCGGAGAAGTGCGCCAGATGTGATTAGTCCGCGGCGTACGGGATCTTTACTGTGCTCGGAGATTGGAGCAATGTGCGAAGAGTCTTCGTTCGACCAAACAATTCTGACATTATCAATTGGAAGAGCGTCAATGATATCAGCGCTGTGAGTGGTTATCATAATCTGTGACTCATCCGCCCTTGAGTCCAGGAGGTCTACGAGCGTTCGTAGCGCCCCGAGGTGGATTGCCACCTCGGGCTCTTCGATCACGAGGAGGCGGGGCGGGGGTTGCTGGCTCGCGGCCACTAATATGGCAAACCCTCGAAGAGTGCCGTCAGACATTTGTTTAGCAAAAAATTCTCGATTTCCCGAAGTTGTCTCCTGCTTGAACTTCAAAGTTAGCTTATCCGCCAGTCGAGCAACGTTAATAGAGACAATGCCCGGAACCATCGCTTCCAGTTCGTCCACTACGCCCCTTTGAGAATCCTTTGGCATGTTGTCGAAGATGGATGTGACATTCGAGCCGTCCGGTTCGAAGGATCTCACGGATGAAGGATCTTGAAGGTCCGCGACCCGAGATGGATTTATTTCGACCGTTTGAATGGACTGGAGAACTTCTGAGAGTAGAACCCCGGCAATGCCTGTAGAGCTCATGGCACTCTGCCCGGGAGATGTCTTAAAGAGAAACTCTCTGCCCTCATTATCGCCCTCTAGCGCGACGCTCCAACTAACATCAACCCCGTCACTGTGTAGTCCGTATGAGCCGTACGGGTGATGAATCTGGGCGCGCTCAACTTTAACTCTGTATTGACCACCCCGCACTGCCCCAAGGCTGAGGTAATACTCACTCTCGGGTAGGTCGCCAAACTGAAACTTAAGAGTCAAGGCTGGGTCGAAAGGTCGCCCCGCGCTACGATGTCGCAATTGGTCAAAGCCACCCCGGCGATGAATTGCATTAGAAAGACCGTATTCTGGAATATCTCGAAGCAGCTTAAGAGCGGCCACCGCATTTGATTTTCCGGCTGCGTTTTGTCCAATTATGGCTATAAACTTAGAAAAATCAATTTCAGCATCTTTGTAAGAAAGGAAATTCTTAAGTTGTAGAGAGTGGAATCGTAGCCGGTGCTCTGGCTCTGTGGTGAGGTCCTGTGTCTGAGCGCTCATGCGTATCAATCTACAGGAACGCGGGCTGTTCGTTGGCGGTGTGATGTCGGACGGTGCTTCTAATGCCACCCGACGCCCGTGGCTGGCTCGTGGAATGTCTACAAGTTCGGTACAGGACACTTTGCCCTGCCATTTAACCCCGTGATTCAGCCATGGGCGCCGCAGTCACTTCTCGTCGGCGTTGGCCGTCGGGTCGTCGGCGGCGAGGTCGAGCAGGCGAGGTTCGTCCCACGCGACGAAACGCCAGGCGCCCGGGCGTCCTTCGAGCGTCAGGACGGTCGTGTTGGGGATGCGGCGACGGCGAACCTCCTGCGGTGTGAGGTTCTCGCACTGCGACGTCACCCACAGCCGCAGCATCGCGCCATGGCTGACGACGGCGAGCGTCGCGTCGCCGTCGAGCCCGCCCAGTGAGCGTTCTAGCGCCTCGGTGAACCGTTCGAGCGTCTCCGCGCCGGCGGGCCCGCCCGGGATGCGCGCCTCGAGGTCTCCGGTGGCCCACGCGTAGGCGGTGTCCAGGTAGATGTCGGCCGCCTCGTGCGTCGTCGCCATCTCCAGATCACCGGCGAAGATCTCACCGAAGCCGGCGTCCTGCGTCAGCGTCAGCCCGCGTTCGGCGGCAAGCGGCTCGGCGGTGAGACGCGCGCGATCGTGCGCGGAGGCGACGACCCGGTCGATGCGGTGATCGGCGAGGCGCGGCACGAGATCGCTGGCCTGCGCGTGGCCGAGCTCGGTGAGCCCGGCGCCGGGCAGCGCCGTGTCGAGCGCGCCGATGACGTTGTTGGGGGTCTGGCCGTGGCGGATGAGCAGGAGGGTGGTCACCCGCTCATCCAATCAGCCGGGGGTGAGCCTCGCCTGAACGGAGGCTTGTCGGTGCCCAGGTCTAGACTTCGACGCAGAAGGATCACGCATGCGACGAAAGGGGAGCTCGATGGGTCTGTCACCCCTCGAGTGGCCCGTCCTGCGTCAGGTGCGATCGAAGGATTTCCTCGGTCGTGGCCCGGCAGTGACGAGTGAGAAGACTCGAACGCTCGAACCGCGCACGACGACGGCCGACCGCGTCGTGCAGTCGGTGTGCCCGTACTGCGCCGTGGGCTGCGGCCAGCGCGTGTTCGTCAAGGACGAAAAGGTCGTCGCCATCGAGGGCGACAAGGATTCACCGATCTCGCGCGGCCGCCTGTGCCCGAAGGGCTCGGCGAGCGAGCAGCTCGTCAACAACCCCTCACGCATCAAGCAGGTGCTCTACCGCAAGCCGGGCGGCACCGACTGGGAGCCGATCGAGCGCGACAAGGCCATCGACATGGTCGTCGACCGCTTCATCGCCAGCCGCAAGCGCGGATGGCAGGAGACGGACGACAAAGGCAACCGCCTGCGTCGCACCATGGGGATCGCCTCGTTGGGTGGAGCAACGCTCGACAACGAGGAGAACTACCTCATCAAGAAGCTGTTCACCGCCGCGGGCGCCATACAGATCGAGAACCAGGCGCGTATTTGACACAGCGCCACGGTTCCCAGTCTGGGAGCCTCGTTCGGGCGTGGTGGAGCCACCAATCCACTGCAGGACATGGCGAACGCCGACCTCATCCTCATCGAGGGGTCGAACATGGCCGAGTGCCACCCGGTGGGTTTCCAGTGGGTGACGGAGGCCAAGGCGCGTGGCGCGAAGGTCATCCACATCGACCCTCGCTTCACGAGGACGTCCGCCGTGGCCGACAAGCACATCCCCATCCGTGGCGGAAGTGACATCGTCTTCCTCGGCGCGCTGATCAACCACGTGCTGACGACCGAGACGTACTTCCACGACTACGTCGTCGCGTACACGAACGCCGCGACGATCGTCAGCGACGACTTCGTCGACACCGAGGATCTCGACGGCCTGTTCTCCGGGTACGACCCGACCACGGGCCAGTACGACCAGAGTTCGTGGCAGTACAAGACGCCGCCCGGCAAACCGGATCAGGGCACCTCGAGTGACGAGAAGAGCGGTTCCTCGGGCCACCAGGCGAGCGGTGGCGCCGAGACGCACGGCTCGGGTGGCCCGACGCTCGCGCACTCGGCCGTGATGCGCGACGAGACGCTCACCGATCCGATGTGCGTGCTGCAGATCATGAAGCGGCACTACGCGCGCTACACACCGGAGATGGTCGAAGAGGTGTGCGGCGTCTCCAAGGAGGACTTCGCACTCGTCGCCCGCGAGGTCGTCGCCAACTCTGGTCGCGAGCGCACGACGATGTTCGCCTACGCCGTCGGTTGGACCCAGCACGTCGGCGGGGCCCAGATGATTCGCACCGCGGCGATCCTGCAGTTGCTCATGGGTAACGTCGGGCGTCCTGGCGCCGGCATCATGGCGCTGCGCGGACACGCGACCATCCAGGGATCGACCGACATTCCCACACTGTTCAACCTGCTGCCGGGCTACCTTCCGATGCCGCGGGTCTCCGACCACGAAACGCTCGAGGATTACATCGATTCGATCGTGTCGAAGGACGCCAAGGGGTACTGGGCGAATGCCGACAAGTACGCCGTGTCGCTGTTAAAGGCCTGGTACGGCGAGAACGCGACAAGTGCGAACAACTTCGGGCTCGACTACATGCCGCGTCTGTCCGGCGCGCACGGGACGTACCAGACGGTCATGGGCATGATCGAGAACCAGGTCGAGGGTTATTTCGTGCTCGGGCAGAACCCGGCCGTCGGCTCGGCCAACGCCCGTATGCAACGTGAGGGCCTACGCCACCTCAAGTGGCTCGTCGTGCGCGACTTCCAGCTCATCGAGACCGCGACGTTCTGGAAGGACGCGCCGGAGATCGCCTCCGGGGAGTGGAGGAGTGAGGACATCGACACCGAGGTCTTCTTCTTCCCCGCGGCGACGCACGTCGAGAAGGCCGGTACGTTCACTCAGACCCAACGCCTCGTGCAGTGGCGTCACAAGGCGGTCAACCCGCCGGGCGACGCGCAGAGCGAGCTCGACTTCTTCCACGAGGTCGGGGTGCGCATCCGTGCCAGGCTGGCCGATTCGAGCGACCCCATCGACGAGCCACTCAAGGCGATCACGTGGGATTACCCCAAGGACGAGCACGGCGAGGTCATCGCCGAATCGGTCATGGCCGAGATCAACGGAACCGACGCGGAGGGCAAGCCCCTCGCGACGTACGCAGATCTCAAGGCTGACGGTTCGACGACGTCGGGATGCTGGATCTACGCCGGCATCTACAAGGACGGGGTCAATCAGGCCGCGCGGCGCAAGCCTGGGTACGAGCAGGACGAGACGGCCGCCGAATGGGCGTGGGCGTGGCCCGCGAACCGCCGCACGCTCTACAACCGCGCCTCCGCGGACCGTGAGGGCAAGCCGTGGAGCGAGCGCAAGAAGCTCATCTGGTGGGACGAGGAGAAGGGGCAGTGGGTCGGCAAGGACAACCCCGACTTCCCGCTCAAGACCGCCCCGTCCTACCGTCCGAAGGAGGGTGTGGGTGGGCCCGACGGCCTCGCCGGCGACGATCCGTTCATCATGATGGCGGACGGCAAGGGCTGGCTCTACGCGCCGCTCGGTCTCGTCGACGGCCCGATGCCGACGCACTACGAGGCTGCGGAATCGCCGATGCGCAACCCGCTCTACAGCCAGCAGTCCAACCCGACACGGGTGACGTTCCGTCGTAAGGACAACCTCAACGCGCCGAGCGAGGGCACGCCGGGTGGCGACGTGTACCCGTACGTGTTCCAGATCGGGCGCCTGACGGAGCATCACACCGCCGGCGGCATGAGCCGTTGGTTGCCGTACCTGTCGGAGCTGCAGCCGTCGATGTTCATCGAGGTCTCACCCGATCTCGCGGCCGAGAAGGGCCTCGAGAACGGCGACTGGGCGACCGTCGTGTCGGCTCGTGCGGCGATCGAGGCGCGCGTGCTCGTCACCGACCGCATGGTGCCGCTCAAGATCGGTGGCCGCATGGTGCACCAGATCGGCATGCCGTACCACTGGGGCAGCGCGAAGTCCGCTCAGGTGCATGGTGATTCGGCCAACGACCTGCTCGGCGTGGTGCTCGACCGCAACACCCAGATCCAGGAGGGCAAGATGGGCATGTGCGACATCCGCCCGGGCCGCCGTCCACAGGATCGGGACGAGTACGAGCAGCTCGTCAGTGAGTACCAGAGCCGCGCCGGCGTCACCGTCGAGACGGGCAACGAGATCTGCCAGGAGTGTGACTGATGAGCCTGGTGACCGAGTACATCCGTTCGCAGTTCGCGGGTGGAGGTGACCCGTCGAAGCAGGCGGGTTGGGGCACCCCGGAGGCGACGACGCTGACGGGTGGTGCGCCCAACGACGTCCTCGCCGAACGCATGGGCTTCTTCACCGACACCTCGATCTGCATTGGCTGCAAGGCCTGCGAGGTCGCGTGCAAGGAGTGGAACCGCAACCCCGAGGACGGGTACGAGTTCACCGGCTACTCCTACGACAACACGGGTGAGCTGGGTGCCGACACGTGGCGTCACGTCGCGTTCGTCGAGCAGTCGGGCGAGCAGATCGCGCGTGCCCGTGAGTCGGGGCGCAAGCTCGTCGACCTCGGCATGCCGACGCTGCGGTCGGCCTCCGGCGCCGGTGCAGAAGCTGCGGGCGGCTCGGGCGAAGCGTCGCACCTCGCCGACCTGCCGGATGACGCCGCGCGCGCCATCCGCGTCGCCGGTGGGCACACCGACTACGCGACCGACGCACCGTCAGCGCTCGACCCGGGCGCCCCGGCGCTCGACGTCGAACGGGCGCAGGTGGCGGACGAATTGGCGGGGGTCAACGTGCTCGACATGGTCGCGACCGACAACGGCGTCATGCCGACGGCGCTGCACGAGGCCCAGGATTTCCGGTGGCTCATGGCCTCCGACGTCTGCAAGCACTGCACGCACGCCGGGTGTCTCGACAACTGCCCGACGGGCGCGCTGTTCCGCACCGAGTTCGGCACGGTCGTCGTGCAGGCCGACGTGTGCAACGGCTGCGGCTACTGCGTCGGCGGGTGTCCGTTCGGCGTCATCGAACGGCGTGAGAAGACGGCGACCGTCAATCACGGCAACGCGCAGAAGTGCACGCTGTGCTACGACCGGCTCAAGGAAGGCCAGACGCCCGCGTGCGCGCAGACGTGCCCCACGACGTCGATCAAGTTCGGCACGCATGCGGAGATGGTCGCGATCGCGGAGGAGCGCGTCGCGCAGCTGCACGCGCAGGGCATGACGGAGGCGCGCCTCTACGGCGCGAACCTCGACGACGGCGTCGGCGGCACCGGTTCGGTCTTCCTCCTGCTCGACGATCCCGAGGTGTACGGACTGCCACCGGACCCGGTGGCGCCGTCGAAGACCTTGCCGGAGTCGTACAAGCGGATGGCGATGGCGGCCGGCGGAATGATGGCCGCAGCAGCGCTGGCGTTCGTCGGAGGTGGTGTGGCGTGAGCGTGAATTCCCTTGATGCGTATCGGGATCCTGAACCCGAGGGTGGGCGGCGCCGTCGCGGCGGGCGTGGCGGCAAGCGTCGCCGTCCGACCGACTGGCTGAACGGTCGCGAGGGCCGCGGTGAGCGCGCGCTCGTGCCGGACGTCGAGTTCCAGAGCTACTACGGGCGTGGCGTCATCAAGCCCGTGCCGTGGGAATGGCCGATCCCGACGTACCTGTTCTTCGGTGGCCTCGCGGGCGGTTCTCAGCTGCTCGCGACCGGCGCGTACCTGACGGGCAACGAACCCCTGCAGCGCGTGACGCGCCTGACGACGGCCGTTGCGGTCGCCGTCTCGGGTGCGTCGCTCATCGGCGACCTGGGTCGCCCGGAGCGCTTCTACAACATGATGCGCGTGGCGAAGCTCAGTTCGCCGATGTCGGTGGGCACGTGGATCCTCTCCGGTTTCAGCGGCGGTGCGATGCCGCTCGCGGCCCTCGAGGTGCTGCGGATGCTGCCGCTCAAGCGAAGCGGCACCGTGACGGGTCTGGTCGGCGCGCTCGATCGCGTGGCCGGGGCTGCAGGCGAGGTCGCGTCGGCGTCCTCGCTCGAGGTGCCGGGGTCGCGGTGGTTGCGGCGGCAGTCGCGTGCTGCGGGTCGTCGTGACGCCGGGTTGCGCGTCAACGGGGCACTCGTCGGCGTCGAGAAGATGCTCGGCGTCACCGAACCGGGATTCGTCGCGCTCGGTGCGTCGATGGCGGCGCCGCTGGCGACGTACACGGCGGTGCTGCTGTCGAACACGTCGACGCCGACGTGGCACGAGTCGCGGCTGTACCTGCCGTTTGTGTTCGGCGGTTCAGCATCGGCCGCGGCGAGCGGCAACGCGATGATGTGGACGCCAGTCGAGAAGGCTGGCCCCGCCCGGGCGCTAGCGCTCATCGGGTCGGCCGTCGACCTCGGCGTGCTCAATCGTCTCGAGAAGCACCTCGACGCCGAGGGCGTCGGCGAGCCGCTGCACCACGGTACTGCCGGCAAGCTCAACAAGGCGAGCATGGCGCTCAACGTCGCCGGGTTCGTCGGGACGGCGCTGTTCGCGCGACGCTCGCGCGTGGCGTCCGTCGTCTCCGGGGCCTGCTTCGTCGCAGGCTCGGTGTGCACACGCTTCGCGGTGTTCGAAGCCGGCATGGAATCGGCGAAGGACCCGAAGTACACGATGGGGCCGCAGCGCCGCCGCCTCGACGCGCGTGGCGGGACGGAGAACATCACGACAGGCCCGCGGCTGGCCTCGGCGGATGACGCCCCCCGCACCGCGGATGGGCGCCGACCGCTGCCTGGCCCGGACGGCAAGCCCGTCAACCTCTGAGCGCTCGCGTGTCTGGCGGGTCGGCTCGTCGGCTGGCCGGGTCTGTACACGAGAAATGCGCATCTGCACCGGGATCGTGACTGCTGATACCCGTGCAGATGCGCATTTCTCGTGCAGCTGTGCTGTTCGAGTCAGCGCACGCTGATGCCGGGGGCGCCGCCGTCGAGGGGGAGGGTGCGGCCGATCACGGGCGCGCCGGGCACCTCGCCGATGACGAGGAGGCCGCCGGACGTCTGAGCGTCCGCGAGCAGCAGCAGTTCGTCTTCGCCGATCCCGTCGGCTGCGGTGATGTGCTCACGCACCCAGTCGAGGTTGCGACGCGTGCCGCCGGAGACGTAACCCTCGGCTGCGGCGTCGCGGGCGCCTTCGATGTACGGCACGGCAGCGGAGTCGATCTCGGCGCGAACGCCCGAGGCGCGGCACATCTTCCACAGGTGGCCGAGCAGACCGAAACCGGTGACGTCTGTCGCCGCCTTGACACCCGCCGCGACGGCGGCGATCGACGCGTCGCGGTTGAGCGTCGTCATCACCTCGATGGCCTGCGGGAAAACCTCGCCCGTCGACTTGTGCTTGTTGTTGAGCACACCGACGCCGAGCGGCTTCGTCAGGGAGATGGGCAGGCCCGCCTCGGCGGCGTCGTTGCGCATGAGCTTGCCCGGGTCGGCGATGCCGGTGACGGCCATGCCGAACTTGGGCTCCGGATCGTCGATCGAATGGCCGCCGATGACGGGGCAGTTCGCCTGCGCACCGACGTCGGCGCCGCCTCGGAGCACCTCGGCCATGATGTCGAGTCCGAGCACGTCGCGCGGCCAGCCCACGAGGTTGATGGCGACGACGGGGGTGCCGCCCATCGCGTAGATGTCGCTGAGCGCGTTCGCGGCCGCGATGCGACCGAAGTCGTACGCGTCGTCGACGACAGGGGTGAAGAAGTCAGCCGTCGAGAGCACTGCCTGCTCGCCGACGCGGACGGCGGCTGCGTCGTCACCGTCGTCGAGGCCGACGATGACACTCGGATTTGGCTGCCCCACGAGGTGCTTCACCGCCTCCTCGAGCTCGCCGGGCGGGATCTTGCACGCGCACCCGCCACCATGGGCGTACTGCGTCAGACGTATCGACTCCATGCACCCGACCCTACGCCGTACCCCTGACAACGACACCGACGGGTACGCCGCGCGGACCCCGCCCGCCCGTCGCCCCGGCGCACCCACGACCCCAGCGCCCCTATGATTGACACGCACCAAGGGAGGCGTCCGGGTTCCTGGTGGGCCCCCCGGTCTTCAAAACCGGTGAAACCGAGCATCTCGGTTTGGCAGGTTCGATTCCTGTCCGCCTCCGCAAGTCTCAGGGCCCCGCGAGCTGGCGGGGCTTCTCGCATGTGTCGTCATTGGCCCGTCTTCCGGCCGCGTGGGCTCGCCGCCGCGGCTCGGAGCGACGTGCCACGGAGGGTCACTCGAGCCATGAGTGCGCCGGAGCGGCGAAGGGCGTGAAAACCGTTGCTGCGCAGGATTGTCAGACCTGCCCGATAGGTTGGGGCGCATCAGCACTCGACCTGGAGGAACGATGGCCACGAGCGACGACCCACGTCGACGCATCCCGCGCACCGACGAGCTCCTCGCACGCTTCGCCGACGAGGTAGGCGCGCTCGGACGCGACGCTGTGAAGCGCGCCATCGTCTCTGCCCAGGCCGACGTCCGCGCGGGCACCATCAGCCCCGACGGCATCGACGTGGCCATCGCATTGCGCCTGCCCGAGTCGGCCACCACCCTGCGAGCGATCCTCAACGCAACGGGCGTCGTCGTGCACACCAACATCGGGCGCGCGCCTCTCAGCGACGCCGCGGTCGAGGCGCTCGGTCGCGCTGCGGGGTACGTCGACGTCGAGTTCGACCCCGTCACTGCCACGCGCGCCAAGCGCGGCCGCGCAACGCTCGACGCGCTCCAGGAGCGGGTGCCGGACGCGGGCGGCGCACTGGTCGTCAACAACGGCGCGGCGGCACTGCTGCTCGCCTGCCTCGCGATCGCCGGGGACACGGACGTCCTCGTCAGCCGCGGCGAACTCATCGAGATCGGCGACGGCTTCCGTCTGCCCGAGTTGCTGCAGTCGGCCGGGGCCCGGCTCGTCGAGGTAGGCATGACGAATCGCACGCATCTGCGCGACTACGAGAACGCCATCGTCGACGCCGAACGTCACGGCCGCCGGGTGGGCGCCGTGCTCAAGATCCACACGAGCAACTATCGCGTCGAAGGGTTCGCCGGGGTGCCAGGCGTGCGCGATCTCGCGGCGCTCGGCGTCCCCGTCATCGCGGACGTCGGCAGCGGCCTGCTCGCCCCCGAACGGGTGCTGCCCGACGAGCCCGACGCGACGAGCTGGCTGCGCGACGGCGCGACGGTCGTCACCGCGAGCGGCGACAAGCTACTCGGCGGGCCGCAAGCGGGGCTCGTTCTCGGCGACGCCGACGCCGTGGAACGCGTCCGCCGCCACCCGATGGCCCGCGCGATGCGCGTCGACAAGCTGACGCTCGCCGCTCTCGAAGCCACCCTGCGCGGCCCCGAACCCCCCGTTACCCGCGCCCTGCACGAGACGCGCGACTCGCTCCGTCAGCGCACGACACACCTCGCGGCGGCCATCGCTGACGTCGTTCCGGGCGCCGAGGTCGTCGACGTCATCGGACGCGTCGGTGGGGGAGGCGCGCCTGGTTTCGAGCTGCCGAGCCTCGCCGTCGCCCTGCCGGAGCCCTTCGCGGAGGCGCTACGCCTCGGACGCCCGTGCGTCCTGGCCCGCACCGCGCTTGGACGCTGCCTCGTCGACCTGCGGTGCGTCCCTGCGTCCTCGGACGCCGACGTCGCCGCCGCGATCCGGGCCGTCGCTGTAGGCAACGAACCCGGCACCCCAGCTGACGACGGAGGACGCGCATGACGATGAACGCGCGGCGTGATGCCACGGCCCCGTCGGCGACGACACCGCTCCTCCCCGCCAGGGGCTACGTCGCCGAGCGCAGCGGCGGCGCGGTGCGGCTCGCGGGGAGTGAGTGCTGATGCGCGTCGTCGCGACGGCCGGTCACGTCGACCACGGCAAGAGCACCCTCGTGCGGGCTCTCACGGGCACCGACCCGGATCGGCTCGAGGAGGAGAAGAAGCGTGGCCTGACGATCGATCTCGGGTTCGCGGGGCTCGACCTGCCGTCGGGCGAGAAGCTCGCATTCGTCGACGTGCCCGGCCACCGTCGCTTCATCGGCAACATGCTCGCGGGCCTCGGGCCGGCGCCGGCCGTCATGCTCGTCGTCGCCGCGGATCAGGGGTGGCAGGCGCAATCGCGCGAGCACCTCGACGCGATCGACGCACTCGGTCTCAGGCACGGCCTGCTCGTCATCACGCGCTGTGGCCTGGCGACGCCCGAGCGCGTCGCCGAGGTGCGTGAGACAGCGCTCGGCCACATCGCCGCGACGTCACTCGAAGTTGTCGACGTCGTCGAGACCGACGCCGTCAGCGGCCGTGGCATCGACGAACTGCGGTGCGCCCTCGACGATCTCGTCGCGCAGATGCCACCCGTGGACACGGTTTCCCCTGTGCGGTTGTGGGTCGATCGTTCGTTCTCCGTCAAGGGCACCGGCACCGTGGTCACCGGCACGCTCGCGGCGGGCACGCTGCGTCTCGGGGACGAGTTGGAGGTGGGTGACGAACGAGCGGTCGTGCGTTCGTTGCAGGTGCTCGGGCAGCGTCATGACGAGGTCGCGCCGGTCTCGCGCGTCGCGGTCGCTCTGCGAGGTCTGCACACCGACGACGTGCCGCGCGGCACGCCCCTGCTGACGCCGGGGTCGGCGTCGTGGGTGAACGTCCTCGACGTGCGCAGCGAGGGCGGGCATGAGTGGCAGGATGCGTCGGCGGAGGTCAGCGTCCACATCGGCACAGCGTCCGTCGAGGCGCGGGTGCGACCGTTCGACGAGCGTCACGCGCGGTTGACGCTGAGCGATCCGCTGCCGTTGCGGCTGGGGGATCGCATCATCGTGCGCGATGCGTCAGCGGGGCGGATCCATTGCGGGGCAACGGTGCTCGACCTCGACCCGGCGGCATTGACGAGGCGCGGCGCCGGTCGGGAGCGCGCACGTGTCCTAGCCGGCCACGCGGTCGCGCAGCTCGAACCACTCGTCGCCGATCGCGGCTGGGTGCGCGACGAGTGGGTCACCGCCGTCGGGGCCCGCCGGCCTGAGGTGCTGCGCGAGGGGCTGCCCCTGCCGGGGGAGGGCCTGGGGCGTGTCGAGGGATTCGTCGTGCACGAGAAACAGGCGACGGCCTGGCGCGCGGCGATCATCGAGGCGGTCACCGCTGACGCCGCCGACCCCTTGAGCCCCGGGTTGCCGTCAGGCGCCATCGAGACGCGCCTCGGCGTGCCCCGACGTCTGCTGCCCGCCCTCGTCGAGTCATGCGGCGTGACGAACGCTGATGCGGGTCTCGTGATCCGCGACGGGCGGGTCGTCGGCTCACGCCACGGCTCATCGTTCGGTGCCGATGAAGCGGCCCTGGAGCAACTTCGAGAACGGCTGCGCGCCAACCCGTTCGATGCCCCCGAAGCCGATGACCTCGTGGCGCTCGGCCTCGGCAACCGGCAGCTCGCCGCGGCTGCACAGCGCGGAGCGATCCTGCGACTCAAGGCCGAGCCCGCCGACATCGTCCTGCTGCCCGACGCGCCCGCGCGAGCGATGCGCGAGCTCGCAAGACTGCCGCAACCGTTCACGACGAGCGAGGCGCGCCAGGCGCTCGGCACGACGCGCCGCGTCGTCATCCCCCTGCTCGAGCATCTCGACGCGCGAGGCTGGACGCGGCGTGACGGCAACGCGCGCGTCGTCGTGCGCTGAATCGTGCTGGACGGGGCCGAGCGCAGCACCGTCGGACGGAGCGTCGGAATCGCGACCGACTGAGGCGCACCCGAGCGCGCCGGGGGCGCACCACCCGCGCCCGGCGCCGACCGACCGCCGCTCAGGGCCGATCTTCGACGTGCGTCCAGCCGCACAGACGTAGCAACGCGCCACCGCTGGGAAGGACCCAGCGATGGCGCGTCGCGTTCAATCAGGGGAGCTCAGTCGTCGTCGCCTTCCGGGGCGTCGGCCTTGAGCGACGGCTCGGGGTGGGCGCTGACGCGCGTCGACGTCTGCTCCTTCGCCTGAGCGGCTGCGGCGCGGACGGCGCCGCTCGGGCCGGCCTTCTCGGCGTCGGCGATGAAGCGCTCGGGGTTCTTGTCCTCGATCGTCAGCGGCTTCGACCACGACGCCGCGAGGTGGCGCAGGAAGTTGATGCCGACCTGATGACGCAGTTCGAGGCTCGCCTGCTGACGGAAGTCGGCCAGGTCCTGACGCTCTTCCTCGGCCATGTGGTCGGAGTTCGCGATGTTGGCCTGGACGACGGCCTCCCACCAGTCTTTCGACCCGGTCGTGGCGGCGTCCGCGCGCTTGATGGCGTCACGCAGCAGGTTGTGGTCGTGGATCGCGTCCTCGACCTGCTCGTCGTTGCTCTCGGCGTCTGCGCCGCCGGTGCCGATCTTGACGAGCTCGGGGTAGAAGTACAGCTCCTCGGCCTCAGCGTGCAGCTCGAGGAAGATGCGCAGCTGGCTCCACAGCGCGGCCAGACCGTCGGTGTCGTCGCGCGGCCACTCCTCGAGCACGGCGAACGCGCGTCGCTGAGCGGTGTGCTGCTGCAGGATGATCTCGGTGATGTCCATGGCTACCTCCGTGAGACGGCCCCGGAATCGGGGGCTGTTTGCCCTCAATCTCACGCTGACGAAGGGCGTTGCGCCAGCAAGGTGCACCTATGCGACAAAGCGTTCGTGACGGGGACGTCGCGCCCAGCGTCGCGGGCTCGATGACGACGCGCGGGACGCGGACGGCGTGGCGCTCGCGTCGAGAGGGACGCGTTCAGGTGAGCGCGACGCGGACGACGACGGCGAGGGCGCTGACCGTCGCGAGCGCGAGGATGCTGTGGCGGAAGCGCACCGCGTCGATCGAGTGCCGCAACGGCTGCGCCGTGAGAGCGCCCACGGCCATGAACGGCAGCCACGCGAGCCCGGCACGCAGACCGTCAGCGCTGATCTGGCCGCCGATCGCGAGGCCGAGCAGTGAACTCAGTGAGCCGAAGAGGAAGAACGGCGCGAGTGTCGAGCGTGCCTGCTGCGGTGTGAGTTCCTGCAGGGCGAGGCCGAAGAACGGGCCGCCGATCGACGCCGTCGTCGCCGAGATGCCCGTCAAGGCTCCGGCGCCGAGGGCGATGCCCGACGACGGGCGTACGCGCCAGCGCGTGAGCGATCCGGCGACGGCGACGAGCACCATGCCGGCCACGAGGAGTGACGTGACGGTGTGCGACGCGTTGGCCGCGAGCCAGACGCCGAGTGGCATCGTCGCGAGGCGGCCTGCCATCGCCCACCCGAACGGCCGCCACCGGATGTCACGGTGGGCCCGAGCCATCTCCAGCACGGGCAGTGGCAGGACAACGAATAGCAGTGCCGCCGGCATGACTTGCGGAGCGACCATGACGACGAACGGCGCTGCGACGACGGCGAGGCCGAACCCGGCGATGCGTTGCACGAAGGCGCCGACGCCGACGACGAGACCGAGGACCAGCAGGGTGGTGAGCGGCATCGGACCCCACTTCGGCGAAGGTTGTCGGGCCGCGCGGAGAGCAAGGCCCGGACATAGCAAAAACCCCCGGCGAGCCGGGGGTTCTTTCCTCTGTCTCAACACAGAGTGCACCCGTAGGGATTCGAACCCCAAACCTTCTGATCCGTAGTCAGATGCTCTATCCGTTGAGCTACGGGTGCTTGCTGCCCGGCCTCAGCGGCCGCTGCAACGAGATAGAACTCTACACGCATCCTCGGGGGAACGCTAATCGGCTCGGCCGCCCCTTGTGAACCGGCCTGTGCTCCTCCGCCAGCCCCGCCTGTCATGACCTGCGATTTTCATCCACATCGGCGAATCGCGTCCCCATCCGCGATCCACGTTCACACGCGCGAACGGCGTCCACATCTGCGAATCAGCGTCACATTCGCACGCGTCGGCGCGAGTCGTCGTGACACGGGTCGCCCTGGTGGCAACGTCCGTTGAATGGGGACGTAGATCGCCGATGTGGACGCGGTTCGCGGAAGGGTCAAGAATCGTACATGGGGACGGACTGGTGCGGTCAGCCGGTGAAGGGGAGGGTGCGTTGACCGCGGATACCCGGCGTACAGACGAAGAGGGCGCCGGCGTCGGGCTCCGCGTCGTCCGGCAGGTTCTCTCGCGAGGTCGTGATGAACAGCTGGTCGAGGTCGTCGCCGCCGAAGGCCGGGCACGTCACCAGGCTCGGCCCCACCTCGACGATCTCGCTGAGCGAGCCGTCAGCGTCGTAGCGACGCACGGCGGAGCCGCCGAACAGCGCCGTCCACACTCCGCCTTCGGCGTCGACCGTCAGCCCGTCGGGGTGGCCGATGCCGTCCTCGAGCCGGACGAAGGGCCGACGGTTCGTCAGGCCGGTCTCGGCGCTCCAGTCGAACACCCAGATGATGCGGGTCGGCGTGTCGTTGTAGTAGGCGAGCGTGCCGTCGGGCGACCAGCACAGGCCGTTCGAGATGGTGACGTCACCGAAGACATGGCTCGTCGACCGGTCCGGCGCCAGCCGCCACATCGATGCCGCGCCCTCGCTCTGGTCGTAGGCCATCGACCCCATGTAGAACGACCCGTCGGGGGCGCATCCACCGTCGTTGAACCGGGTGCGCGGCTCGTGCGTCGACGGCCACAGATCGGCGGTGTGCTCCAGATCGGCGAAGTCGACCGAACGCGTCAGTGCGAAACCACGCTCCGTCGCGACGATCGCGCCTCCACCTGCGCGCGGACGCAGCGCTGCCGCGACGTCCCCGACGTGGAATCGGGTGACATCACCGCCCGGCTGGAGCTCGAGGACGTCCCCGGCCAGCATGTCGACGTAGCGCAGCGCCGGGTGGCCGCCGCCCCAATCGTCGGCCCAGATGACGCCCTCACCGTGGTAGGCGTGCGGTTTCGCGACAGCTTCAGCCTTCATGACGTCAGGCTATATCGGGCGGCAACGCTCCGCGACGATGCTCGGATGCCGCTGTCGGCTCAGACGTCCTCGGCCTTGAGTTCGGTCGGGTCCCACTTGGTGATGCCGTCGTACTGCCAGCCGCGGTCCTTGACCGCCTCGCGCGACTCGAGGCGCATCGTCGGCGTGAGGCGGTCGAGGTAGAGGTAGCCGTCGAGGTGGTCGGTCTCGTGCTGCAGCATGCGGGCGAAGAAGCCGTGCCCCTCGATGACGATCTCGTTCCCGTCGAGGTCGGTGCCCGTCACCTTCGCCCAGTCGGCCCGCGCCGTCGGGAAGTGCTCGCCGGGCACTGACAGGCAACCCTCGTTGTCGTTCTCCTCGTCGGCCTCGCCGGCAGGCACGCGACCCTTCTCGAGCTTCGGGTTGATGACGACGCCGCGGCGGTTATCGCCGAGTTCGTCGTCGGGACAGTCGAAGACGAAGATGCGCTGCTTGACGCCGACCTGGTTGGCTGCGAGGCCGACGCCGTTCGCCGCCTCCATCGTCTCGAACATGTCCTCGACGAGGGCGCGCGTGTCGTCGGTGATCTCCTTGACCCGCTTCGTGGGTGCGTGCAGGGCCTTGTGGCCGACGATGGTGATGGGGCGAACAGCCATGAGAAACCTCGAAGAACGCGGGTCGGCGGGTGGGCGTCGATCATTCTAGGGCCCTCGGGTGGGGCGACCGGGTGCATGGGTGCTCGCCGACGTGATCGAGCGAAATCGGCGGGATCGAGTGCCCCGACGCTCGATCCCACCGATTCCGCTCGATCGCGGGCGCGGGTGAGCTGCGACAAGAGGCGACGGAGCACGTCGAAGCCCCTCGACCCGACGATGCGGGCGAGGGGCTTCGAGATGAAACGAGGCGAGTGTGCTCAGTAGCGTCGCTCGTTCTTGCGCAGCGCCTCGGCGCCGTCACCGACCGACGTGTCGAGGTCGGTGGCGTAGACGCCGTCACCGACGCCGCCCTGCAGCTGCGGGTTGCGACCGACGCGCGAGTGGCCGCGGCCGTAGAAGAAGTAGATCGCGAAGCCGATGAGGAGCCACACCACGAAACGCAGCCACGTCTCGACGGGCAGGTTGAGCATGAGGTAGAGGCACACAGCGGCGGCGACCCACGGGAGGACGGGGCTGCCCGGCACCTTGAACGGGCGCTCGAGGTCGGGGCGCTTCTTGCGCAGCACGGGCACGGCCAGGCTGACGAGGAAGAACGCCGACAGGGTGCCGATGTTGACCATCTCCTCGAACTCACCGATCGGGATGGTCGCCGCTGCGACCGCGATGATGAAGCCCATGACGAGCGTCATCGGGACCGGCGTGCCCGTCTTGGGGTTCGTGCGTGCCATGCCCATCGGCAGCAGGCCGTCGCGCGACATCGCGTACATGACGCGGGTGGCGCCGATCATCAGCGTCATGACGACCGTGGCGAGACCCGCGACGGCGCCGGCTGCGATGATCTGCGCGTACCCGGGATGTCCGTGATCGCGGAAGGCCGCGGCGAGTGCGCCCTTGGGGTCGATCTTGTCGTAGCTCACCATGCCGGTGATGACGAGGCAGACGGAGACGTAGAGGATCGTGCAGATCGCGAGCGAGCCGATGATGCCGATCGGCAGGTCGCGCTTCGGGTTGCGCGTCTCCTCGGCGGTGGTCGCGACGACGTCGAAGCCGATGTAGGCGAAGAACACGAGGGCTGCGCCGGAGATGACGCCCATGACGCCGAACGCCTGCGGTTCCATGCCCGTTATGAGCTCCCACAGGGGGCGCTTGAGCGTGTCGGACGTGCTCTCGAGGTGCTGAGCCGGCGGCACGAACGGGGTGTAGTTCGACGTGTTGATGTACTGGATGCCCATCACGATGATGAACAGCACGATGAACAGCTTGACGGCGACGAGCGTCAGGTTGACGCGCATCGACTCCTTGATGCCCGTCGCGATGACGCAGGTGAGCACGGCGACGAGGCCGAAGGCGGCGATGTCGAAGTGGGTGAACCAGCCGGTGCCGCCCTGCAGATTGTCGGGCAGCTTCAACCCCCACTCACCGAACAGGATGTTGAAGTACGCGCTCCAACCCTGGGCGACGACGCCCGCGGCGAGGATGAGCTCGAGAAGCAGATCCCAGCCCACGATCCAGGCGATGAGTTCGCCCATCGTCGCGTAGGAGAACGTGTAGGCCGAGCCCGAGACGGGCACCGCCGACGACAGCTCGGCGTAGCACAGGGCCGCGAGACCGCAGCAGAAGGCGCCGATGAGGAACGAGATGACGATGGCGGGGCCCGCCATCGTGTGCGCGGCTCGCCCCGTCACCGTGAAGATGCCGGCGCCGATGATGACGCCGATGCCGAAGACCGTCAGGTCGAGCGCTGACAGGTTCTTCTTCAGCTGGAACTCGGAAGCTTCCGAGTCTGCGATCGACGCTTCGATCGACTTGGTGCGCAAAAGGCTCATGTGAGCGCCCTTTCACCGGATGGTTGGAACCGTGTGAGATTACGTTCCGTCTCGCCATGTGGAGCCATCGTCCACATCGTGGTCGCGACCTCGCCGGCGGACGGGTTGAGGTGAGGTCGCGTGTTCACGGCTCACCCACCAGGCCGATTCGTCACCCTGCGCGGGCGACGTCTCGTCCCTGTCATGCCGCTGACGGTACGTGCGATCGGTGTCACTGTGGGGGTTTGGTTGGTCAACCGTGACAAATCCGTGAGGATCGGTGTCGTCCTCGGCGGCTCGACGTTGCCCGCTGCCGTAGCGAGCTCGGGGCTGACGGACCGCGAGGGGGCGGGTGTCGTCGCCTGACGGGCCGTGACGCTGCGACTCATGACGCTGCGATTCGCGCCGCGGCGTCTCGCGGCGTTGTTCGTCGTCGGACCAGCCGTCGCCATCCCACGACTCGTCATGCTGCAACTCGTCGCGCCAGTCGTCCTCGACCCACGGGTCACGCCATTCGTCGTCGTAGCCCTCGTCGTCGGCGTGCCGCGCGTCCGCGTGCCCGCTCGGGCGCGGGTCGTCCTCGTCCTCGAAACCGAAGATGAGCCCGCAGATGTCGCGGTATTTCTCGTCGGGGTTGCGCACGTAGTCGATGACGTTGAGCGCCTGCTCCTGACCCGCCGACTCGATCTTGAACGTGCCGTAGCCGAGCAGCCGCGCGGCGGGCGAGCGGTTGTACGACATGTCCGTCACCTTCGACAGCGGCATCATCGCCACCTTCTTGACGAACAACCCGTGCACCAGGATGAGGCGCTTGTTCGTGATGACGAACGTCTGGTCCCACCATTCGACGACGCGCCAGGCGAGGTGCGCGGCGAGGACGAGCCAGATCCACCACGCGGCGTTCGTCAGCGGGCCCATCCAGGCGGGCGCGCAGATGCCCGCGACGATGACGAGGACGAACCCGACGACGCACGAGGTGATGGCGGGCAGCACGCGCGCCCAGTGCTGCTTCATCTCGAGGACGACGTCCTCACCGCGCGCGAGATAACCGGCGACGCGGTCGCTCGCCTGATGTGGGCGCAGTGGGCCCATGGGTTCAGTTCTTGCCGAGCAGCGCGTCGAAGAATTCGCGCAGGTTGGTGACGGCGTTGCGCAGCACGTCGCCGACGGCGCGCACGACGTCGGCCGACTTCGCGGGGCTCGAGAAGACGGCGTAGATGATGAACGCGAACAACAAGAACTTCAGGATCGACTTGAAGTTGATCTTGTCCATGGCGTCGTCTCTTTCTGGTGGGTGGAGCACGCGGGGGAAGGCACGGGCAACTCTCGCATCCTTGCAGGGTTCGCCCATGCTGCGGCGCAGGCTCGCCGAACCGTTTTCGCGGCGCTCGCCGTCGGGCGCTCGCCGTCGGGTGCGCGCCGTCGGGCCCGCCGTGGAACGCGCGCGCCGCTATGGCTGGTGGTGCGTACGCTGACGGCGTGGATCTGGCGATGAGTCTGCGCGATGCGCTCGAACGAGAAGCCTCCGGTACGGCGATCAAGCAGTTGAGTGACGCTGTCACGCGCCTGTCGACCCGGTATCGGGCCGTCGCGGCGGCTGACGAGCCCATTCTCGCGCGCCCCGTCGACGTGCTCGCGTACGCCCACTACCGCATGCCCGCGACGTTCGGTGCGGTGCGTTCGGCGCTGCGCGCCCTCGCCGATTCCGGTGTGTTCGACGCTGATTCGGTGACGTCGATGGTCGACCTCGGCGGCGGCACCGGCGCCGCGGCCTGGGCGGCGGCGGACGTCTTCGAGACGCTGCGCGACATCAGCGTCCTCGACCAGGTGCCGGCGGCGCTCGACCTGGGGCAGCGGCTCGCGCGCGCCAGTGGGGTGCCCGCCCTCGAGCGCACCGTGTGGCAGGAGGGCCGCGTCGGCTCGTGGAACGTGACGGTCGGTGCGCCATCCGGTGGCGGCGCCGATCTCGCGACGGTCTCCTATGTGTTGAGCGAGTTGTCGGCTCAGCAGGCCGATCGCATCGTCGCCGAGGCGACGTCAGCGGCGACGCGCGCCGTCGTCATCGTCGAACCCGGCACGCCGGACGGCTACGCGCGCATCCTGCGAGCCCGCGATCAACTGCTCGAGCAGTCGTGGTCGGTCGCGGCGCCATGTCCGCATCAGGGGGCGTGCCCGTTGCTCGCCAAGACGGAACCGGATTGGTGCCACTTCGCGGCGCGCGTCAACCGTTCGTCGGTGCACCGGCAGGTCAAGGGTGGCGAGCTGTCACACGAGGACGAGAAGTTCTCGTACGTCGCGATGGTGCGTGAGCCCGCGCACGTGGCGCAGGGTGTGCCGTTGCGCGACGGCGTCGATCTGACGCAGCGCCCCAGCGAGCGCGACGCGCGCATCATCCGGCATCCGAAGAAGAACAAGGGGTTCGTCGAGCTGCAGGTGTGCGAGGCGCTCGACGCCTCAGGCCTCGCCGGCCAGGTGCGACGCGCCGTCGTGACGAAGAAGGCCGGCCCGGCCTACAAGCAGGCTCGTGACGCTGGCTGGGGCGACGCCATCGACCTGGGTGCACGGGGCTGAGGGCTGAAACGTTGCCATGCAGTGTTTCAGCCCCGAATGAGCGTGATGGGGCCGAAACCCTGCACTGCAGGATTTCGGCCCCCATCGAGAATGCGGCTCAGGCGCTCACGCGTCGTGCGTCGCGATGCCGTAGAGACGGTCGCCGGCGTCGCCGAGGCCGGGCACGATGTAGCCGTTCTCGTTGAGCTTCTCGTCCATCGCACCGGTGACGAGGGTTATGGGCACCTCGATGTGCGACGTCAATTCCTCGAGCTTCGCCAGGCCTTCCGGCGCGGCGATGAGCACGACGGCCGTGATGTCGTCGGCGCCGCGCTCGACGAGGTAGTCGATCGTCGCGGCGAGGGTGCCGCCCGTCGCGAGCATCGGGTCGACGACGTAGACCTGACGGCCCGACAGGTCGTCGGGCAGACGGTTCGCGTACGTCGTCGCCTCGAGCGTCTCCTCGTTGCGCACGAGACCGAGGAAGCCGACCTCGGCCGTCGGCAGGAGCCGCATCATGCCGTCGAGCATGCCCAGGCCGGCGCGGAGGATCGGCACGAGCAGCGGACGCGGCGTCGCGAGCTTGATGCCGCGCGCCGTCGTCACCGGCGTCTCGACGTCGACCTCCTCGACGCGGACGTCACGCGTCGCCTCGTACGCGAGGAGCGTGACGAGTTCGTCGACGAGGCGACGGAACGTCGGGGAGTCGGTTCGCTTGTCACGCAGCGTCGTGAGCTTGTGCGAGATGAGCGGGTGGTCGGCAACGATGACGCGCATGGGACAAACTTAACCCGTGGATCTTCCCGTGGCACCAGCGATCGAGCTCACGTACGACGCGTGGATGGGGCGCGCGCTCGAACTGGCGCGTGAGGTGGGCGCGGCGGGAGACGTGCCGGTCGGAGCGCTCGTCGTCGATGCTGACGGCGAGGTGATCGGCGTCGGCGCGAACCTGCGTGAGGTCGACGGCGACCCGACGGGTCATGCGGAGATCGTCGCGATGCGGCGCGCTGCAGCGTCGCGAGGGGGCTGGCGCCTCGACGGCTGCACCCTCGTCGTCACGCTCGAACCGTGCCTCATGTGCGCGGGGGCAGCCGTTCAGGCGCGGCTGGCGCGCATCGTCCTCGGGGCGTGGGATCGCAAGGCCGGCGCCTGCGGCGGGTTGTGGGACGTCGTACGCGACTCACGCTCGACCCACCGCATCGAGGTGGTCGGCGGCATCCGTGAGGACGAGTGTTCGGCGGTCCTCAAGGAGTTCTTCGCGACCCGACGGTGACGCGCGCAGCCATCAGAGGCGGATGCCGGGGGCGAGGCGGCCCTCCTCCTGCAACCGGCGGAGCGCGGGAACGACGCGGTCGCGGACGCCCGCGGGGCTGATGGTGTTGAGGTAGATCTTCGTGCTGCCCTCGAACCCGGCGAGGTTGGCGATGCGCCACTTGAGCACGACGTGCCAGGGGATCTCGACGTCGCTCATGGACGGCGGACGGTGGTGCCACTCCTCGTTGCACGGCACATCGGCTCCGGTCGCGGCATGCATGGCGTGGACGAGGTCGGCCATTGCGTGACGTTCGTCGTCGGTCATGAGCCATGGCTCGCACGTGCCGGACGTCGACCAGATCTCGATGCTCGGGTAGCGGTGGCCGAACCCGGCGAAGGCGATCGCGTGAGCGTTCTCCGCGACGACGAGATCGTGGCTGCGCGCGTAGGCGATGAGTTCCTCGAACACGCGCGGATCGCGACGCGCCGCATCGATGTCGAGGTCGGTCGAGGTGCCGAACTCGTCGATGCCGACGATCTGCTTGTGCAGGTGGTCGAACGACGCGCCCGCCGGCTTGAGCCAGTTCTGGAAGGCCGCGACGTAGCGCACGTGCGGGTTCGTCGCGTACAGCTCGGCCATCGCGTCGATCGTCAGGTCGAGGTATTCGCGGTGCTCGGTCGGCGTCAGGGCGCCTGACGAGGCGAGCTGGTCGCTGCGCGTCGCGCCGTCGACGTAGTGGCGGCGGCCGACGATGACGTCATGGGTGCTCGCGAAGAAATCGCCTGCAGCGTCGAGGAGTTCGGCGTCCGTGGCGGCCTCGGCGCGCTTGCCGAGACGCACCCGCGCGAGGCGCAGCAGGTGTTCGCGCCCTCCGTCAGCAGCCTCGTAGGCGCGGCGGCGGGCCTCGATCGCGTCGTCGAACGTGTAGCCGTGGTTGGCCTGCCAGTAGTCGACCGACATGATCTCGAACAGGTTCGGGATGCGGCGGAACTCGGCGACCTGCGACGTCACCTCGGCCGGCGTCAGACCACGCAGTCGGACGAAGCGCGACCCCTCGGCGGAACCTGCGGCGAGGACCGAGCGCACCTTCTCCGGTGGCGTCTCGAGGTAGCGCTCGGAGCAGAACGCGCAGGACGACGTGAAGTCCTGCGCCACGAGGTCTTTGACATCAGGCGGGACGAGCCCGAGGGGACGGTCGCCGCGGCCGGGCACCGTCCACACCTTCGTACCGCTCAGCGGGTTGACCTGCTTCGTCGTGCCGTCCGCCATCGTGCGGATGAACTCGGTCGGCTGCTGGCTGGCGTCGCGCGTCATGTCTTCAGTCTCACCCATGGCGCCGCGCCCCGTCTCCTTTGCGTGCAAGTGCACCTGGGTGCACTTGCACGCAGAGGCGTGGGGCTGCGCGACCGGGCGTAACTCTGCGCACGGTGGCGCGGCCCGTCGACGATCGCGTCAGGGCGCTTCGAGTGTCGCACCGGGCCGCGATGCGGGCGTCAGCGCTGGATCCAGGTGTCCTTCGCGCCGCCGCCGGCCGAGACGTTGACGATCATCGTGCCCGCTGGGGCGACGCGCGTCATCGCTCCCGGTGTCGTGACGGCGACGGTGCGCGAGGCGTCCTGCCCGTCCGGGCGCTGCAGCACGAACGCGCGCAGGTCGACGTGGCTCGGCACGAACGAGCCGTCGACGAGCGTCGGCAGGGTCGACAACGGCACGATGTCCTGCGCGACGAAGCGCTCCGGCGTCTCACGGATCTCCCGACGGCGCGTCTCCAGCTCGTCGGCCGAGCACTCCGGGCCGACAGTGATGCCGCTGCCGCCGTAGCCGTCGATCGGCTTGACGACGAGTTCGTCGAGGCGATCGAGCACCTCCTCGCGGTGGTCCTCGCGGGCACACAGCAGCGTCGGCACCTGCGCGAGCAGCGGCTTCTCGCCGAGGTAGAAATCGATGATGTCGGGCACGAGCGCGTACGTCGCCTTGTCGTCGGCGAGGCCGTTGCCGGGCGCATTGACGATGGCGACCGCGCCCGCCGCGAGCACGTCACGCAGCGCGTCGCCGAGCGGACGACCGTCCGCGCCCTTCGCTTCGAACAGCTCGGTCTCACCCATGCGCGGGTTGAGCAGGTGCACGCGGTGACGTTCGCCGCCGTCGAGGCGCCACAGCTTGCCGTCGTCGACGACGAGGGCGTCTGCCGTCACGATGGCGGCGCCGACCTGGCCGCTCACGAGGTTCTGCTCGTACCAGGTCGTGTCCGTCGGGCCGGGGGAGACCATGCACAGGCCGATCTCGGCCTCGGCAACGCCACCGTCGAGGAGTCTTGCGCTCGCGATGAGCGAATCGTGCAGCAGCCCGTACGTCCGGGTCGGGTGCTCGAGCGTCTCCGCGGGCGGCAGGATCTCGGCGAAGTGGTTCTCGAGCACCTCACGGTTGATGTGCGTCATGCCGAGCCCGCCGGGCATGCGCAGGTTGTCCTCGAGCACCATCCACTCGCCGGACGCGGGCGAGACGAGGTCGAGGCCGCAGATGCCGGCGCGGACGAAGTCAGCGGGCACCCGCTGGCCGTCCTCGGACCAGCCGGGCGAGCGACGCAGCATGTCGGCGTCGACGCGGCCCGCCTTGATGATCTCGCCGGGGCCGTAGACGTCGCGCAGGAAGAGTTCGAGCGCACGGACGCGCTGCTCGGCGCCGGCGCTGAGCTCGGCCCAGCGCTCGGCCGAGATGATGCGCGGCACGATGTCGATCGGGTACGGGCGGTTGCCGTCCTCGGAGTTGATCGTCACGCCGAGCTCGGTCAGGCCCTTGCCGGCCGCTTCGAGGCGGCGCGACACCTCGTCGGGCCCGAGCGTCTCGATGCGCTCGATGACGGCCGCGTAGTCGGGGCGCAGCTCCGCATCGTCGGTGACGGATTCGTCGTGCACGCCCGGGGTCTCGGGTTCGTGCTCGCGGTATTCGCTGAACGCCACGGGGACGATCTCGCCCTCTGCGCCCTCGTCGTTCGTCGGGTTCGTGCCCTGTGCCGTGGTCATGGGGACGACGTTACGGCAGACGGCTCACGTGCGCTCGCGGACGAGGCGGCCCAGGGTCTGCGCGTTGGCGACGGCGGCGCCGTCGATGTCGTTGTTGAAGTACGCCCAGACGGTGCGTCTCTCGGTGAGCCGGCCGTCGATGCCGATTGCCCATGCAAGAAGGGCGTCGTCCGAGTAGCTGCCGCCATAGAGCTTGGCGCCCTTCGGGCCGTGGAAGCGGATGCAGACGTTCGAGGAGGTGACGCGGACGTCGGCGGTGTGCGTCTTCGGGGTGGGCCCGTCCATGACGACGTAGGCCGCGTCGTGGAGTTTGAGCAGCGCGAAGACCTCGTCGTCGAGCCAACTGTCGTGGCGGAATCAGACGGCGATGTCGAAGCGGCTCGGCATCGCAGTGAGGAAGGCGTCGAGCAGCGCATCGTCGCGTTGCAGAGCCGGGGGGAGTTGGACGAGGAACAGCCCGAGGCGGTCGCCGAGCGCGTCGAGGGCGGGGGTGATGTGCGGTAGCCATTCGTCGAGGGCGGTGAGGTGGCCGACGTGGGTGAGGCCCTTGGGGGCCTTGACGGTCATGCGGAAGCCGTCGGGCAGGCGGCGGTGCCAGCTCTCGAAGCTCGTGAGTGCCGGCCAGCGGTAGTAGCCGGCGTTGAGTTCGACGGTGTCGAAGAGGTTCGCCGCGTAGTACTCGAGGCGCACGCGGTCGGCGACGCCTGCGGGGTAGACGGTGCCTTTCCAGGAGGCGTACGTCCACCCTGACGTGCCGAGGCGCAGTTGCGCTCGGTGGCCGTGCTCATGGCGTCAGCATGCCACCGGAGCGCGGCGTGATGTTCGGCCGGGACGTGAATGTGGACGAGATCCGCCGAGGTGGACGTGAATCGCGAATGTGGGCGAAATTCGCCGGTGTGGACGAAATTCGCGACGCTCAGTGATGCGTCGGCCAGAGACACGCGAGGAGGGCCAGGCAGAACCTGACCCTCCAAGCGAACAGCTCCATGCGCAACATGGACGCCCCCGAGTCTGCTGCTCCCACGCCGGAAAGCGGACGAAGGGGAATTACTTCATGACGACGACGGGCGCCTGGCTCTTGCCCTTCTGGGCTTCCTTGGCCTCTTCTTCGGCGCGCTTGACGAGGGCCTGCGGCGGGTGGCCGGCGGACTTGGTGAAGTAGTCGGCGGCGCGGCGTTCGGCGTACATCTTGGCGGCGGCGAGTGCGCCGGTGGAGATGGCGGCGTAGATCGCGGCTTCGATGATGCTGGCGTTCGGGTCCTTCGCGCTGCGCGGGCTCTTGCCGGTCGTCATCTTCCACGTCTTGGTGGCGGTGGTCGTCGCGATCTTGCTCGCGACGATGCCGGCGCCCATGCTCAGCACCTTCCACACGAGGTTGCCCATGGTGTTTCCCCTTACGTGTCGTCGGCCGTCGTGAGGCGTCGTCGAGCCTCGGGCCGTTGATGTCTTGGGTCCATCCTCGCGCGTGCATGTGTCGCTGCGCCAGTCGGCATGGTCATCAGCCCGGTCTGACGGGGGTGGGCGTCGTGGCGGCCGGCTCGTGCACGAGGGATCCGGCGTCGGCGTGAGGTGCGCACGAGCCGTCAGCGGGGATGCCGGAGTGCGAAGCGGGCCGAAGCGTGTCGTCCGTCGGTGGTCGGTGCTAATCTCACGCTCGAACGACAGGGGAGCGCAGTGTGCGCTGAGATCGTGCCGCACCCGGCACCAAACCCTCGAACCTGACCCGGTTAGCACCGGCGGAGGAAGTCGAGTTCTCACTCGTCGCGCGTACGTGCGGGCGACGACGTCCCTCACTGGCCGTGAGGAGGAACGTTCACATGATGTCTCGTAGTGGCCGCGCCGTGCTGGCGCTCGCGTGCGTGGGTGCGCTGGCGGCGTGCAGCGTCGACAACAACTCGTCGGGGTCGAAGTCGAGTTCGGCGGGCGGCTCGGGTGCGTCGGGTTCGGGCGCGTGGAAGACGGTCACGTTGGTGACGCACGAGTCGTGGGCGCCCGACAAGAACGTCATGGCCGAGTTCACGAAGCAGACGGGCTACACCGTCAAGGTCGTGAAGTCCGGTGACGCCGGTGAGCTCGCGAACAAGCTCGTGCTGAGCAAGAACAACCCGCTCGGTGACGTCGTGTTCGGCATCGACAACACGTTCGCCTCGCGTGTCACGACGAACGACGTCCTCGAGCCGTACAGCCCGAAGGGCGCGCCTGCGTCGGCGTCGAAGTACGAGCTGCCGGACGGCCAGGGCAAGGGGCAGCTGTCGCCGATCGACACCGCGTCGGTGTGCGTCAACGTCGACGACGCGTGGTTCACGAAGAACCACAAGACGAAGCCCGCGTCGTTCGACGACCTCGTCAAGCCCGAGTACAAGAACCTCATGGTCGCGCCGGGCGCGTCGTCGAGCTCGCCGGGCATGGCGTTCTTCCTCGCGACCGTCGGCCACTACGGCCAGGACGGCTGGGAGGCGTACTGGAAGAAGCTCATGGCGAACGGGCTCAAGCTGACGTCGGGCTGGAGCGACGCGTACGAGGTCGACTTCACCGGCAGCGGCAAGGGCAAGCGTCCGATCGTCGTCAGCTACGACAGCTCGCCGGCGTTCACCGTCGACAAGGCGGGCACGTCGACGACGTCGGCGCTGCTCGACACGTGCTTCCGATCGACCGAGTACGCCGGTGTGCTCAAGGGGGCGAAGAACCCCGACGGCGCGAAGGCGCTCATCGACTTCATGAACGGTGCGAGCTTCCAGAAGTCGCTGCCCGACTCGATGTACGTCTTCCCCGTCGACTCGAACGTCGAACTGCCCAAGGCGTGGGCGGCGAACGCGAAGCAGCCGACGAAGCCGATCGAGGTGTCGCCCGCCGACATCGACAAGAACCGTTCCGAATGGCTGACGAAGTGGAAGGACGTCACGTCCAAGTGACGCCCGAGCGATGAACGGCACCCGTGATGGTCTGCGTCGCGGCGCACGAGCCCGGGGCGCTCGCGCGCCGTTCGTCATGGCCGCGCTTGCCGTCGTCCCGCTCGTGTTCCTCGCGATCTTCTTCGCGTGGCCCGTCGCAGCGATGGCGGTGCGTGGGCTCGCGCCGGGTCGGCACGTCGATCTGGGCGGATTCACGGACGTCCTGACGCGCCCGCGCATCCTGCGCGTGCTGTGGTTCACCGTGTGGATGGCGGCGCTCGCGACGGCGTGCTCGGTGCTGCTCGGTGTGCCCGTCGCGCACGCCCTGTACCGGCTGCGCGTGCCGGGGGCGGGGGTGTGGCGCGCGCTCGTCGTCCTGCCGTTCGTCATGCCGACGGTCGTCGTCGGCGTCGCGTTCCGGTCGCTGTTCGCCGACGGTGGCCCGCTTGCCTGGTTGGGCTGGGACGGCTCGTGGCAGCCGGTGCTGCTCGCGATGGTGTTCTTCAACGTGTCCGTCGTCGTGCGCACCGTCGGGCCGATGTGGGCGTCGCTCGACCCGCGCACGGCGGAGTCGGCGGCGGCACTCGGGGCATCACCGCGGCAGGTCTTCCGGACGGTGACGTGGCCGCAGCTGCGCCCCGCCGTCGTCAGCGCCGCGAGCGTCGTGTTTCTGTTCTGCTCGACGGCGTTCGGCATCGTCCTCATGCTCGGTGGCCTGCGCTACTCGACACTCGAGACGGAGATCTACTCCCTCACCGTCGAATTCCTCGACCTGCGAGCCGCGGCGGTGCTGTCGGTGACGCAGTTCGTCCTCGTCGCGGCGCTGCTCGTCGTCAGCGAACGCTCGCGCATCGGGCGTCATGACGAGCGGGTGCGGCGTGGCGTGACGCAGCAGACGGCGCTGCGACGTCCTGGTCGCGGTGACGTGGCTGCCCTGACGCTCACCGCCGCTGTCGGGGCGCTCATCCTGGCGCCGCTGGTGACGCTGCTCGTGCGCTCGCTGCGTTCCGATGGCGGCTGGACGGTGCAGCACTATCGCGGATTGGGTGACCTCGGGGTCGTCGGTGCGCTCTCGCAGAGCTGGCGCATCGCGATCGACGCTGCGTTGCTCGCGCTCGTGCTGGGGGTGTGCGTCTGCGTCGTCGTGTCGTGGCGCGCGGCGAGCCCGAAGGGGCGGAGTGTCGTCCGGCTGCTCGACGCGGCGTTCATGCTGCCGCTCGGCGTCTCGGCCGTGACCGTCGGTTTCGGTTTCCTCATCACGCTCGACCGGCCGCCTCTCGACCTGCGTTCGTCGTCAGCGCTCATTCCGATCGCGCAGGCAATGGTCGCGCTGCCGCTCGTCGTGCGCACGCTGACGCCCGTGCTGCGCTCGCTGGACCCCCGTCCGCGCGAGGCGGCCGCCGCGCTCGGGGCCTCGCCGGTCCGGGCATGGATGACGGCGGATCTGCCGGTGCTGTGGCGACCCTTCGTCGCGGCAGCCGGGTTCGCGCTCGCGGTTTCGCTCGGCGAGTTCGGCGCGACGGCCTTTCTCGCGCAACCTGATTCGCCGACGTTGCCCGTCGTCATCTACCAGCTGATCGGGCGCCCCGGTGACGCCAACTTCGGTGGCGCGATGGCAGCGTCCGTCGTGCTCGCAGCCGTGACTGGCCTCGTCATGGTGGCCGTCGACAAGATCGGCGGCGTCGCCGCAGGGAGGATGGGCTGATGGTGGGACGACCCAGGCGAGGCGACGCCGGTCCGGCGTGGGCTGGTGGGACGCCGGTCGGTGAAGAGCGGGCCAACGGGATGCCGTCTGGTGGCGAGAGGTCCGACGGGTTGCGAGCCGGTGGGACGCGGTCCGAGGGGATGACGTCTGGTGGCGAGCGGGCCGATGGTGAGCGGGCCGCGGAGGCGGCGCGCGGGCTCGTCGTCAGCGGCGCCCGCGTGACGTTCGCCGGCCAGGAGTCACCGGCGCTCGACGACGTCGATGTCACCGTCGACGCCGGGCGCGTGCTCGCCGTCCTCGGCCCGAGCGGCTGCGGCAAGTCGACGCTGCTGCGCGCCGTCGCAGGCTTGCAGCGTCTCGACGCGGGGCGCGTCAGCTTCGACGGCGACGACGTGACGCGTGTGCCGACGCACAAGCGCGACTTCGCGCTGATGTTCCAGGACGGCCAACTGTTCGGGCACCTCGACGTCGCCGCGAATGTCGCCTACGGGCTGGCGCGACGTGGTGTGGGGCGCGCCGAGCAGGCCGCACGCGTCGGGCAACTGCTCGACCTCGTCGGGCTGCCTGGCTACGAGAAGCGTTCTCCCGCAACGCTTTCCGGCGGTCAACAGCAGCGTGTGGCGCTCGCGCGGGCCCTCGCGGTGCGACCGCGGTTGTTGCTCCTCGACGAGCCGCTCTCGGCCCTCGACAGAGGCCTGCGCGAGCGGTTGTCGACCGATCTGCGGGCCATCCTCACCGCCGAGAACGCGACCGCACTGTTCGTCACGCACGATCACGGCGAGGCGCTCACCGTCGCCGACGACATCGCCGTCATGCGCGACGGACGCATCGTCCAGCACGGTGCCGCGCCTGAGGTGTGGGCCGCGCCGTCCGACGAAGACACCGCCGATTTCCTCGGCTTCACGACGACCCTGGACCCCGACGAGGCGGCAGCGGTGGGCCTCGCGCCGGGGCGTTGGAAGTTGCGTCAGAGTGCGCTACGGGTGGTTGCGACAGGAACGGCGTCCGGCTCCTCTTCGGGAGACGAGGCGGCAACGAATGATGCCGGGGCGGCGCGTAGTTCCGCGTGGGGCGAAGCGGCCGAAGCGCGTGACGCCCGGGCCCCCCGCGCGCTGGCGGCGAGCGTCGTGCACAGCGCGGTGGCGGACGAGGTGACGCGCGTGAGCGTCCGGCTCGATGCGCTGCCCACGCTGGAGCTGGCTGCCGTGGCCTACCCCGGCGATGTCGAACCGGCCGCGCTCGAGCCCGGCGCCCGCGTCGGCGTCGCGCTCGACGCCTCCCAGGGCGTGCAGTTCACCCACTGACGATTCCCGGGCAACATCGCGCGTCAGAGCTTGCGGACCGTCAGGCTCTGCGCGATGCGTCCGACGGGGCCGTGGATGTCGTGCAGTGACGTCATCGTGACGCCGAGCCCGCTCTCGCCCATCGCGACGGTGGTGTCGAATCCCGTTGCGGTGGGGTCGGGTTGGCGGAAGAGGTGCACCGTCAAATCGACGTTGGGGTACATCCACTCGCGCGGATCGACGCGGACGGCGATGCCGTTGGCGCCGTCGATGACGGAGAGGAAGTGCGTCGTCGGGGTGACCTCTTCACCCATGACGATCGGCAGGTGCGTGCGCAGCCAGACGCGGTGTCGGCCCGGCACGTAGGGTTCGGCCTCGTAACCGTCGAGGGAGTGGATGAAGCCGCCCGGCCACATGCTCGACATGCTGTAGGGGGTGCATTCTTCGAGGGGCGGCATGGCAGGCACGTCGGCGCCCGCCACCGGTGAGGAATCCTGCTTCGACAGACGCCACGCGCGCCCGACGATGATGGTTCGTCCGTCGACGCTGAACGTCGCTTCGACGAGTTCGATCGTGCGGCCGGGGCGGATCGTGCGCACCGACACGAGCGTCGGACGCAGCGGGATGAAGCCGAGGACGTCGAAGGTGATCTTCGCAAGCTGCATGTCGTCGCGCGGCTCGTGCTGTTCGATGCAGTGCACCATGAGCCCTGCCGACGCGGCGAGGTGCTGCTCGCCCTCGTTCCAGGCGCCCTGCACGTGGATCGTCGGATCGAACAGGCGCGCGCCCTCGGGGGCTCCTTCGGGGGTCTCGAGGCGGGGGATGAAGTAGGCGTCGACGTCCTCGCGCGGCGTGAACGCAGGAAGCTCAGGTGCATCAGCTGGCATGCCCTCACCCTACCCATCTGGTGTGACCTGGATCGCTTCGGTGGCGGCGCCGCGTACCCATCTGCGATTCCTGTCCACACTTGCGATTCTTGTCCACATTCAATGGCTCGAGCGGGTCAGACGCGCGTGGAGCCTGGCCCAGGCAGCTGCGGCAGGGGGAGGGTCTCGAGCCACTCGGCGATGAGGGCGCCCACGGGTTCGATGCCGGCTGCGGCAGCCACCTCGTCCGCGAGCCGAGCGAACTGCTGCGTCGTCACCGTCTTGCCGATGTTCTCGGCCACCCATCGCTGCAGCAGCGTGAAGAACGCGGCGTCACCCATCGTCAGGCGCAGGGCGTGCAGCGTCAGCGCTCCGCGCTTGTAGACGCGGTCGTCGAACATGTCCTTCGGGCCCGGATCGTGCAGGCGCAGATCCTGCGGCAGCCGCGACAGGCGCAGCCACGCCTCGCGCGCCCGCTGGTCGGCGCTCCCGAGATGGATCTCCTCGCTCCACAGCCACTCGCTGTAGCAGGCGAAGCCCTCGTGGAGCCAGATGTCCTCCCACGACGCCGCCGTCACGGCGTTGCCGAACCACTGGTGCGCGAGTTCGTGCGCGATGAGGCGCTGTGCGTCCCAGCCGCGGTTCGCGAAGTTCGAGCCGAACGTCGACAACGTCTGCGACTCGAGGGGGATCTCGAGCGGGTCGTCGGTGATGACGGCCGTGTACGAGGCGAAGGGGTACGCGCCGAAGCGCGAGGAGAAGAAATCGATCATGTGCAGCTGGTCGGAGAACGCCTCTCGGACCGGCTCACGCAGACGAGGCGGGAACACGAGGCGGACGTCCGTCGGCTTCGCCTGGATCTGACGGGTCTGGTACGGCCCGATCTGCAACGTCGCCAGGTACGGAGACATGGGTGCTGTGCACTCGTACGTCCACGTCGCACGTCGGCCCGTGTGACGGCGGCGCAGCAGGGTGCCGTTGGCGACGACGTGGTACTCGGCATCCGTCGTCACGGCGAAGCGGTAGACGGCCTTGTCCGCGGCACGGTCGTTGCACGGGAACCACGTCGGCGAACCGTGGGGCTGCGACGCGACGATGACGCCGTTCTCCAGCTCCTCCCAGCCCGCGTCGCCATCGGGCCCGCGCATCGGACCGGGCGAACCCTTGTAGGCGACGGTGACGGTGAAGCGCGCGCCCGGCGCGAGCGGCTGCGCGAACCGGATGAACAGCCGCGAACGCTCCTGGCCGAACCGCGCCATCTTCGCGCCCGACACCGTCAGCTTCGCGACCTTGAGCCGGTGATGCAGGTCGAGTTCGATCCGGCGCACCCCGCCGTCGTCGAGCGAGGCCTCCGGCACGTCGTCGACGATGCGGCAGGCGAGCACGGCCGTGGCGTCGAGACGGTTACCGGCGGGCGTGTAGTCGAGGGTCAGATCGTAGGAATCGACGCCGAACGCCAGATCGCCGTGACCCGGGACGTAGGGGTCGGCGCCGCCGCTCGGAGTGCTGCTGAACATCAGGAATCGCTTTCGGGTCGTGCGGTCGGCGTGGCGTCGCGTCCCTCGAAGGAGGCGCCGTTCGTGACGGGCTGCCCGTCGCCGGGGTGTTCGTCGGATGCTACCGGTGAGGACGGTTCGTCGTGGAACTCGACGTGGGTCGCGCCCTGCGAAGTGCGCGCCGCTTCGTCATCGTGCGCGACGGCGTCGGTTTCCATCTCGCCGCCGTCGCGGCGGGCGTCGGCGGGGTTCTCGTCCTCGATCCACGGGCCGATGGGATTGCCGAGCCAGCGGGTCTTGTCAGGCACGCTCTCGCCGCGCATGACGAGGGACGTCGGCCCGACGGTCGCGTGCGTGCCGATCTTCGCGGCGGGCAGGACGACGCTGTTCGGGCCGAGCGTCGCGCCGGCGCCGAGGGTGACGGTGTCCATCGCGAGGATGCGGTCGTGGAACAGATGAGTCTGCACGACACAACCCGAGTTGACGCAGGCGCCGTCGCCGAGGCGGATGAGGTCGGCTTCGGGCAACCAGTACGTCTCGCACCACACGCCGTGGCCGATCTTCGCTCCCATCGCGCGCAGCCACAGGTTGAGCACCGGCGTGCCGCCGTTGGCGCGGATGAGCCAGGGCGCGGCGACGACCTCGGTGAACGTGTCGGCGAGTTCGTTGCGCCACACGAACGAACTCCACAGCGGGTATTCGGTGACGCGCAGGCGCCCGACCAGTAGCCACTTCGCGATGACGGCGGACGCCCCGCCGAGCGCGCCGAAGCCGACGAGCACGAATCCTGCCGTCAGCGCCGCCAGCCACCACGAGTGCGTGTCGGCGACCCACAGCATCGTCAGCGCTGCACCGGCGATGAGCGCCGAGTGCAGCGACTGCGGGATGATCCGCAGCGCCTCGACGACGGCGCGCGCGACACGCAGCTTTGTCGGCGGCGCGGTGGTACGGGAGGCGTCCGTCTCACCGGCCTGGCGGCGCAGACGTTGCGGCGGCGAGCCGAGCCAGCTCGTGCCCTTCTTCGCCGCCCCGCGTGCGGGCGCGGCCGACAGTACGGCGACGAGGCCGCGCTTCGGCACCTTGCGCCCGGGCGCGGCCATGCCCGAGTTGCCGATGAAGGCACCCTTGCCGACCTTGACGGGCGCGATGCGAATCCAGCCGCCGCCGAGTTCGTAGTTGGCGACGAGGGTGTCGTCGGCGAGGAACGCGCCCTCGCCGACGTCCGCCATCTTCGGCAGCATGAGCACGGTCGAGGCCTCGACCTCACGTCCGATCTTCGCGCCGAGCGCGCGCAGCCAATTAGGCGTCAGCGTGCTCGAGTAGAGCGGGAACAGCCAGGTGCGGGCCTCGTCGAGGATGCGCATTGTCGTCCACGCGCGCCAGCCCTGACCGCCGTGAATCGGGTGGTGGCCGGCGACGAGGCCGCGGCCGAGGGCGCGCACCGCAGCCAGGATGACGAGTGCCGTGACGACGAAACCGACGAGCGTCGCCGGGATGACGCCGATCGCGCCGATGCGGGCGATGTCCGCGACCGAGTCGGCGTGACGCAGCCAGGGCCACAGCACGGCCAGCCCGGCCGCCGAACCCACCGATGGGATGAGCGACGCGGCGATGCCCGTCGCGCCGTACGCGACGAGCCAGATCGGCTTGTTCGGCGGCGCCTGCTCGTCCCACGGGCCGCGTGCGGTGCCGATGTGCTCGGCAGGCGCCCCGGACCAGAGCTGATCGGCGGGCACCCGACCGAACACGCCCGAACCGGGAGCGATCTCCGCGCGCTTGCCGACGCGGGCGCCGGGCAGCAGCGTCGAGCGCGTGCCGACGCGGGCGTTCGGTCCGACCTCGATGCGTCCGAGATGGAACGTGTCACCGTCGATCCAGTGCCCGCGCAGCTCCACCTCGGGCTCGATCGAGCAGCCCTTGCCGAGCGTGAGGAAGCCGGTGACGGGCGGCAGGCTGTGCAGGTCGACGTGCTTCTTGATGTCGCAGCCGAGCAGGCGGCCGTAGAACTTGACGAGCGGCGCACCGGCGAGGTTGGTGGCGCCCAGTTCGTCGGCGATGCGTTCGGCGAGCCAGACGCGCAGGTGGGTGCGTCCACCGCGGCTGTACGCGCCCGGCGTCACCCCCGCGAGGATGGTGCGGGCGAATCCGGCGGCCAGCAGCATCCGCCCCGGCGGGGCGACGAACAGCACCCAGCCCACGAGGATCCACCACCAGCTCAGCGTCGGCACCCACGTCATGCCGGAGGCGTGCGCGAGGTTCGCGCCGGCACCCAACCACGTCAGCCAACGCAGCGCCGAGAACTGGCGTACAGCGAGCGACGCGACGACCTGCAACGTCTGCGTGCTGCGGCGCACCTTGACGACGTTGTCGTTCAATCGCCCGGTGGGAGAGGACATCTGGTCGATCGTCGCGGCGAGTTCGGTGATCGAGTTCGCCTCGTAGACGTCGGCGACGGTGATCTCCGGGTTCGTCTCACGCAGCCGCGCGACGAGCTGCGCCGCCGTCAGCGAGCCGCCGCCGAGGTCGAAGAAGTTGTCGTCCGGCGACGTCGGGGGAGTGCCCAGGATGCTGGCGAACAGCTCCTGCAGCCGCGCCGCCGTGCCCGTGAACGTCTCGCCGTCGCCGTCACCCATCGGGATCTCGAGGGGCCATGGCAGCGCATCGCGGTCGATCTTGCCGGAGGTGCGCGTCGGCAGCGTGTCGACGACGGCGAGCTGCGGCACGAGCGCCGCGGGCATCGTCTCGCGCAGGTGCGCGGTGGCGGCCTTGCGGTCGAAGCCGTCCTTGACGGTGAGGTAGCCGACGAGCAGCTTGTTGCCCGTCTCCGAGGTACGCACCGCCGCAGCCGCACCACTGACGTGCGGCAGTTGCAGCAGCGCGGAGTCGACCTCGCCGAGCTCGATGCGTCGGCCGTTGAGTTTGATCTGGTCGTCGGCGCGGCCTTGGAACGTCAGACCGATCGGATCGTTGACGACGATGTCGCCGCTTCGGTACGCGCGATCCCACCCGAGCGTCGGCATCGGCGCGTACTTCTCCGCGTCCTTGGCCGGATCGAGGTAGCGCGCGAGGCCGACGCCGCCGATGATGAGCTCGCCCGCCTCACCCTGCGGCACGGGGTTGCCCTCGGAGTCGACGACGGCGAGATCCCACCCGTCGAGGGGCAAGCCGATGCGCACGGGTGGCTCACCCGTCAGCTGCGCGGCGCAGGCGACGACGGTCGCCTCCGTCGGGCCGTAGGTATTCCACACCTCGCGGGCCTCGGTCGCGAGACGGGCACCGATCTCGGGCGGGCACGCCTCGCCGCCGAGGATGACGAGGCGGACGTCCTTGATCGCCTCGTGCGGCCACAGCGCGACGAGCGTCGGCACCGTCGAGATGATCGTGATGTCGTTCGCCGTCAGCCACGGCCCCAGATCCATGCCCGACTTCACCAGGCTGCGCGGTGCGGGCACGAGGCAGGCACCGTAGCGCCACGCGAGCCACATCTCCTCGCAGCTCGCGTCGAACGCGACGGACAGACCCGCCATGACGCGATCACCCGGCGCGATGGGTGCGTTCTGCAGGAACAGGTTGGCCTCGGCGTCGACGAACGCCGCAGCGTTGCGATGCGTGACGGCCACGCCCTTCGGCTTGCCCGTCGAACCCGAGGTGAAGATGATCCACGCGTCGTCGGTGAGGGCAGGGTCGCCGGTGCGCACGTCGTCATGCGCCGCGGCGTCGTCGGCGTGCGGCGCGCGGGGGCTGATGACGAGGTCCTTGCCGATGATGGCGGCGACGTCGGCCTCGCCGAAGACGGTGTCGGCGCGCTCGTCGGGGTCGTCGAAGTCGACCGGCACGTACGCGCAGCCCGCGACGAGCGTCCCCGCGATCGCGACGTACAGATCAAGGGTTCCCGACGGGATGCGGATGCCGATGCGCTCACCCGAACCGATGCCCAGCTCGTGCAGGGCGTCGGCGAACTGCTCTGCGGCCTGGGCGAATTCGGCGTACGTCAGCACGTCCTGGCCGTTGTCGACGGCCGGGTCGTCCGGGTGCGCGGCGACGCTCGCGCGCAGGATGTCGACGAGTGTGCGCGGCGCGGGAGCCAGATCGCCACGCAGCAACGGGTCGCGGGTTCCGGATGGCTCTGGCTCCGCAGCCTCCGGCTCGGTGGGAACAGGGGCTTGAGGCGTCGTGTCGTCGGGGCGCGTCATGCTCACGGATCCTGCCGTCGAGGTGTGGTGACACCTCATCGTAATGGGCAACGCTCCTCCCGACGGGTGTCCCCCGCGCACGCGCGATGCGTCGCGCCGGCTGCCGTCCCATCCACATGGCTGCGGGTCTACTCGTCCGTAGGGAGAGACGCGACGTCCCACCCGGCGGTGCGGGTGCCCCCTGCCGCCGCGCATGGGAGAAACTAGGCGCATGAGCATCGGCATCCTGACCTCTGGCGGCGACTGCCCCGGCCTCAACGCCGTCATCCGTGGCGCGGTGATGAAGGGCGACAAGATCTATGAGCAGGAGTTCGCCGGCATCCGTGACGGGTGGCGCGGCCTCATCGTCGACGACGTGTTCTCCCTTCCACGCCGTCGCGTGCGTGGGCTGTCCAAGGAGGGGGGCACCATCCTCGGCACCTCCCGAACGCACCCCTACAACGGCATCGACGGCGTCGGAGGCCCCGACGCGATCCGCGCCGTCATGGAACGGCACGGCATGGAGGGGATCATTGCGATCGGAGGCGAGGGCACGCTGTCGGGTGCCGCGCGTCTCGCCGCTGACGGGCTGCCCGTCGTCGGCGTGCCGAAGACCATCGACAACGACCTGTCGGGCACCGACTACACCTTCGGTTTCGACACCGCCGTCTCCATCGCGACCGAGTCGATCGACCGACTGCGCACGACGACGGAGGCGCACCACCGCTGCATGGTCGTCGAGGTCATGGGCCGTCACGTCGGCTGGATCGCACTGCACGCCGGGCTCGCGAGCGGCGCCCACGCCATCCTCATCCCCGAGGTGTCGGTGACGCTCGCGCAGATCACCGAATGGGTACTGCTGACGCAGGCGCGCGGGCGTGCACCCGTCGTCGTCGTGTCCGAGGGGTTCCAGCTGAAGAACGACAAGGGCGAACTCGAGGACATCGCGGCCGAACGCGGCCTCGATGCCGCCGGACGCCCGCGCCTCGGTGGCATCGGTGAGGCGCTCGCACCGCTCATCGAACGCTCAACCGGCATCGAGACGCGCGCCGCGACGCTCGGCCACCTGCAGCGCGGCGGTGTGCCGACGGCCTACGACCGCGTGCTGGCCACGCGCTTCGGGCACGCCGCCATCGACGCCGTCATGCAGCGCAAGTGGGGTCAGATGGTGGCGCTCTCGGGCATCGACATCGTGACGGTGCCGATGGCCGAGGCGACGAAGGAGCTCAAGACCGTCCCGCGCAAGCAGTGGGACGAGGCAGCCGTCCTGTTCGGGTGATCGACGGTGCATGAGACGCGCTGGGCGCGCGCCGTCCGGCGTGGGGGCCAGTACCTCGGCGCGGGTGGCGGGGGTGCGGGCGGCCGCGACGACCTCGTCGTCATCGTCGTGTTCTCCCCTCTCAGCCACGTCGACGCGGTGCGTGATGCTGCGGCGCGGGCCGGGGCGGGTGCGATCGGCGACTACCGGGCGTGCTCGTTCAGCGTCACCGGCGAAGGGCGCTTCGAACCGCTCGCCGGCGCGCAGCCCCACATCGGCGCCGTAGGGCGCCCCGAGGTCGTGCAGGAGCAGCGCATCGAAGTCGTGTGTCCGCGGCGCGACGCCGTGCGGGCGCTCGACGCCATGCTCGCCGCGCACCCGTACGAGGAACCGGCCTGGCACGCCTACCGTGCGCTGTCGCGGGAGGATCTTGCGGGGTGATCGCTGCGCGTGATGCGGCGCGGCGGCCTCGCAAGACGCGCTGGGGTGGCCTCGCGTGATGCAGGATGGCGACTGGCGAACAGGGAGGCACGCAGTTGCGCGCCTACGTGTGAGTTACCTGCCATCCGGCGGGCGTCTCCTGCGGCGCCGGGCCGGCGAGCACCCAGACCCGTCAGGGCCACAGCCAGCAGTAGACGTGCTTGCCCTCGTCGCCGGCCGTCAGCGCGAGCGCGACGAACTGGGCCAGGAACTCGCCGAGTTCACGCGGGTCGGCGTCCCACTCGTCGGCGTCCTCGGGTGCTTCGACGGCGGCCCATTGGGCGGCGAGGTCGTCGAACGGCCCCTCGCGCGTCGACATGAGCGCGACGAAGCCCGGGTCGACCTGCAGGACGAACTTCTGCTCGTCGTCACTCGTCGCGACGAGCGCGGGCCAGCCGTTCGTCACGAACTCCTCGACGGGCACGCCCGTCAACAGCTCGTTGAGGTAGCCGAGCGCGAGGCCCGGATCGACGACCTGGGAGGGGACGACGTCGTATTCGACTGCCGGAGCGTCGGATTCGTCGTCGAACGGGATCGAGCGCACGCCCGTCTCGAGGTTGACGAGCGCCGCGGCCTCCTCGTCGGACGCGGCGGCGAAGTAGTCGATCTGCAGAGCCATGCCTGCATTATCACCCGCGGTGACATCGCGCGGGAGTGATGTCGTCGGCGGCCAACGCGTCGACGAGCATCGCGAGCGCCGCGGTGTACGTCGCCATGACGGCGGTGTCGGCGACGCGCCGCAGCCTGCTGTGCGGCAGCAGTTGTCGGGTGACGATGAGGGCGTCGCTCGTGAGGAAGATGGCCCCGCCACGGGCGGTACGGGCGTCGTCCTGGGCGAGCATGGCCATGGCGACGAGGAGCGCCCCGTAGGTCGCGACGACAGGGTCGGGCAGTGCGGACGATGGCGCGTCGGGCGTGCGCGGCTCGGCGGCGCGCGGCTGAACCCTGGCGGCGTCCGGGTTGTGAGCGGCGCTCGGAGCGCTGTCGTCCGGCACGATCGACGAGACGGAATCGCGCCGGGCGGCAACGTGATCGACCACGGCGAGCGCGGCGAGCGTCGTCACGCCGACTGCGATCGTGCGCGGCGTGAAGCGCTGGCCGCGCGTGCGCATGACGGTGAGCAGGCCGAGCTGCTGTACACCGAATGCGGCCGCGCCGCGACGCAGATGACGGCGAGCCGCCGCGCCCTCGCTGCGCGACTCGGCGAGCATGAGGTGGTCGCCGATGGCCGAGCCGGTGAGGGCGACGAGCAGCGTGCCGGTGGTACGACGGCGACGCGGGATCCACGCCCCCGGGCGAGTCGCGACGTCGAGCGCGGCGAGCGGTGCGACGAGATGCTTGGTGACGGCGTGGAGGCGATCGTCGGGCAACAGAGCCCCGAGGCTGGTCGTCGCAGCGACGACGACGTATGCCGCGGCCGAGGGGCGCGTCGTCGCGAGGCGAGCGATTGCAGGGCGCGTGACCGCGCCGGGAAGTGAGGTGATTGCGCGGCCTGCCGAACGGTGGCGCAGAGGACGCAGTTTCATGCCCGCTCACCGTGCGTCATCGTCATCTCTCCTTGAACTCGGGTTCGGTCTCGGGGCGCGTCAGCGCCGTTCTCGTCCGCTCAGCATCGCAGCTTCGCGATAGCCTCGCGATGGATATCGACCCCGCGGGCGTGGATAACGGGCAGGCAGCTTCGCGGGGCGGGTTCTGTGTCGCCGCAGTGAGCACGAGGTGGCGAGCTCAGGTTTGCCTGCACTGGTTGGCGCATCTCGCTGCGCGGCCGCATGATCGGCGCATGAATCGCCTGCCCGAACCGCTCGACGAGGTGCTCTTCCCCGCCGAGCTGTTCCGCCCCGAAAGCGTCGACAAGCCCGCCGCGGACGACGGCGTCGTCGCCAACTCACGCCTGACCGCAACGCTCGGGGCCTCGCTCGTCCTCATCCTGGGCGCCGTCGGCGTCACCTTGCTCGACGTCGAGGGGCTCATCGAGTGGCATGCGGGGCTGGGCATCGCCGCGGGCGTCGTCGTCCTCGTCAAGCTGACCTCCACCGGCTACCGGCTCGTGCGTTACTACACGCGCGACGGCCGCTACGTCGCGTCAGGGCCACCGTTCATCGTCCTGCGACTGCTTGCGCCGCTGCTCGTGGTGCTCACTGCGGGCGTCATCGGCACTGGCATCGTGACGTTGTACGAACCGGACACGATCTGGCTGACGCTGCACGAGGCGTCGTTCTGGGGGTGGATCATCTGCGCCGCGACGCACGTCCTCGCCTACGTGTGGCGGCTGCCGAAGGTCATCGCAGCCCCGCGCGGTCAGCGCGCACGCCCTCGGACGGCGCCCGCGGTCACGGCCGTCGTCGCGATCGTCACCCTCGCACTGGCCGTCGGCTTCGCGGTGTGGTTCGTCATGCAGATGCCCGCTCTGCCGGTTGGGTGACGACGCCGGCCGGCCCGTCGTGGGCGACGAGCCGGCCTCGAAGGTGGACGAAAATCGCCGATGGGGACGGCGGCGCGGTGGTCAGGGGGTCGTGATGGTGCCTCCGTGCGGCATGGCGGCCACGGCGTCGCGCAGTTCTTCCTCCGTCGCGCGGTAGGGGCGCAGGGCGTCCGCGGGGACGCGGCCGAGGCGTCCTGAGCGGAAGTCCTCGAACGCCGCCATGACCTCCGCCTTCGTGTTCATGACGAAGGGACCGTACTGCACGACGGGTTCCTTGATGGGGCGACCGCCGAGGAGAAGCACCTCGAGCGACGGGGTCTCGACGTCCTGGCGGGCGTCGGCGGTCAGCGTCATGAGGTCACCGGCGCTCGTGACGATCGTCTGACCCGCCGAGATGGGCCGGGGCGACGAACCGTCAGCGGGCGTGCTGCCGATGGTGCCCGAACCGGACAGGACGAACACGAGGCCGTTGTAGGACGCCTCCCACGGGATGTCGGCGCGCACGCCGGCAGGGATCGTCGCGTGTGCCATCGTGATCGGCGTGTGCGTGCTGCCCGGGCCGCGGAAGCAGCCGATGGAGCCGGCGATGATGCGGATGAGCGCGGCACCGTCGTGCGTCGTCACGAGCTCGGAGTCCGTGCCGTCGATGTTCTGGTATCGCGGGTCGGCGAACTTCTGCGCGGCCGGCAGGTTGACCCACAGCTGGATGCCGTGGAAGAAACCGCCCGAGACGACGAGCTCGGCCGGGGGCGTCTCGATGTGCAGCACGCCGGAACCGGCCGTCATCCACTGGGTGGCGCCGTTCTCGATCATGCCGCCACCACCGTGCGAATCTTGGTGCTGGAAGCGCCCGTCCATGATGTAGGTGACGGTCTCGAAACCGCGATGCGGGTGCCAGTCGGTGCCCTTCGGCTCGCCCGGGGCGTAGTTGACGGCGCCCATCTCGTCCATGTGGACGAAGGGGTCGAGCTCGTCGTGAGCGATGCCGGCGAAGGCGCGCGTGACCGGGAAACCCTCGCCCTCGTACCCCTTCGGGCCGGCCACGTGACGGGTGACGCGGCGCTCGCGGGCCGTGGCCGCGGGTGCGGCGAGGCGCGGCAGCGTGAGCGTGTCTGCGGTGACGGCGGGCATGTGATCCTCCTGGCGATCGGTTGCCTGGTTCAACCTAGTTTACATTTCAACTATTCCGCCTGGCGGGGTGGGTGAGGTGGACGGCCGCCGCCGCGGTTTCGCCCGTGGTCGACGACGTCAGGCGAACACTTGGTGAACATCACGCGCAGGGGGCGCTGGGGGCACCCAGGGGGCGGCCAGCCTGCGCACAATGAGGCGCTGTCCTTCCCCGCGGCGACGTGCCCCAGGCCGAGCGTCCGCCGAACACTTCGAACCTCGAGGAACCTCATGACCAACCGCATCGCGCGCACCTGTGCCCTCTCCGGTGTGCTCGCACTCGCCTTCGCCGGTGCCCTGACGCCTGCCGCGAACGCCGCCACCGTCGTTCCCACGCTCGACGCCGACCTCACGCCCGTCACGCTGCTCGGCACCAACGATTTCCACGGCCACTTCACGAAGGACTTCGCCTGCACCGTCGCCTCGGCCGAGCAGGAGTTCCCGGGTTCGGCGTTCATCTCGGCCGGTGACAACGTCGGCGGTTCGCCGTTCGAGTCGGCCTCGCAGGACGACAACCCGTCGATCGACTACCTCAACGCCCTGAAGCTGCAGGTCTCCTCCGTCGGCAACCACGAGTTCGACAAGGGCTTCGACGACCTGACCGGTCACGTCCAGTCGCGCGCGCAATGGACCTACCTCGGTGCCAACGTCTACGAGAAGGGCACGACGACGCCCGCGCTGCCCGAGTACAAGGTGCTCGACGTCAACGGCGTCAAGGTCGCCGTCGTCGGTGCCGTCACTACGGACACGAAGAACATGGTCGGCGCCGACGGCATCGCGAGCATCGACTTCGGTGACCCCGTGGCCGCCGTCAACCGTGTCGCCGCGAAGCTGAAGGACGGCGACCCGTCGAACGGTGAGGCCGACGTCGTCGTCGCCGAGTACCACGAGGGTGCGCCGGAGGGCGGCAGCGCGACGCTGGAGCAGATGGAATCCGCGAGCCCCGTCTTCAAGAACATCGTGACGAAGACGAGCGCGAACGTCTCTGCGATCTTCACCGGCCACACCCACCAGCTGTACGACTGGGACGCTCCCATGCCTGACGGCGACGGCACGCGCCCGATCATCCAGACCGACTTCTACGCGCACAACCTGGGCATCCTCAACCTCGGCTACGACAAGGCCTCGGGCAAGGTGAAGCAGTACTCCGTCGTCAACCGCAAGGTCACGGCGCCGACGGACGCCTGCGCGTCGCTGCCCGCCTACACCGCGGCGGCCTCCATCGTCGACTCGGCGAACGCCCGCGCCGCGCAGATCGGTCAGCAGGTCATCGCGCAGGCCACGGGCCCGATCACCTCGGCGCTCAAGCCCGACGGCTCGCGCGACGACCGTCTCGCCGAGTCGAACCTGTCGAACGCCATCGCGCAGAGCTACGTCGACTCCCTCAACGCGCCCGGTCGCCCGGGCAGCGTCGAGATCGGCATCATGAACCCCGGCGGCGTGCGCGCCGACCTCGTCCCCGACGCCGCGGGCAACCTGACGTTCGCGCAGGCCGCGGCCGTCATGCCGTTCAACAACACGGTCGCGACGCGTGAGATCTCGGGCGCGACGTTCGTCAAGCTCCTCGAGCAGCAGTGGCAGCCCGACGGCGCCTCCCGCCCGTTCCTCAAGATGGGCCTGTCGAGCAACGTCACCTACACGTTCGACGAGACCAAGCCCGCGGGCTCGCGCATCACCAGCGTCATGGTGGGCGGCAAGCCCATCGACCCGGCGGCCAAGTACACCGTCGCGTCCAACTCCTTCCTCATGGCCGGCGGCGACAACTTCACCGCCCTCAACGAGGGTGGCCCGATCTCCGACTCCGGTCTCATCGACCAGGGCCTGTTCGTCGAGTGGCTCAAGGCGCACAGCCCGGTGAAGCCGTCGTACGCCAAGCAGTCGCTGTCGATCCACGGGCAGCCGACGAACGTCAAGGCCGGGGAGAAGGTCGAGTTCACCGCCTCCGGCTTCGACATGACGAGCAAGAACTCGCCGACGAACACCTCGGTCGAGGTCTCGATCGCCGGCCACGTGGTCGGAACGTTTCCGATCAGCGCGACGAGCGCCGCCACCCCGCCCTACCCGGCCAACCACGGTGAGGCCACGATCTCGTTCACCGCCCCGAGCGACCTCGCCGCCGGTGACGCCGTCATCACGCTGAGGGCCAAGGAATCCGGCACGACGGGCAGCTTCCCCGTGACGCTCGAGGCCGGCGCCACGACGACCCCGACGCCGACGCCGACGACCGAGCCGAC
>NZ_JAGEKQ010000015.1:0-129691 GCF_017565385.1 Dermacoccus sp. NHGro5 | reverse complement strand
TGCACGACGGGTCGTGGAAGATGCTGCACGCTCGCCGCCAAGTCAGCCTCGCCTACTACCAGGCGCGTCACCCCGAACGTTTCCGCGGCCACCGCGCGCCAGTGCCCGCCCCGAAAGCGTGGGCCGGAATCAACCATCCCGGCCCTGAGTGACTCACCACAGGTTGACATCCACCGCCGTTCGCAGAGGTGGACGAAAATCGCGAATGTGGACAAGAATCGCAGATGGGGACGGGGCAGGTGAGCCCTACACTTGGGCCATGACTGACACCTCTGCGACGACACACAGCTTGGACGAAACGGCGGCGCGGGCACTCACACAGGACGTCGTCGCGGCGCTGCCGAAGGTCGTGCTGCACGATCACCTCGACGGTGGGGTTCGTCCGGCGACCGTCCTCGGACTCGCGCGCAAGACCGGCTACGACGCGCTGCCGGCCGACGACGCCGAGACACTCGCGCGCTGGTTCCGTGACAGCGCCGACTCGGGTTCGCTCGTGCGTTACCTCGAGACGTTCGAGCACACCGTCGGCGTCATGCAGACCCGCGACGCCATCGTCCGCGTCGCCGCCGAGTGCGCCGAGGATCACGCGGCGGACGGCGTCGTCTACGCCGAGGTCCGCTTCGCGCCGGAGCTGCACATCGAGAAGGGTCTGGCCCTCACCGAGGTCGTCGACGCTGTGCTCGAAGGCTTCCGACGCGGTGCCGAACGCGCCGCCGAGCAGGGCAGGCCCATCGTCATGCGCGCCCTGCTGACGGCGATGCGCCACGCGGCGAAGAGCGTCGAGATCGCCGAACTCGCTGTCGCCTACCGCGACCAGGGCGTCGCCGGTTTCGACATCGCCGGCGCCGAGGCCGGTTTCCCTCCCACACGCCACCTCGACGCGTTCGAGTACCTGCGCCGCGAGAACGCGCACTTCACGATCCACGCCGGTGAGGCATTCGGGCTGCCGAGCATCTGGGAGGCCATCCAGTACTGCGGCGCCGAACGGCTCGGGCACGGCGTGCGCATCACCGACGACATCACGATCGACGGCGTCGCCTACCCCGAACTCGACGAGCCGGCTCGCGCCGCGCTGCCTGCGCGTGTTCGGGCGGGGGAGGCCGACGTCCGCCTCGGGCGCCTCGCCGCCTTCGTCCGCGATCGGCGCATCGCGCTCGAGGTGTGCCCGCTCTCGAACCTGCAGACGGGTGCGGCGTTGTCGCTGCGCAGCCACCCCATCTCGTTCCTGCTGGCACTCGGTTTCCGCGTCGCGCTCAGCACCGACAACCGCCTCATGAGCGACACGTCGATGACGAAGGAGATGACCGGGCTCGTCAGCGAGGCAGGCTGGGGTCTCGACGACCTCGAGAAGGTCACCGTCAACGCGATGAAGTCGGCGTTCATCCCGTTCGACGAGCGCCTCGCGATCATCATGGACGTCATCAAACCCGGGTTCGCCGCGGCCCGCGCCTGACGTGCCTGACCTGGTCGGTGACCCACGCTGCTGCGTTCGGTGGCCGAGCACGTGCACCCTGAGCGCCGCCCAGGTGCGCCCGTCAGATCGCTGACGACTGCAGCGCCGCAGCGCGGCGCACGGCCTCGGAGAACGTGACGGGTTGGGCGCCGCGCGCCAGGTGCGCTCTGACGAGTTCGGGTTCGTCCCGCCACAGCCGCGCCCCACGCCGCACGAGGACGAGCGGGGGCTTGCGGCGCTCGGCCACGTCGCGGATGAACCGCCGGGCCGCAGTCACCGTCCGGTTGCGACGCAGGCACCACGCCTCGCCGAGCACACCGCGCTCGGCGAGCGGGGCGATGACGTCGGGCGCGAAGATGCCCTCGGCGACGACGAACCGGGCTCCGTCGAGCGTGACGGAGTGCGTGCCCGTCGCACGACTCTGCGAGATCGAGTACTGCGGCACGTCGGTGGCACCGGTGCGGCACAACCGCTCCAGCGACTGCGCAGCGGCCTCGACGTTCCACGTGCCGGCGTTGTCCCAGTCGATCTCGCCCGAGGCGAACCGCGGCAGATCGGGCGCGTCGTGATCGCGGTAGAAGTCGTCGAGATTGACGAACGGCCACCCGTGGCTCGCGCACAACTGGCGAGCCAGCCGCGACTTGCCGCTGCCCGACGGCCCCGACACGACGATGACGCGGGCGAGCGCTCCCCGCGCGCCCACGACAGGCCCGTCTGCGTCAGCCGGAGCCGGCGGGTGAGTCGTCGAAACCTTCTCGGGGGCAACGTCGCTCGTCGGAAGGGCCCCTTCGGCGGCGCTCTCGTGAGACGTCACAGTGCGGTGAGCTCCTCCATCGCACGCCGCGTCGCGGCGAGACGGCGGGCCGCCTCCGCACGCGCCGCGGCCAGGGCGTCGTCCACGCCGGGCGCCAGGTCGTCCACGGGCACGATCGCCTCGAGGTAGACCTTGACCTTCGGCTCGGTTCCGCTCGGGCGCACGATGACGCGGGTGCCGTCGGCGAGCAGGTAGCGCAGGCCGTCGGTCGGCGGCAGGCCGCCGTCACCGAGGGCGAGGTCGTGGAACTGCGCGACGACGACGTCTCCGATCTGCGTCGCAGGTCGTTCGCGCAGGGCCGCCATGATGGCGGGGATCTGCGCCAGCTCGGCGACGCGGATGCTGAACGAGTCGCTCGCGTACACGCCGTGGCGGCGGGCGAGGTCGTCGAGCAGGTCGACGAGGGTGCGGCCCTCGGCCTTCAACCCGGCCGCCAGTTCCGCGACGGCGAGGCCCGCGGAGATGCCGTCCTTGTCGCGCGCGACGGACGGCGCGGTGCAGTACCCGAGCGCCTCCTCGTAGCCGTAGGCAATGTCGGGCACCCGGGCGATCCACTTGAACCCGGTCAGCGTCTCGACGTGCGCGACGCCCGCATCGGCCGCCATCGCGCCGAGCTGGCGCGAGCTGACGATGCTGTTGGCGAGCACGGGCGCGCCCCCGTCGACGCCGTGCAGCGCGCCGGTCGCAGCGAGGTCGAGTGCACGCTGCCCGAGCAGCACCCCCACCTCGTCACCGCGCAGCATGCGCCACCCCTGGGGGTCCTCAGCCGACGCGCACCTCGGGTCGGGCGCGGCGACGGCGCAGCGGTCGGCGTCCGGGTCGGAGGCGATGACGATGTCGGGCCGCACCTCGCGCGCGAGGTCGAGCGCCGCGTCGATCGCGCCGGGCTCTTCTGGATTCGGGAAGCTGACGGTGGGGAAGCGCGGGTCGGGCTGTTCCTGCGACGCGACGGGCGTCGGGCGCGCGAAACCGGCCTGCTCGAACGCCGCGAGCAGCGTCGTCGACCCGACGCCATGCAGCGCCGTGTGGACGACGGCGACGTCGCGCGGTCCGCCCGGGGTGATCGAGGCGACACAGGCGTCGCGGTAATCGGCCTCGAGGTCGTCGCCGAGGGTCTCCCAGCCGTCCTCGGCGCGCTCGATCGACGCCGCGGACGGGAACGTGTCGATCGCCGCGGCTATTTCGGCGTCGGCGGGCGGGACGATCTGGCTGCCGTCGCCGAGGTAGACCTTGTAGCCGTTGTCCTGCGGCGGGTTGTGGCTCGCCGTCACCATGACGCCCGCATCAGCCCCGACGTACCGGATCGCGAACGCGAGCACCGGCGTCGCCAGCGGACGCGGCAGGACGAGCGCCCGCCCACCCGCAGCGGTGACGACGGCCGCGGTGTCGGCGGCGAACACGTCACTGTTCGTGCGCGCGTCGTACCCGATGACGACCGTGACGTCCCGCTTGCCGAGCGAGGTCTGCAGGTAGCGCGTGAGCCCTGCCGCAGCACGAAGGACGACGACGCGGTTCATGCGGTTGGGCCCTGCTCCGAGCGCGCCGCGCAGGCCCGCGGTACCGAAGGCGAGCAGTCCGCGGAATCGATCGGCCAGATCATCGAGCGCCGCAGCGTCGCCGGATTCGGCTGCCGCCACGACGGATTCGAGTTCTGCGCGTGTCACCTCGTCGGGGTCGTCGGCGATCCAGGCACGTGCCTGGTCGAGCAGGTGGGCCGTGTCGGTCGTCATCGTCGTTCCTCGCTCGCGTCGGTGATCGATTCGGTGGTCGGCGCCGTCACAGCGCCCGGACGATGCCCGACAGCAACTGCCCACACCGCTCGGCCGCTGCCCGCCCGGCTTCGATGACCTCGGCGTGGTCGAGCGGAGTGGGGCTGATACCCGCCGCCGGGTTCGTGACGAGGGAGATGCCGAGCACCTCGAGGCCCGCGTGACGCGCCGCGATGGCCTCGAGGGCCGTCGACATGCCGACGAGGTCGGCGCCGAGCGTCTTCGCCATGCGCACCTCGGCGGGCGTCTCGTAGTGCGGCCCGGTGAACTGCGCGTAGACGCCCTCGTCGAGCGAGGAGTCGATCGAACGCGCCACGTCGCGCAGGCGCGGTGAGTACAGGTCGGTGAGGTCGACGAACGTCGCGCCCTCGAGCGGCGAGGTGGCCGTCAGGTTGATGTGATCGCTCATGAGCACGGGCGTGCCCGGGCCCCACTCCGGGCGCAGGCCGCCGCACCCGTTCGTCAGCACCACGGTGTCGCACCCGGCCGCCGCGGCGGTACGCACGCCGTGGACGACGGCGCGCACCCCCTTGCCCTCGTAGAAGTGCGTGCGCGTGCCGTAGACGAGGGCGCGCTTGCCACTGCCCTCGATCTCGATCGAGCGCATCTGCCCGCTGTGACCAGCGACGGCCGCCGCGCCGAACCCGGGCACGTCGGTGTTGTCGATCGTCGCCTTGACCTCGCCGATGAGGTCGGCGGTCTGGCCCCAGCCGGAGCCGAGGACGAGCGCCACGTCGTGCTTCTCGACGCCCGTGCGTTCGGCGATGACGCGCGCGGCGTCACGCGCGATCTCGAAGGGATCGACGCTCGGATCGGACAGGGGCGAAGTGGTCTGCTGAGTCACCCCTTCAGGGTACGTGGCGAGGCCGACAACCGGTGCCGACCGCGCGAACGTCCCTGTTGCCGATGCGCCCGCCGACGCACCTGCAGGCGCACCTACCGCCGTGCCCTGCTCGCGCCACATGCATCGACGTGCCCGCGATTCGAAGTCTCTTGACGTCAAGTGATTGGATAGGGGGGTGAGCTCACGGAAGAAGTCTGTCGTCGTCATCGGTGGTGGCCCGGGCGGTTATGAATCCGCGCTCGTCGCCGCCCAGCTCGGTGCGCAGGTCACGGTCATCGACCGTGACGGCCTCGGTGGTGCCGCGGTGCTCACCGACTGCGTCCCCTCCAAGACCCTGATCGCCACCTCCGACTTCCTCTCGCGCTTCGAGGCGGCCGGCCGCCTCGGCGTCGGCTTCGAGGGCAACGAGGAGAACCAGCACGCGCACGCCAACCTGGGCCAGGTCAACGAGCGCATCCTGCGCCTGGCGAAGGCGCAGTCCGTCGACATCCAGGCTCAGCTCGAGAGTGTCGGCGTGCGCATCCGGCGCGGCACCGGCCGCGTCAAGGGCCACGGGTGGGTCGAGGCCGAGCTCACGAACGGCGAGACCGAGGACATCCGCGCCGACGTCATCCTCCTCGCGATGGGCACGACCCCGCGCGTCATGGACACCGCGAAGCCCGACGGCGAGCGCATCCTGACGTGGAAGGACATCTACAACCTCACCGAGGTCCCCGAGAAGCTCATCGTCGTCGGTTCTGGTGTCACCGGTGCCGAACTCGCGCACGCCTACCTCGGCCTCGGCGCCGACGTCACGCTCGTCAGCTCGCGTGACCGCGTGCTGCCCGGCCAGGACGCCGACGCGGCCACGGTCATCGAGAACGTCTTCCGCCGCCGCGGCATGACGGTCCTCAACCGCAGCCGCGCCATGGCCGCAACGCGTGAAGGCGACACCGTCGTCGTGACGCTCGAGGACGGACGCAAGGTCGAAGGCACGCACGCGATCCTCGCCGTGGGTTCGATCCCGCAGACGAAGGGCATCGGCCTCGAGGCCGCGGGCGTCGACCTCACCGACTCGGGCCACATCGTCACCGACCGCGTCTCGCGCACGAGCGCGCAGGGCATCTATGCCGCCGGCGACTGCACGGGCGTATACCCGCTCGCGTCCGTCGCAGCGATGCAGGGGCGCGTCGCCATGCACCATGCCCTCGGCGACGCGGTGCAGCCGCTCAACCTGCGCGGCGTCACGGCCAACATCTTCACCGACCCCGAGATCGCGACGGTCGGCTACAGCCAGGCCGACGTCGAGGAGGGCAAGATCGAGGCGCGCGTCGTCACGCTGCCGCTTTCGACGAACCCGCGCGCCAAGATGCGCAACATCACCGACGGCTTCGTCAAGCTGTTCGCCCGCCCGGGATCGAACACGATCATCGGCGGCGTCGTCGTCGCGCCGCAGGCCTCGGAGCTGATCTACCCGATCGGCATGGCCGTCGCGAACCGCCTGACGGTCGACCAGGTCGCCAACACGTTCTCGGTGTACCCGTCGATGACGGGTTCGATCGCCGAGGCCGCACGTCGTCTGCACAGCAGCGACGTCTTCTGATCCCTCGCCGCACGCGATGACGAGGACGAGCGCGCCCAGCGATGCCGCCTGCGAGAACCCACGCCCGGCGGCGCTGCTCGACGCAGCGACGAGCGTCCTCGCGACGAGTGGGCTGCGTGGGCTGACGCACCGGGCGGTCGATCGTCAGGCGGGTTTTCCCGAGGGCACGTGCTCGGTCAGCTTCCGCACGCGCGCCGCGCTGCTCGCCGGCCTGACGACGCACGTCGGCTCCCGCGTGGCCGTGCAGGTCCGCGCGCTGGGCGAGCAGATCCCGTCCGGCACCGACGACCCGCTCGCCACCGCACCGTTCGCGACGGCCCTGCTCGAACGCTGGGTGACGCAGGACGACGGCGCGTTGATGGTCGCGATCCTCGAACTGTCCCTCGAGTCGCTGCGCACGCCCGAGCTCGCGCCGGCCGTGGGGGAGTGGCGCAGCGAGCTCGTCAGCATCGTCGAGACGATCGTGTGCCGCACCTCGGAGACCGGCGCGCGCTCCGATTCGCGTCTGCGCGCCGAGACGGCCGTCGCGAGCATCGAGGGCATCGTCCTGTCGGCGCTCGCGCAGCCTGCGGAGCGTCGCGGCCCGTACATCGACAAGACGCTGCGCATGGTGCTGCTCGGCACCGCGTCGCCAGAGGACGCGCGCCCCACGCACTGAGCTACGGGCGCACTGAGCTACGGGGCATCGAGCCAACCAGCGTTTCGCGTCCATCGTGAGACGTAGGAACCCGTGAGACGCAGGCGCCCCGGCACGCTCGGCGTGCCGGGGCGTTCGAACGTCGGAGCCGTCAGGCGTCGACGTCCTTGATCTGCGCGAGGACCGTGCCGGCCGTCACCGTCTCGCCGACGGTCGCGGCGAGGCCGCTGACGACGCCCGCCTTGTGCGCGGTGATCGGCTGCTCCATCTTCATCGCCTCGATGACGACGATCGTGTCGCCGGCTTCGACCGTGGTGCCGTCCTCTATGGCCACCTTGACGACGGTGCCCTGCATCGGCGCGGTGAGCGAGTCACCGCTCGCCGCGGCGCCGCCACCGCCCTTGCGTGCGGCGCGACGCGGGCCGGCCGAGGAGCCCTTGCCCGCTCCGGAACTCACGGCGAGGGCGCCCGGTAGCGACACCTCGAGGCGCTTGCCGCCGACCTCGACGACGACGCTCTGACGGGCAGCCTGCTCGGCCGCGGCCTCGGGCGTGCCATCGTACGGCGAGATCTGGTTGTCGAACTCCGTCTCGATCCAGCGCGTGTGCACGCTGAACGGCGCGTCGGGGGCGTCGGTGAACTCGGGCGCGAACGCCGGATCCTCGACGACGACGCGGTGGAACGGCAGCACCGTCGGCATGCCCTCGATGACGGTCTCGTCCAGCGCGCGGCGCGAGCGCTCGAGCGCTTCCTTGCGGGTGCGGCCCGTCACGATGATCTTCGCGAGCATCGAGTCGAACGCGCCACCGATGACGTCGCCGGAGACGACACCCGAATCGACGCGCACACCCGGCCCGCTCGGCGCCTCGAACTTCTCGACGGTGCCCGGCGCCGGCAGGAAGTTCCGGCCTGCGTCCTCGCCGTTGAGGCGGAACTCGATCGAGTGTGCGTGCGGCGTCGGGTCGTCATAGCCGAGCTCCTCGCCGCGGGCGATGCGGAACTGCTCGCGCACGAGGTCGATACCCGTCACCTCCTCGGAGACGGGGTGCTCGACCTGCAGGCGCGTGTTGACCTCGAGGAAGCTGATGACGCCGTCGGTGCCGATGAGGTACTCGCAGGTGCCCGCACCCGAGTAACCCGCCTCGCGCAGGATCGCCTTCGACGCCCGCAGCAGCTCGGCGTGCTGCTCGTCACTGACGAACGGCGCCGGCGCCTCCTCCACGAGCTTTTGGTTGCGGCGCTGCAGCGAGCAGTCACGCGTCGAGACGACGACGACGTTGCCGTGGTTGTCGGCGAGGCACTGCGTCTCGACGTGGCGCGGGCTGTCGAGGAAGCGCTCGACGAAGCACTCGCCGCGCCCGAACGCCGTGACGGCCTCGCGCACAGCCGACTCGTACAGCGACGGGATCTCCTCGATCGTTCGCGCGACCTTGAGGCCGCGTCCGCCACCGCCGTAGGCGGCCTTGATGGCAACGGGCAGGCCGTGCTCCTTCGCGAACGCGACGACCTCGTCCGCGTCGTCGACCGGATCCTTCGTACCGGGCACGAGGGGAGCGCCGGCCTTCGTCGCGATGTGACGCGCCTTGACCTTGTCGCCGAGCGAGTCGATGGCGGCGGGCGACGGCCCGATCCACGTCAGGCCCGCATCGAGGACGGACTGCGCGAACTCGGCGTTCTCCGCGAGGAAACCGTACCCGGGGTGGACGGCGTCAGCGCCGGAACGCTTCGCGACGTCGAGGATCTTGTCGACGACGAGATAGGAATCGCCGGGCGTCGAGCCGCCGAGGGAGTAGGCCTCATCGGCGACGCGCACGTGCAGAGCGTCACGGTCGGGTTCGGCGTAGACGGCCACGGAGGCGATGCCGTCGTCCTTCGCCGCGCGCGCAATACGGACTGCGATCTCGCCACGGTTGGCGATCAGGACCTTGGTGACAGAACTCATGTCCGTGACCTTATCGCCGCGGGGGGTGACCGGCGAGAATACCCGGCGGTAGGTTCCTCAGGCGCCGGGATCGACGTCATCCGAGCGCTCAACGCCGGAATACGAGAGCGCGCGGCGTGGTTGCCGCTGACATGGCTGAGAACACGAACGTCCCCACCGTGACCCTCCAGGCCGGCTCGGCGAGCATCGAGATGCCGCAGTTGGGCTTCGGTGTCTGGCAGGTCGAGAACGACGGCGCATCCGCCGCCGTGCAGGAAGCCCTGAAGGTCGGCTACCGCAGCATCGACACCGCCCGCATCTACGACAACGAAGAAGGCGTCGGGCAGGGCATCGCCGCCTCCGACGTGCCGCGCAGCGACATCTTCCTCACGACGAAGGTCTGGAACGACGACCAGGGGGCCGAGGCGACGAAGAAGGCCTTTGACGCGTCCATCGAACGCCTCGGCGGCGAATCGATCCTGCCGCTCGACCTCTACCTCATCCACTGGCCCACGCCCGAGAAGGACACCTACGTCGACACCTTCAAGGCGATGCTCGAACTGCGCGACGCCGGCAAGATCCGCGCCGTCGGCGTCTGCAACTTCGAACCCGAGCACCTGCAGCGCCTCAAGGACGAGACCGGCGAGTTCCCCGCCATCAACCAGGTCGAACTGCACCCCAAGTTCCAGCAGAAGGCCGTCCGCGACTTCTGCGCCGACAACGGCATCGTCGTCGAAGCCTGGAGTCCCCTCGGCCAGGGCGGCGACATCCTCACCAACCCCGTGCTCGAAGGAATAGCCGAACGCGTCGGCAAGACCGTCGCGCAGGTCATCATCCGCTGGCACCTGCAGATCGGCAACGTCGTCATCCCCAAGTCCGTGACGCCCGCCCGCATCGCCGAGAACTTCGACGTCCTCGACTTCGAACTCACCGAAGACGACCTCCACGCCATCAGCGACCTCGACGACAAGGACGGCCGCATCGGCTCTCACCCGAACGACCTGAATTGATCGATGATGTGACGAAGCCCCGCGCGAGCAAGCTCGCGTGGGGCTTCGTCACATCATCGATCAAATGTTTTCTGCCGCATCTTCCGGCCAGGCCCTGGGGGCCTGTCTCGGTGCGACACGGGTTCGTTCCTGGTTGTGGTCACGTAAGCTGAGACCATATTCGAGCAGGCTGCGGGGAGGCAGACGAACCCATGGGTGAGATGTTCGCTGGACGCTACGAACTCATCGACCAGATCGGCGAAGGCGGCATGGGGTCCGTCTGGCGCGTCCACGACCACAAGTCGCGCCGCCTCGTCGCAGCGAAACTGTTGCGCCAGTCCGACGCCGGATCGCTGCTGCGCTTCATGCGCGAACAAGGCATGCGCATCGAGCACAATCACGTCGTCACCCCTCTCGGCTGGGCCGGCGAGGACGGCCGCGTCATCTTCACGATGCCCCTCATCGACGGTGGCTCGCTCAGCGAACTCGTCAAGGAGAACGGCGCCCTGCCCTACCCGCTGGTCGCCGAACTCATGCGCCAGATCCTCGACGGACTCGACGCCTGCCACAGCGCCGGCATCGTGCACCGCGACATCAAGCCCGCCAACATCCTGCTCGAAGCCACCGGAATGGGTGTGCCCTCGGCGTGGATCACCGACTTCGGCATCGCCGTCAGCGTCGACGCGCCCCGCCTGACGAGCAACGAGATGGTTCTCGGCACACCGGGCTACATGTCGCCTGAGCAGGCCAAGGGCGACGATCCCGACCCCCGTCAGGATCTGTACTCCGCCGGAATGATGGGCCTGCACATGCTGACCGGCATCAAACCCGGAGCGAGCATCCGTGTCCGCAAGGACGACGTGCCCCCGCGCCCCGAGGGTATCCCCGACTCGCTGTGGAACCTGCTCGTCGCCCTCGCCGATCCCGTCGCCGACCGGCGGCCCGCCAACGCGCGCGACGCCCTCAGCTGGCTCATGCTCCCGGAGAACGCCTGGCAGGAATGGGCGGCCCGCCCGATCCCCGACCGCCTGCCCGAGATGACGACGTCAGGGGAGTTCGTCCGCCTCGAGGCAGGTGCGGCCGCCCGCGCCCTCGACGGCTTCACGGACTCCTCCGCGGCGCCCGCCACGGTCATCGACGGCGCAGCGGTGCGCCGTCGCCCCACCGTCAAGGCGTGGATCGCGGCTCCGGCCGCTCTGGCGGCGGCCATCGCGGCAGCGTTCGCGCTCTGGCAGCCGTGGGGCGCGGGCGACGGCGCGTACGACCCGCAGCTCGCCAACACCGGCGGCGTCTGCGCCTACGCCGACGCCGGCACGACCGCCCAGACGACGAGCGGCAAGACCCTCACCTGCACCGAGAAGGACGGCTCGTACTCCTGGCAGGGCTGACGCCGGCCGGCAGGACGCGGGCAGCCAAGACGTCGGCCTGCAGCGACAGGCGACGGCTCGAGTGCGTCTGACGGCGTCCGACGAGCGTCAGTGCTTCTCGCGGCGTCGCAGCACGTACCCGAGCCCGACGACCGCGCCGATGCCGAGGACGAGTGCGCCGCCCCACAGCAGCGGGTTAGCCGACGACTTGCCGACGCCGCTGACGTTTCCCGGCTCGGGCTGCTGCACCGCCATCGACGGGCCCGCGTTCGGCGTCCCCGTGACGCGCACGGACAGGACGCTGTCGAACTCCGAGGAATCCTGCAGCTTCGGCTTCGGCGTCGACGACGACGGCGTCACGTCGAGCACCACGTAATACCAGCCCGGGTCGCTGTGCCACTGCAGTGCGTCCGAGCCGCTCGAGTCGACGTTCGCGTTGCCGTAGTCGATCGGAGCGGTGTAGACGCCAAGATCCTTCGAGCCCGAATCCGACGACGACTCGAACAGGTAACCCGACGACGTCCCGGCGCCCGACAGCGTCGCGGAGACGAGGGAGGGGTTGAACATCTGCATCGACAGGTTGAGATCCTGCGACGGGTTGTACGTCGTGCCGTTCTTCGGCGCCTGCCAGCCGAACGACATGCGCTGACCCCACGACAGATGCACGCGGAAGAACATGCGCCGGCCGATGGGCGTCTTCACCGTGTACCCGCCGGGACGCAGGATCGTGGCGCTGGCGAAACCGTCACCGGCCGTCGCCGTCGTGGACGCCTCGAGCGCCTGCGTCGTCATGTCGGGCACCTCGCCCGCAGGCACCTTGACGGTGCCGTTGACGCGGGGCGTGCGCTTCACGGCGATCTGCACGGGCATGGGCGTGGCGTTGTCGCCGTCGATGGTGCGCTTGATCTCGAGCCGATACGACGTCGCGGCCAGGCAGGCGTCAGCGCCCGAACCGAGCGATGACGACGTGCGCGCCGTCTTGGCCTCGTCGACGTCGACGTGCGTCGCGAGCAACCCGGGCGTGCCGCTGCTCGTCAGCGAATCCGAGTCGGAACCGCATGTCGTGGCGCCGTCCGCCGTCGTCAGCGTGAGCTGCAGGCCCTGCGAGCCGGAGTCGACGGACCACGCGTTGCCCTTCCAGCTCGCCGAGCCGTTGATGCTGACGCTGAGGCGCTCGCCCTCGCCGCGCTTGACCTCGACGTACCGTGACGTCGCGTCGACGGGCAGCGTCGAGGAGTACAGCCCCGGCGCCAGCGGCGTGCCCTGGCCGGAGGCGAGGGACAACTCGACCGCGTGGTCGCCGGGAACGAATGTGTTCGTCGCGGCGTCCTCGCCGTACGCCGGTGCTGCCGCGAAGGCGGCCGCGCACGTCAGTGCCGTCAGCGATGCCGCGACGCGCGAGTTGCCCATCGTGTTCCTCCCCATGAGTTCGTGCGCTGACAGTGTCTCAGGTGATCAGGCGCACGGGGGCCGTAAGTGGCCTTTCGATGCGTCGCCCTGTGCCGGACGCGGTGCGGCCAGCTCTCGCCGTCAGGGGTTGACGACAGGGCGACGGATCAGAGTTTCCCCACGCGCCCGTGCGGTGGCCCCTGCTGACCGAGCCAGGTCAGGCTGCCATGTTCCACAGCTCGTGCCAGGCGACGCCGATCTCGGCGAGCATCTCGCGCAGCAGCGGCAGACCGAGGCCGACGACGGTGTGCGGGTCGCCCTCGATGCGTTCGACGTAGGCGCCCGCGAGGCCGTCGATCGTGAACGCGCCCGCCACCCACAGCGGTTCGCCGGTGGCGACGTAGGCGTCGATCTCCGCGTCGTCGAGGTCGGCGAAGTGGACGATCGTCGACGAGACGGCACCGAACGTCGCGCCGGTGCCCTCGACGCGGTCGTCGACGATCCAGTGACCGGTGTGCAGGGTGCCGCTGCGCCCCCGCATCGCCTGCCAGCGCGCGCAGGCGTCGGCGGTGTCCGCGGGCTTGCCGAGGATCGCACCGTCGAACTCGAGCACCGAGTCGCACCCCAGGATGATGCCGCCGTCCTCGATGAACGCGTCGGGCGTCTCGGCCGGAACCTCGTCCTGCGCGAGGACCGACGCGACGGCCTCACACTTCGCGTTCGCGAGCAGGAGCGCCACGTCCTCGGCGGCGAGTTCGCCCGGCCCGTCGTGCTGCGCGCGGGCGGCGACGACGACAGCGTCCTCGTCGACGTCGGAGACGAGGACGAACGGTTCGATGCCGGCGCTGCGCAGGGTCGCGAGGCGGGCGGGGGACTTCGAGGCGAGCACGAGGACGGTCATGGGCTCAAGAATATCGGCGCGCCGAGGCGGGCCGGACGCCCGTCAGCCCGGCAGGTTGTCGACGAAGCACCAGCGCCATTCCTCACCCGCCTCGAACGAGCGCATGACGGGGTGACCGGTCGCGCGGAAGTGCTTCGTCGCGTGTTGACCGGCGGAGGAGTCGCAGCAGCCGACGTACCCGCACTCGGTGCACATGCGCAGGTGCAGCCACGTCCGACCCTCTTCCAGGCAGCCCTGGCAGCCGTCGTGCGACTGGGGTGAGGCGTAGTCGTGCGCGGCCTTCTCCAGGTGTTCGCAGCCGCCCTGACGAACCTCCGGCGTGAGCAGCGGGCCTGCATCGCGCAGCCCGGCGTTGCGCTCCTCGGCGGTGACGATCATCGACTCCTCGATGTCGAGCTGCATCATGATGCTGTCGATGACCTCGTGGTCGACGCGGCCCTCGTTACGCATCTCGAGTGCCTTGTCGCGTTCGGCGTTGATCATCTTCTGACGCAGGATGCGGTACTGCTGCGTCGGGCCCATCGTGTCGTTGTTGCCGAGCAGTTCCCACTGCAGGTTCGCGCGGCGCATGTCCTGCTTCTGCAGCGACTTGATGATTGCCTCGGGGGTGTCCGCCAGTTCCGGGTCGTCGGCGAGGGCCTTGCGCATCGCCGCCTCACCGGCATCGACGGAGGCCTGCATGACCTGGGCGCGCGCGAGGGCGTCCTCACGCGGGTCGGGCGCGCGTAGCTTCATGAGGTTGGCGACGCGGCCGAGGGTGAAGCCCTGGATGACGAGCGTGCCGATCGTCACGACGAGCGCGATGAAGACGAGCGACTCGCGGTGCGGCGTCTCGGGCGGCAGCAGGAACGCGGCGGCGAGCGTCACCACTCCGCGCATGCCCGCCCAGCCTGCGACGGCGCCCTCGCGCAGGCTGAGGGGGCGCGAATCCCAGCGCGAGACCTTGCCGAGCCAAGCCGCCGCGATGATGAACATCGGCCGCACGAGCATGACGGTGACGAGGACGGCGACCGCGTACAGGCTGGTGCGTTGGAGGCCGAGGTCCGATGTTTGGACCTGGTCGATGATCATCGACACCTGCAGGCCGATGAGCAGGAACACCATGTTCTCGAGCAGGAACTGGATCGAGTTCCAGTTCATCCGCGATGCGACCCGCGCCTGCGCCGTGTTGTAGTACGGCGCCTTGAAGCCGAGCAGCACGCCGGTGACGACGACGGCGATGACACCAGATGCCTTGATCGCCTCCGCCGGGAGGTAGGCGACCCACGGCGTGATGATGCTGATCGCGACGCTCGTCACGGCGTCGCGGATGTGCTTCTGCACGAACTCCACGACGTAGAACGCGATGACACCGATGACGATGCCGCCGAGCGCCGCGATGACGAAGGCGAGGCCGGCCCTGCTCGCCGAGAACGACCCCGTCAGCGCGCTCACGGCGGTGCCGACGGTGACGAGGGCCGTCGCGTCGTTGAAGAGCGACTCGCCCTCGAGGACGGCGACGAGACGTCGCGGCAACCCGATGCGGCGGGCGACGGCGGTCGCGGCGACGGCGTCCGGGGGAGCGACGACACCGCCGAGCGCCATCGCGGCGGCGAACCCGACGGGCATGAGCCACCACGAGACGAGCAGGATCGACAGCTGGACGATCTGGAACACGTCGCGCTTGAGATCGATGATCGAGGTGCGGATCGCCGTCGCGTACAGCAGTGGCGGCAGGAACCCGAGCAGGATCACTTCGGAGTCGACGTGGACCTCGGGGACCTGCGGCAGGTACGACGCCACCGCGCCGATGGCGACGAGCAGCAGCGGCGCCGACAGGCCGACGCGGCGCGCGAGGACGGAGACACTGATCGTCGTCGCGACGAGCAGGAAGATGGGAAGAGCGATGTGCACGTCGACATTGTCGCGGATGGCGAGCGGATCCGCAGAATACGTCCGGCCGTCATGCGGGGCTCAGAGGATGAGGTGACTCAGGGCAGCATCCACGACAGGGCGTGCGCCTGCAGGTAGACGAGCGTGCACAGCACGAGCAGCATGCCGAGCGACCACAGCACGACGGCGCGGAAGATCTTCGACTCCTTGCCCTGCAGGCCGACGGCTGTCGCCGCGATGGCCAGCGACTGTGGCGAGATCATCTTGCCGACGACTCCACCGGAGGTGTTGGCCGCCGTCATGAGGTGCGGGTCGAGCCCGGCCTTCTCCGCGGCCGTCTGCTGCAGCGTCGAGAACAGGGCGTTCGCCGAGGTGTCCGAGCCGGTGACGGCGGTGCCGACCCAGCCGAGCACGGGCGACAGGAACGCGAACCACGCGCCCAGCCCGGCGACGAACGTGCCGATCGCGATGGTCTGGCCGGAGAAGTTCATGACGTAGGCGAGCGCGAGCACCGACGCGATCGTCAGCGCCGAGAAGCGCATCGTGTAGAAGCAACGCCCGATCTCCTTGAACGCCTCACCCAGCGTGAGCGGGAAGCGGCCGCCGCCGTCACGCAGGGAGTAGACGATCGCGACCATGAGCCCGGTGAGGAACAGCAGCGTGCCCGGGCTCGACAGCCACTGCAGCGTGTAGACGGTCGAGGAGATCGACTTGCCCTTGGCGTTGACGAGCTCGCCGTTGAGGCCCGGCCAGGGAATCTTGACGTCGGTGGCGCTGAGCTTCGCAGGGATGTCGACGCCCAGCTTCCACAGCTTCGCGATGCCGAACACGACGACGACGAGCAGATAGGGCAGCACGGCCATCCAGATGCGGGAGGCGCTGAGCGCCTCGGCGGGAACGGGCGCTTCGATGTCGAGGCTGCGACGCACGTCGTCGGCGCCCTTGGGCTTCCAGAAGCGCAGCAGGACGATGGCGGCCGCGAGCCCGACGAGCGAGGCGACGACGTCCGTCAACTCGTACGAGAAGTACGTCGAACACCACCACTGCGCGATCGCGAACGCGCCACCGGTGACGAGCGCAGCGGGCCACGCCTGGACGAGCCCGCGCTTGCCGTCGATGATCATCATGAGGAAGAAGGGAACGGCTATCGCGAAGAACGGTGCCTGGTGGCCGACGACGGCACCGATGTGCGCGGGGTCGAGGCCCGTCAGGTTCCCGGCGGTCGTGATCGGGATGGCGACGGCGCCGAACGCCACCGGCGCCGTGTTCGCGATGAGGCACACGACGGCCGTCTTGAGCGGCTTGAGCCCGAGGGCGAGCACCATCGTCGCCGTGATGGCGACCGGCGCGCCGAACCCGGCGAGGGCCTCGAGAAGGCCGCCGAAGCAGAACGCGATGAGCATGGCCTGGATGCGAATGTCGCCGCCGCCGATCGCGTCGAAGATCGAGCGCAGGTCGTTGAAGCGGCCCGAGATGACGGTGACCCGGTAGAACCACAACGCCATGACGACGATCCACACGATCGGCACGAGACCGTAGACGGCGCCCTGTGTCGCCGACAGAAGGGCGAGGTGTGTCGGCATGCCGAACGCGACGACGGCGATGACGAGCGAGACGACGAGGCTCGCGAGGCCTGCGACGTAGGCGCTGGCCTTGGCGATCAACAGCATCGCGAAGAACGTGAGGAGGGGCAACGAGCCCACGAGAGCGGACAGCGCCAGGCTGTCGCCGACGGCGTCGGGGGTCGCGGTGTAGGTGATCACGCGGACTCCTTGCGGGGTGGGGAGGCTGGCTCAGCTTTGGTCGGACCATTATTGGTCAGACCAAACTGTACATGATGCAGGTCACATCGACGTGATGCAGCTCTCGTTGCGTCTCGGACGGGGAGGGTTGTGGCGCGGCCGGCGCGAGCATGACGAAGCCCGGCATCAGTGAGGACCGATGCCGGGCTCGACCGGGCGGCGAGTGGGTGAGCGACAGACTGCGTGCGGCGTCAGCCCCCGACGATGCGCGGCGCGCCGCGGTAGGCGCGCACGTGGTTCCACGCCGCGATCTGCGCGTACGCCTTGTGCTTCGGGTTGCGCTCCCCGTCGTACTTGAGCGGGTCGGCCCAGCGTCCGCGCTTGACGAGCGCCGCGGCGGCGTCGCGCTCTGCGCCCTTCGGCAGCAGACGCGCGATGGTCTGCGGCGGCAGGACGGTGTAGACGAGGTCGTCGGACGGCGCCGGCGCGGTGACGGGGGAGTTCTCGACGAGGTCGCTGACGAGCTGCTCGGCGACGTTCGCCCCCGAACCGGTGGCGTAGTAGCAGTTGCGTCCGTAGCGCGGGTTGACCTCGAAGAACTTGACGGAACCGTCACGCGGGTCGCGGATGGCGTCGAGGTTGGCGAAGCCGTGATAGTCGGCCGTCTCGAGGATGCGGCGCGAGGCTTCGACGACGTCGGGCATGTCCTGCACGACCTGGACGTCGGGGATGCCGAGGTAGGCCGGACGCGGATCCTGCAGGAGCACCCGCGACGTGCGCGCCAGCGTGATCTCGCCGTTCTTCGCGCGGTACATCGTGACCGACAGGATCTCGTCGCCGGGGATGAGATCCTGCGCGAGCATCTCGCCGGTGAAGCCCGCGTCGACGAGGCGGGTGATGAGCGCGTCGAGCTCGTCGCGCGAGTCGACCTCGTACAGCTTCTTCTTGCCCGGCATCGACAAGGCGTTGTGCAGTGCCGAATCGGCGGGCTTGACGATGATCGGGTAGGGGAAGGTGACGTCGTCGGCGCTCGGGCGCCCGGTGGCGAAGTCGAGGACGACGGTGCCCGGCGTCGCGACGCCCGCCTCGGCGCAGACGGCGTTGAAGTGGTTCTTGTCGGAGATGCGCTCGAGCATCGCGGGGCTCTCGTGTGGCACGACGACGTTGGTGCCGAGCGTGTCGCGCTTCGCCGACAACGACTGCACGTAGCCGTCGTTGTTCGTCAGCGGAATGATCGTCAGATCGGGGTTCTCAGCGGCGATACGGCGGATCTCGGTGAGGACGAGGTCGTGGTCGTTGATCGCGGCGAACCCGAGTTCTCGCGTGTCGTGGAACAGCGTTGAGTCGGCCGTCGCGCCCGTCGTGAACGGGACGACGAGGACGCTCGTCAGGCCGTAACGCTCGTGGAACGCGCGCGCCAGGGCGTAGCCCGAGAGGGTGAAGTCGAGCACGACCGGCAGCACCGCGGGAGTGCCGCCCTGACCCGGCGTCGCACCGCGTGCGGGGCCGGCGACCTTCGCGGCGAGGGCGGTGGCGGCGCACGAGGCGGTGCGCATCGTCCGCGACGGCAGGCTGTGAACGGTGCTCGGACCCTTGCTGCGGGCGTCACGCACGAGGGCCTTGGCCTTCGTCGACGCACGGTACGCGGAGAGCACCTGCGGGCGCACGACGAGATCCCACGGGCCCGGGACGTCACGCGCGCCGTCCTTGCCGAACTTGAGCTTGAAACCGTCGAGCGAGCTGAGCGCGGGCGCGCGGTCGCTGCCGAGACCCATGAAGTCGAACGTCGACGCGCCGCGGCTCTTCGCCGCGAGCATGCACTCCCAGACCATGCGGTTGGCAGCGAAGCTCTTGCGGGCGGCCGCGCTCGTCGCGGCGTAGAAGTAGCGCGCCTCGCCGTCATAGATGGTGACGAGCGCCCACGCGACGACGGCGCCGCCCGCAGAGGTGTCTCGCACCGTGTAGAGGCGGCAGATGTCGGGGCCGAGCTGGGAGAGCATGTTGAAGTAGAACTGCGCGGGACGCAGGTCGAAGTGGCCGCGTTCGGCGGTCTCGGTGAAGACGGGGAAGACCTGCTCAGCGAAGTCCTGTTCGCTGATGCCCGTCTCGTCGGTGAAGACCAGGGCGTCGTTCTTGAGCCCGTACCGCAGGTCACGGCGGCCGTTCTTCGACATCGACACCATCAGCTCGTCCTCGCTGAGCGAGAGGTCGAGCACGAGCGTACGGTCGTAGAAGACCTCGGTGAGCGGCTCGGTGAGGTCGGGCGCCGCGTGCGTGGCGTGCAGGCGGACGAGTGCCGCCTTGGGGTGCTCGGCCTTGACGTACGCGGCCAGGGCGTCGCGCAGGGCACGCTCCTCAGCGGCGCTGGGCGCGGCGTGCGTCAGCCAGATCGGGGCGAACTTGCCCCACAGCTGCACGAGCGCGCGGCCGGCGAACTCCGTCAGGCTCAGTGCGGCGACGTGGGCGCCCGCGGCGTCGTGGACGAGCAGGTAGCGCCAGTGACGGCGCCCCGGCAGCGAATCGTCGTAGCGCGCCCACTCGGGCGACTGCTCGACGGGCACGCGCGCGCCCGCGTCGTGGATCGTCCGGACGAACTCGTCAGCGTCGACGGCGACGATCGAGTAGGGCGAGGTCGTGGCGAGGCTCGACTGGGTGGGCGACATGGTGGCGTAGCGCTCCGAACGTTGGGGACATCGGCTTGCCGCCAGCCTACCGGCGCCCCCGCTCCCACCCCGTCAGGCACGCATGGGGCCCGCCCCATCTGCGATTCCCGTCCTCATCTGCGTTTTTCGTCCACATTCGCTCAGAGGCGCGAAGGTGGACGCGGTTCGCCGATGGGGGCGGGAATCGCATAGGTGGACGCGGTTCGCCGATGGGGAAACGAATCGCGAATGTGGATAGGAATCGCAGGTGGGTCAGGGGGCGAGGATGGCGTCGCGCAGGACGTCGAGGCCGACGCCGCCGATGTCGAGGGCGCGACGGTGGAAGGCCTTGAGGTCGAAGGCTGCGCCCTCGCGACGACGCGTCTCCTCGCGCAGCGACAGCCACAGGCGCTCGCCGATCGAGTACGACGGCGCCTGCCCCGGCCAGCCGAGGTAGCGGTCGAGCTCGAAGCGCAGGAAGCCCTCGGCCATGTCGGCGTGCGCCGACAGGAATGCCCACGCCTTGTCGTACGTCCAGGCGCCCCCACCAACCTCGGCGGGAGCCTCGAAACCGCAGTGCACGCCGATGTCGACGATGACGCGCGCGGCGCGCAGCGACTGCCCGTCGAGCATGCCGAGGCGGGTGGCGTCGTCCGTGTGGAAGCCGAGCTCGTCCATGAGGCGCTCGGCGTACAGGGCCCAGCCCTCCGCGTGCCCGGATGTCCACGACCCCATGCGGCGCCACCGGTTGAGCAGGCCCGAGCGGTACATCGTCTGCCCGATCTGCAGGTGATGGCCGGGGACGCCCTCGTGGTAGACGGTCGTCAGTTCGCGCCACGTGCCGAACCGTTCGACGCCCTTCGGCACCGCCCACCACATGCGTCCGGGGCGGGAGAAATCCTCGCTCGGGCCGGTGTAGTAGATGCCGCCCGAGGACGTGGGCGCGATCATGCACTCGATGCGACGCACCGGGTCGGGGATGTCGAAGTGCGTGTCCGCCAGAGCGCTGACGGCGGCGTCGGCGCTCGCCTGCATCCAGGCGCGCAGCGCGTCGGTGCCGTGCAGGGCGTACGCGTCGTCGGCGTCGAGGGCGGCCATCGCGCCCTTGACGCCGGCGCCGGGCGCGATGCGTTCGGCGAGGCGCGACATCTCGTCGGTGATGCGCGCGAGTTCGTCCTGACCCCAGCGGTAGGTCTCCTCGAGGTCGACTCGCGCGCCGAGGAACTCGCGGCTGTGCAGCGCGTACCGCTCACGCCCCACCCCGTCGTGCTCGGGCGCGCGCGGCAGCAGTTCGTCGCGCAGCCGCGCCCCTGCGTCGGCGTAGGCCCGCGCGGCGAGCGCGGCAGCCTCGCGCACCTCGTCCTGCACCGCGCTGGCATCGCCACCACCCTCGACGGCGGCGCGCTCGGCGAGCGAGAGGAAGTACCCGTCGCGTCCGCCGTGCTCGGCGCATTGCTCGCTGCAGCGTTCGATCTGGCGCTGCGCCGCGACGATGCCCTGCGACGCGGCGTGATCGAGCGACGCGAACCAGCCGTCGAGCGCCTCGGGGACGGCGCGCAGCCGGTGCGCGATCGTCTCCCAGTCCTCGTCGCTGTCGGTCGGCATGAGGTCGAAGGTGTCGCGCATCATCTGCAGCGGCGACGCGATGACGTTGAGGTCGGCGAGGTCGTAGCCGGCGTCATGGATCTCCTCGGCGAGCTCGAGGCGCTCCTGCAGCGCGGCGAGCGTCACGGCGTCCACGTCGTCCTGCGCCGACGCGGTGCGCAGCGCCGACAACGTCGAGCGACGCAGATCGGACGCGGCCGCGTAACCGTCGGGGGAGAAGTCGTCGAGCAGATGATCCTGGCCCGGGATGCCGAGCGCCGTTGCCTCGATCGGCGACAGCGCGACGGACGCGTCGAGGTAGCCGTCCGCGATCTCGTCGAGACGGGTCGTGGCGCGGGGCTCGCTCGAGGTGCTCATGTACCGATCCAACGCGACGCACGTCACAGCGCGCAAGTACATTGACGCCCATGACGACGCCGCCGATGAGTCCATCTCACGCCGATCCTGACGCCCGGCCCGCTGCGGCGGGTGCTGTGAAGGCAGCGGCAGCGGGGCAGAGGGCGTCGGCCGAGGCCTCGGCATCGGGCTCGGAGGAGCAGGCGAAATCCACCGCGACGACGGCCGCGTCACCGACATCCGGCTCGGCGGAGTCCGTGAGCTCCACCGCGGCGTCCACGGACTTGGCTTCCACCTCAGCGGCGCGGGCCGACGCCATGTCACCCACCGCAGGTGGAGAGCTCGTCGTCGTCGGTGTCCAGATCGGCCGACCAGAGGTGTGGGATGCGAAGAAGCACCTCACGGGGATGCGCAAGCGACCCGTCGCGAGCATCGGCGTCGCCGACCCCGGCACGCGCGAGGCGGGTGGGCGCAGCGGCGTCAGCGGTGACCACGTCGGTGATCTCGAGCATCACGGGGGCAGCGAGCAGGCGGTGTACGTGGTCGCGCGTGAAGAGCTCGACCACTGGGGCGCCGAGCTGGGGCGTTCGATTCCCGACGGGGCCTTCGGCGAGAACGTCACGACGCGGGGCGTCCGCGTCGACGACGCCGTCATCGGCACCCGCTGGCGCATGGGCACGGCGCTGCTCGAGGTGACCGGCCCCGCGTTCCCTGCCGAACCTTCGCCTGGGCGATCGACGAGCCGCGCTGGGTCAAGCGCTTCACCGACCACGGACGGCCCGGCGCGTACACCCGCGTCGTCGAGCCCGGGACGATCACGGCGGGCGACATGGTCGACGTCGTCGACGTGCCCGAGCACGGCGTCACCGTCGTCGACGTGTTCCGCGCCTACACCGGCGGTGCCCGCGCGATCATGGAACGCGTCGTCGCGGCCGGCGTGCTGGCGCCGCGCTACCAGGCCAAGCTCGAAGCCAAGCTGCGCTGAGCATCATCGCCCGCAATCGCGTCACCTCTGACGCGATTCCGGGCAACGATCATCCGCCGAAGGCCAGCCTCAGCGCGGCAGGCGCGATTCGGCCCAACTGCGCGGACGGGCGTGGCGGACGTGCGCGGGGCGTCCCCACATGGAACGCACCGGGGCGGGTGATTCAGTGCCCGACGCCGCAGCCGCTCGCGCCAGGACGACAGCAGTGACGGCGGCGATCTCCTCGTCGGTCGGCGCGCCGCTGACGAACCGGATCGTCGGGCGCGGGCTCTCGGTTGCCTCGCTCACAGCGGGATGTTTCCGTGCTTCTTCGGCGGCAGGTCCTCGCGCTTGTGACGCAGCGCCCGCAGCGCCTTGACGACCTGGACGCGCGTCTCGTGCGGCGGGATGACCGCGTCGACGTAGCCGCGGTCGGCTGAGATGTACGGGTTGGCGAGCGTGTCCTCGTACTCGGCGATGAGCTGCGCGCGACGCTTCTCGACGTCCTCGGCGCTGCCGTTCTCGGCGACCGCCGTCAGCTCCTTGCGGTACACGATGTTGGCCGCGCCCTGCGCACCCATGACGGCGATCTGCGCCGTCGGCCACGCGAGGTTGATGTCGGCGCCGAGGTGCTTGGACCCCATGACGTCGTACGCACCGCCGTACGCCTTGCGCGTGATGACGGTGACGAGCGGCACCGTCGCCTCCGCGTAGGCGTAGAGCAGCTTCGCGCCACGGCGGATGATGCCGCCCCACTCCTGGTCGGTACCGGGCAGGAAGCCGGGCACGTCGACGAGCGTGAGGATCGGGATGTTGAACGAGTCGCAGAAGCGGATGAAACGCGCCGCCTTCTCGCTCGCGTTGATGTCGAGCGTGCCGGCGAGCTGAGCCGGCTGGTTCGCGACGATGCCGACGCTGTGCCCCTCGACGCGCGCGAGCCCGCAGATGATGTTGGGTGCGAACAGCGGCTGCACCTCGAGGAAGTCGGGGCCGGAGCCCGCATCGTCAGGATCCGCCGGGTCGACGACGGCGGCGATGACGTCGTTCATGTCGTAGGCGAGGTTCGCCGAATCGGGCACGAGCGTGTCGAGCGCGCGGTCGGCGTCGGTGATCTCGAGGTCGGCGGTGACCTCGAACGAGGGCCCCGGGTCCATGTTGTTGCTCGGCAGGTAGCCGAGCATCGCCTTGACGTACTCGATCGCGTCGTCCTCGTCGCTCGCCATGTAGTGCGAGACGCCGGAGCGCGAGTTGTGCGTGTGCGCGCCGCCGAGCTCCTCGAAACCGACGTCCTCACCCGTCACCGTCTTGATGACGTCAGGGCCGGTGATGAACATGTGCGACGTCTGATCGACCATGACGGTGAAGTCGGTGATCGCGGGGGAGTAGACGGCGCCACCGGCGCAGGGGCCCATGACGAGCGAGATCTGCGGGATGACACCGCTCGCGTGCACGTTGCGACGGAAGATCTCGGCGTAGAGACCGAGCGCGACGACGCCCTCCTGGATGCGCGCGCCGCCCGAGTCGTTGATGCCGATGACGGGTGCGCCGAGCTTCATCGCGAGATCCATGACCTTGCAGATCTTCTCGCCGAAGACCTCGCCGAGGGAGCCGCCGAAGACCGTGAAGTCCTGACTGAACACGCAGACCGTGCGCCCGTCGACCGTGCCGTAGCCGGTGACGACGCCGTCACCGTAGGGGCGGTTCTTGTCCTGCCCGAACTGCGTCGAGCGGTGACGCGCCAGGGCGTCGAGTTCGACGAACGAGCCCTCGTCGAGCAGCCGTTCGACGCGCTCACGAGCCGTCAGCTTGCCCTTGGCGTGCTGCTTCTCCACCGCGCGGGCCGAACCGGCGTGCACCGCCTCCTCCGTGCGGTTCGCCAGATCCTTCAACCTTCCGGCCGTGGTGTGCAGATCGAGGGAGGTGTCCGGGGGCACGTCGTCGAGCGTCATGGGCGACAGCCTAACCTTGTCACGTGACCTCGAACACGAACTCGTCAGTAGCCTTTTCGCCAGGGATGGCGCGGGATCTGCGTGCCGACGGGTGGGCTCGCGTCGACCTGTTCGACGAGGTCGATTCGACGAATGTGGTCGCCCTCGACGCCGCCGAGCGCTGGCACCTCGTGGCCGCCCATCGCCAGCGCGCCGGGCGCGGACGCCTCGATCGGGCCTGGGTGACGCCCGCGGGCGCCGCCGTCACCGTCTCGATGACGCTGCCGCTGCCGCTGGACGCGGCGACGTGGGGTTGGGTGCCGTTGTTCGTCGGTGACGCCGTGCGCGCCGCCCTCGCGCAGCTGGCCGACGAGCGCGGGGCGGACGTCGAGTTCGTCACGAAGTGGCCCAACGACGTCCTGGTGTGGGATGACGACGGCGACGAGAGCGGCGCCGACGCCGACGCCGGCCCGGGCACCGGCGGGGCGAGCGGCGACTGGCGCAAGGTCGCCGGCGTCCTGTGTCAGGTGGCGTCGGGCAACCTCGTCGTCGCGGGCGTCGGGGTGAACGTGGCTCAGCAGCGCGGCGAGTTGCCCGTCGACACGGCGACGTCGACGTCACTCGTCGGGTTGGACGCCGCGCGTGACGAGGTGCTCGCGGCCGTCGCTGCGCACGTCGCCCGTGCCGCGCGTGCCTGGTGCGAACCCGTGGCGCTCGCGGCCGCCCGCGAGAGCGTGCGTCGACACTGTCGCACGATCGGCAGCCTCGTCGACGTGCACACCCCCGACGGCAAGGTGGCGCGGCGGCGAGGCGTCGGCATCGACGACGGCGGGCGGCTCGTGACGACCGCTCCCGGCGAGCGTCCAGGCTCAGCGCCTACGATGGCGTACTCGGTGGCGGACGTCGTGCATGCCCGCCTGGGCGGCCGCGCGGAGGCCGGCGAGCCACACGGGCGGAACGCCGACGAGTGATCGGTACGAGGCAGAAGGCGAGACGTGATGGCTGACCCGGTGTCCCACCTCGATTCCGACGATTCGATGTTCATCGACGCGGTCGAGCGACGCCTCATGGGCGCGCCGCGCCGCTACAAGCGCCGTGACCTGTCGACGCACGCCGGGGTCGACGCCGACGACACCCGTCGCGTGTGGCGCGCTCTCGGTTTCGCCAACTCGCGTGAGGCGGACGTCGCGTTCTCCGACACCGACCTCGACGCCCTGCGCGCGGTGTCCGCGATGACGGCCGCGCACGATCTCGACGTCGACACCCTCCTCGGGCTGGCGCGTGCGCTGGGGCGCACGACCGACCGACTCGCGATGTGGCAGGTGCAACTCGTCGTCGACATGCTCGCGCAGCGTGACGGCGGCCCGCGCGGCGGCAAGCCCCTCGCCCGCGCCGCAGCGGAGGAGATGGCGAGCCTCGTCGACGACCTCGAGCCGTTGCTCCTCTACGTGTGGCGCCGCAACGTCGGCGTCGCCCTCGCGCGCCTGCTGGCAGACGCGCAGCCCGAGACGCACCTCGGTGTCGTGCGCACCGTCGGTTTCGCCGACCTCGTCTCCTTCACGCGCCTCGCGCGTCAGCTCAGTGAGAGTGATCTCGCGGCGCTCGTCACGCGGTTCGAGGCGGTCGCCTCGGACATCGTCAGCGAGCACGGGGGCGCCGTCGTCAAGACGGTCGGTGACGAGATCCTCTTCTCGCACCAGGACCCGGAGGGCGCCTCGCGCATCGCGCGTGCGCTCAAGGAGATGTCGGAGGTCGACGACCTGCTGCCGCAGATGCGCGTGGGTCTGTCGACGGGTCGTGTGCTCGCGCGTCTCGGCGACATCTACGGCACGACGGTCAACCGCGCCGCACGCCTGACGAACGCCGCCGCGGCGAGTCAGATCCTCGTCGACGAGGCAACGGCCGACGCGCTGCGTCACGACCCGGAGTCGACGCTGCGCGCGCACGAACCGTTGGAACTCGCGGGTATCGGCCTCAGCGCGGCCTGGATCCTGCTCTGACGGACCTTTCTGAAGCACTCTGCTCAGGACGAATCCTGCTGGACGGATCGGGCGTCGGACGCCTGCGGGTGAACGCCAGGTGACGATTCGGCGACAAAGCCCTGCTGTATACATTTCTGTCAAGTCGGCTGGATGGGCAACTGACAATTCGTCGGTCCGCAAGGCACCGCAGGGTATGCCGGGCTGCCTATAGTCGTGCTCATGAACGACGTCCTGGTCGCCCGCGGGGGTTTCGGCGACGACACGGCTCTCATGCGCATGAGCCACGCAGCACACCTCTCGGTCCGCACCGTGGAGGGCACGCTCGAAACCGTGACGCCCGAATCCGTCGGAACGGTGACCGCGTGCATCGTCTTCGCGGCGAACTGCCGCCGCGTCGACGGCGACGCCGACCTGGGCGGCGGCGCCACGGCCGCGCCCGACGGGGTGCGCGAGAGCGCCGCCGCCGTGCGCACCTCTTCCCGCCGGCATCCGGGTGTGGCGTTCGTCGCTGTGCTCGACGACGCGGCGCTCGTCGGGGACGTCGAACGCGCGGCCGCGACCGTCGCGCTGCTCGACGCGGGGGCCGACGACGTCATCTCGTGCGCGATCACGCCGGCGGAGCTCGAAGCGCGGGTCAGCGCCGCGGTGCGCCGGGTCAACCGGGCGCAGGGCGGACCGCGGCTGGTGGCGAACGCCGCCGAGGGGAGCCCACCCCACGTGGACGCGGCGCGGCGCGAGCTCGTCGGCGCCGGCGGGCGGGCGGTGATGACCGCGAAGGAAGCCATCGTCATGGGGGTGCTCGTCGGGCGGGATGACGTCGTCAGTCGCGCAGAGTTCGAGGCGGCGCTGTGGACGGGCCAGTGGCGTGGCACACCCAAGGCGGTCGACATGCACATCGCCAAGCTGCGCCCCAAGCTGCGGGTCGCGACGGGCGGGCAGTGGCAGATCGAGACGGTGCGCGGCGCGGGCTTCGTCCTGACGCGGCGCGAGGGCGAGGCCCTCGAGTCGGTGGGGGTGGGCCTCGCCCACCCGGCGACGCCCGCCTGACGACCGCGCCACGCGCGTGACGAATCCGCCGGATAATCTTGGCGCGTGAACCAACCCCAGCCCCATGCGCGCAACGCCACCGAGCCGGACGCTGCGACGCCCGACACCCAGCCCGCCCGCGAGGCGCGCCGCGCGCCGGGCGGATTTCCCGTCGTCGGCATCATCGGCGGCGGCCAGCTCGCCCGCATGTGTGCCGCCCCCGCGGCCGAGCTCGCGCTGACGTTGTCCGTCTTCGCCGAGTCCGACGACGCCGCAGCGGCGCTCGTCGTGCCGCATGCGCCTGTCGGTGACTACCGCGACGCCGAGCAGGTGCGCGAGTGGGCACGCGGGTGCGACGTCGTGACGTTCGATCACGAGCACGTGCCCGCCGACGTGCTCGCTGCGCTCGAGGCCGACGGCGTCGCGCTGCACCCGCGCCCGAGTGCGCTGCGCTTCGCCCAGGACAAGCTCGCGATGCGTCAGCGCCTCAGCGACCTCGACGTGCCGTGCCCCGCCTGGGCTCCCGTTTCCACGAGCGACGAGTTGAGCGCGTTCGGCGAACAGCATGGCTGGCCGCTCGTGCTCAAGACCCCGACGGGCGGGTACGACGGCAAGGGCGTCATGCTCGTGCGCACCCCCGACGACGCGGACGCCTGGTTCGCGCAGGCTGACGGCGCGCCGCTGCTCGCGGAGGAGGCCGTCGCGTTCGAGCGGGAGATCGCCGTCATGATCGCGCGCAGCCCGAGCGGCCAGGTCGCCGTGTGGCCCGTCGTCGAGACCGTTCAGGTCGACGGCATCTGCACCGAGGTCCTCGCCCCCGCCCCGGACCTGAGCGACGACGCTGCCGAACGCATCACCTCCGCCGCCATCACGATCGCGCGCGAACTCGACGTCACGGGCGTCATGGCCGTCGAGCTGTTCGACCTCGGCGGTGACGAGTTCGTCGTCAACGAGCTCGCGATGCGCCCGCACAACTCGGGACACTGGTCGATGGACGGCTCGATCACCGGTCAGTTCGAGCAGCACCTACGCGCCGTCCTCGATCTGCCCCTCGGCGACACGCGCGCGCGGGCACCGTGGACGGTCATGGGCAACGTGCTCGGCGGCGAGTACGAGGAGTTGTACCCCACCTACAGGCACCTCATGGCGCGTGATCCCGGCCTCAAGATCCACCTCTACGGCAAGGGTGTGCGCCCCGGCCGCAAGATCGGGCACGTCAACGTCTTCGGCGACGACCTCGTCGGCCTGCGCGCACGAGCCCGCCACGCCTGTGACTACCTCCAAGGAACGGTGACCAAATGAGCGACGCGACCACCCCCGACGTGACGACGAACGCTGCGGGTTCGGCGACCCCGGCTACGAGCTCGACGAACCCCACGAGCGCGACGCAGCCGGCGAAGGCGCCCGTCGTCGGGCTCGTCATGGGCAGCAACTCGGACTGGCCGACGATGTCCGCGGCCGCCGACGTCCTCGACGAGTTCGGCATCGGGTACGAGGCCGACGTCGTCTCGGCGCACCGCATGGCGCACGAGATGGTCGAGTACGGCACCCGCGCCGCGGAGCGCGGCCTGCGCGTCATCATCGCCGGCGCCGGGGGAGCGGCGCACCTGCCGGGCATGCTCGCGTCGGTCACGACGCTGCCCGTCATCGGGGTGCCCGTGCCGCTGAAACACCTCGACGGCATGGACTCGCTGCTGTCGATCGTCCAGATGCCCGCCGGCGTGCCCGTCGCGACGGTCTCGGTCGGTGGTGCGCGCAACGCGGGCCTGCTCGCGGCGCGCATCCTCGGCGTCGGTGACTCGGACGAGGCGTGTCGCATCGCCGCCCAGATGATGCAGTTCCAGGCGAGCCTGCGCGACGAGGCCCACGCCAAGGGCGAGGCGCTGCGCCGCGAGGTCGCCGAACGTCAGGCCTGAGTACCCCGATGTTGCCCGGGCCTGGCGGCGCCGACGCCCCGAAACCCGGGCAACATCGACGGAGAGGGGCTGCCGCCGCGACGTACTGGCGGGTAGCATGCCGGTATGGCTGCTAACCCTGACTTCGACCTCTACAAGATCTCCGAGGAGCACGAGGCGCTCCGCGAGGCCATCCGCCCCGTCTGCGAGAACAAGATCGCGCCGCACGCGGCCGACGTCGACGACAAGTCGCGCTTCCCGCAGGAGGCCCTCGACGCCCTGATTGAGGCCGGCATGCAGGCGCCGCACGTCGACGAGCAGTACGGCGGCATGGGCATCGACGCCCTCGGCACGTGCATCGTCATCGAGGAGGTGGCCCGCGTCTGCGCGAGCTCCTCGCTCATCCCGGCCGTCAACAAGCTCGGCTCCATGCCCGTCATCCTCGGCGGCGGCGAGGAGATCAAGGCGAAGTACCTACCGAAGCTCGCCTCCGGTGAGGCGATGTTCTCCTACGGTCTGTCCGAGCGCGAGGCCGGTTCCGACACCGCGTCGATGAAGACGAAGGCCAAGCGCGACGGCGACCACTACGTCCTCAACGGCCAGAAGTCGTGGATCACGAACGCCGGCGAATCCGAGTTCTACACCGTCCTCGCCGTCACCGACCCCAACGGTGAGCGCGGGCGCAACATCTCCGCGTTCGTCGTCGAGAAGAGCGATGAGGGCTTCAGCTTCGGTGAGCCCGAGCGCAAGCTCGGCATCAAGGGTTCGCCGACGCGTGAGCTGCACTTCGACAACTGCCGCATCCCCGCCGACCGCATCGTCGGCGCCGAGGGCGAGGGCCTCAAGATCGCGCTGCGCACCCTTGACCACACGCGTGTGACGATCGGTGCGCAGGCCGTCGGCATCGCGCAGGGCGCGCTCGACTACGCCGTCGGCTACGTCAAGGAGCGTCAGCAGTTCGGCAAGGCCATCGCCGAGTTCCAGGCCATCCAGTTCATGCTCGCCGACATGGCGATGAAGGTCGAGACGGCCCGTCAGATGGTCTACGTCGCGGCCGCGAAGTCGGAGCGTCAGGACGCCGACCTGTCGTTCTTCGGCGCCGCCGCGAAGTGCTTCGCCTCCGACGTCGCGATGGAGGTGACGACCGACGCCGTCCAGCTGCTCGGCGGCGCCGGCTACGTCAAGGACTTCCCCGTCGAGCGCATGATGCGCGACGCGAAGATCACGCAGATCTACGAAGGCACCAACCAGATCCAGCGTCTCGTCATGGGCCGCGCGGTGCTCAAGGGCTACTGAACCCAGCCCTGACGACGAGTGCGGGCCGCAGCTGACCTCAGCTGCGGCCCGCACTCGTCCTCCGTGCCTCGCGCGCTACGACGACGCACCGATATTCGTCCTCACGGGGCGACCCGGTGTCCTGCCGGCCGCGTCACGGAGACGAGTGGCGTCAGTTGGAGACGACGAACCGCTTGTTCGAATGCCGGGGGTTCTCGAGCTCGTCGATGATCGCGACGGCCAGATCCTGGCTTGAGACACTCACGCCGATCATGTGGTCGTCGGACGTCTCATAGTGGCCTGTGCGCTCGCCGGGGGCGAGGACGGGAGCGGGGGAGACAATCGTCCAGGTCGGTTCGGGCGAACCGTCCCGGAACATCGCGAGGGCCGTGCTCGCGGCCTCCGCCTCGGGACGGAAGTCGGCGGGGAAATCCTCGCCCTCCAGCAGCGGACGGCCGTTCGCGTCGAGCGAGCTACCGGCGCCGCCGACCATGAACAGGCGGGCCTCGAGCGGGGTCGCCGCAAGACGCTCGTGCGCCGCGAGCCACGCCTCGGCGCTCGTCGAGCGTGCGGGCGGCACCGAGACGACGACGGCGTCGACGTCCTTCGCGAGGCGGACGACGGCGTCCGTGTCCTCGATCGAGGCGACGACGTCACCCGCACCGGGCCGCGTCGACACGCTGACGATCTCGTGGCCCCGCGAGCGACCCTCACTGACGATGGCCGAGCCGAGCATGCCCGCGGCGCCGAACACTGCGATCTTCATGGTGATCTCCTTCGTGGGGATGAATGACAGCACCAACCACCAGTCGGGATGGATTGTTCCCCGCCGGCCGACGACGCGCCTCGTCGTCCCACCGCTCTCAGGGCGACACCGACAGACGAGGGTGGCCCCACCCCGAGCGGGGTGAGGCCACCGTCACGAGGTTCAGTTCGCCGTCGTCTTCTTGACGAAGGAGGAGGTGTCGCCGTTCTCCTTGATGGCCTTGAACAGCTCGGCCGAACGCGTCGCGTCCCATTCGACGGCCTCGCCGGCGGGGGTGGGCAGCGCCGCGTTGCCGATGGGCACGACGACAGAGTTGCCGCCGTCTCCGGAGAACTTCTTGAGGTTCCACATCGTCCGCAGGCCCTGCATCATCGACATGCCCTTGTCGACCGTGAGCCCCTGCGCGCCCGATTCGCCGAGGCCCTTGAGCCTCCACGGCACGAGCAGGTTGGAGGGCGAGCTGATCTCCTTCATGAGCGCCGCGAGGAACTGACGCTGACGCTTGGCGCGCCCGAGGTCGCCCTCCGGGTCGGAATAACGGGCTCGCACGTACCCCAGGGCCGTCGGCCCGTCCATCTGCTGGCACCCCTTCTTGAGGTTGATGTGGGCCTTGGGGTCGTCCATGTCGCGGGCGACACAGATGTTGACACCGCCGACGGCGTCGACGACGGAGGCGAACCCGCCGAAACCGATCTCCATGTAGTTGTCGATGTGGATGCCGGTGTTCGTCTCGATCGTCTTGACGAGCAGCTGCGGGCCGCCGATCGAGAACGACGCGTTGATCTTGTTCTTCGCGTGCCCCGGAATGGAGACGTAGCTGTCGCGCGGGATCGACATGAGGGTCGGCTTGTCGCCGCCCGTGTGCAGGATCATGATCGAGTCGGTGCGCTGGCCCTCCGCGTCACCCGTGCCGAGCTTCTTCTTCTGCTCGGTCGTGAGGCCACTGCGCCCGTCTGATCCGACGATGAGCGTATTGTGGCCCGCGCCCGAATCGGCGAGGTGCTCCGAGGGGATCGCGTCGACCTTCTGCACCTTGCCCCACGCGGACATGCCGGCCCAGACGAGGCCGCCGACCCACAGCAGGAGCAGCACGAGCACCCCTGCGACGATCTTCTTGCCGCGCCCGAACCGGCCGCGTGGACGAGGCGGTTCCTCGCCCGAGTCGCCCGGCCCGCCGGGGCCACCCTGTGCGCCGGGGCCGCCCTGTCCGACGGGGCCGCTGGCTTCGGCGGGTCCGTGAGGGCCGCCAGGACGGAGGTCGCGGTGGGGGCCGCGCTGGGCGTCGATGTCACGGACATTGGGCCCCACGCCGGCGGCGCGAGCGTGCCCGGACGCGGCGGCGCCCGCGGCCCCGGCCGCCGCAGCACCTCCGATGACGCGACGTCGTCCGCCCTGGCGGGGGGCACCCTCCTGCGGCATGGCGCGCGTGGAGTCGCGGCCCGGGGCATCTTCCTGCGGCATGGCACGGGTCGAGTCGCGGTCCGGGGCGTCGGGTGAGGTGCGGCGGCGCTCGTCGGCGGAGGCCGCCGAACCTGCGGCTGCAGCACCTGCGCCCGCCGAACCCGCGGCTGCAGCACCTGCGCCCGCCGAACCTGCGGCTGCAGCACCTGCGCCCGCCGAACCCGCGGCTGCAGCACCTGCGCCCGCCGAACCTGCGGCTGCAGCACCTGCGCCCGCCGAACCCGCGGCTGCAGCACCTGCGCCCGCCGCGGCAGCGCCACCGGGACGCCTCGGAAGACGCCCCGCCGGGCGGCCGTCACCGGTGCGGGCGTCGCCGTCACGGCGCTCGCCGATGCGAGCCTCGGTCGGGCGGGCGTTCGAGGCGCGGGGATCGCTCCAACGTCCTGCGGGGCCCGCGTTGTCGCGCCGCGCGCCGCGCACGGGGATCGCCTGGGCTCCTGCGACGTCCTGGTTTCGGGGCGTGCCGCCGGGCGTCGGGCGTTCCTGCGGCGGAAGCTGCTCCTGTGGGTGGGGACGTCGGGCGACGGCGTCACGGGGTGCGGCTGGCCCACGGTCGGCATCGGGCGCGCGACGGGGTGCGTCGGGCCGCCGCTGAGGTTGTTCGGCCCCGCGGCGGGGACCTTCGGCGTCGCGCGGTGCGTCACCCGCGCACGGTGTGTCGGCGCGCTGCGGCATCGCGCGTCGATTGCCCTTCGAACGGCGCGTGTCGACGACGAACGCGTCGTGCTCGCGAGGGCCGCCATGCCCGTCGGGGCGGGGGCGGGGCTGACGAGGGTCACGGGGATCATTCGGCTGCGGCACCCCTCGAGGTTAGACAACTGCGCTGTGATTTTCGGGGCAGCGCCACGCGGGGCGAGCAGGTCGGGGCCCCGCCGCCCGCGCCCTGGCCCCCGGTAGGCTGACGAACGCATCCGCGCCGCCGCGGGCCCAGGACGGGGCCGCCGACGGCGCACCGAGCTCGATCAGGAGACGTCGTTCCGTGTCAGATGAGCATTCGCCCGCCGCACAACCGGCCGGAGCCGACGACGGGGAACGTCGCGGCATCTCCGTCTTCATGCCGATCCTCGACGAGGAGAAGCACCTCGCCGAGTCGGTGCGCGCCATCCTCGCGCAGGAATACGACGGCCCGCTCGAGGTCGTCCTCGCCATCGGGCCGTGCCACGACCGAACGTGGGACGTCGCGCGCGAGCTCGCAGACGCCGACGATCGCATCACCCTCGTCGAGAACCCCACGGGCCGCACGCCGGACGGCCTCAACGCCGCGCTCGCTGCGACGCGCCACGACATCCTCGTACGCGTCGACGGCCACGGCATCCTCTCGCCGGGCTACCTGCGCACGGTCGAGCGGCTGCTCGCCGAGACGGGCGCCGCGAACGTCGGCGGCATCATGGACGCTGAGGGAACGACCGACTTCGAGCAGGCCGTCGAGTGCGCGATGAAGTCGAAGATCGGCGTCGGGGGCGTGAAGTTCAAGCAAGGCGGTGACGCCGGCGCGGTCGAGACGGTCTACCTCGGCAACTTCGCGCGCGAGTGGATCGAGCGCGTCGGGATGTACGACCCGCGCTACACGCGGGCACAGGACTGGGAGATGAACTACCGCATCCGCCGCGCGGGCGGCACCGTCTGGTTCACCCCCGAACTGCGCGTCACCTATCGTCCGCGGGCGAGCTTCAAGGCGCTCGCCAAGCAGTACTTCGAGTACGGCATGTGGCGTCGCGTCGTCGCGCGTCAGCACAAGGGGTCGATCAACCTGCGCTATCTCGCGCCGCCCGTCGCGGTCGTCGGTGTCGTCGGGGGTGCTGCGCTCGGCGCGTTCTGGCGCCCGGCGCTCGCAGCGCCGCTCGGGTACGCGGCCCTCGTCACCGCCGGAGGCGTGCACGCGGCGCGCGGGCGCGACGCGGCCGTCGTCGTCCGCATGCCGGCCGTGCTCGCGACGATGCACCTGGCCTGGGGCCTGGGCTTCCTCACCTCCCGCGTCGAGCTCGAACCCGCCGAACCGGGGCAGGCCCCGCGAGCCTGAGCGAACTCCCAGCGCGTGCTCGGTAGGCTGAGATGCCTGCGTCGTGGCACCGCCAGGTGCCGCTGCCCTCGAGCCGGTGGGCGAAGCAGCTGGTCAGCATGAAGGAAGACATGAACTCATCGAACCGCTTGGCGCGGATCTGGGACCATCGAGCGACGCTCGACACCCTCGTCCGACGTGACCTTCGCGTGCGTTATTCGCGCTCGGCGTTGGGTTACCTCTGGACCCTGATCGACCCCCTCGCCATGGCGCTGGTCTACTCGTTCGTCTTCGGCGTCATCTGGGCGAGCGACCCCTCACCGGGTGAGCCGATGGCTCAGCGGTTCAAGAACACCGACGGTGTGCCGATCGTGCTCTTCATCGTCGCCGGCATGCTCGCCTGGAACTGGTTCAACAACGTCATCAACGAGAGCGCGCGAGCGCTCTACGCGGAGCGGTTGCTCGTCCGCTCGACGAACCTTCCGCGCGAGTTGTGGGTGGCGCGCGTGGTCATCTCCAAGGGCATCGAGCACCTGCTGTCACTGCCGATCCTCATCGGATTCATGCTCTACTACTGGGCCAACGGGGAGGTGCAGCTCAGCTGGGAGCTGGTGTACTGGATCCCGGCGCTGCTCATCCAGTTCATCCTGCTCATGGGCATGGGCCTCGTCATCGCCCCGGTGGCAGCGCTCGTCGACGACTTCATCCGGATCGTCCGCATCATCCTGCGCGTGCTGTTCTACCTGACACCCATCATCTACTCGATCCATCTGCTCGCCGAGAAGGCCTCGCAGCACGGGTTCGGCTGGGCGACGACGCTCATGCAGATCAACCCGCTCACCGGCATCATCGACATGTACCGGGCGGGCTTCGTCAGCGAGCACGGCCCCGACTGGCACAGCTGGATCTTCGCCTTCGTCCTCTCGCTCGGGTGGCTCGCCTTCGGCTCCTGGGTGTTCCGCAAGCTCGAGCCCGCGATCCTCAAGGAGATCTGAGATGCCCGTCGAATGGCAGACCCCCGAGGGCAAGCCGGTCATCGAGGTCGACGACCTGGGCGTCGAGTTCCTCAAGGGCCGCAAGCGCAACCTGTCGCTGCGCGAGATCATCTACAAGCGCAAGACCTCCTACGACAAGGAGACGTTCTGGGCGCTGCGCAACGTCTCGTTCGACGTCGGCCGTGGGGAGGCCGTCGGTCTCGTCGGGGCCAACGGTGGCGGCAAGTCGACGCTGCTCAAGATGATCGCCGGCACCTTGCTTCCCGACGAGGGCTCAGCGCGCATCCACGAGGGCGTCGCCCCGATGATCGAACTCACCGGTGGCTTCATCGGCGAGTTGTCGGCTCGCGAGAACATCTACCTCATGGCCGGCCTGCACGGCATGAAGAAGGAGACGGTCGACGAGCGATTCGACGACATCGTCAAGTTCGCCGGGCCGCAGGTGCAGCGGGGGCTCGACCTGCCGTTCCGCCACTTCAGCTCCGGCATGCAGGTGCGGCTAGGCTTCTCCGTCATCACGCAGCTCGACGAGCCCATCCTCCTCGTCGACGAGGTGCTCGCCGTCGGCGACCGTGCCTTCCGCGAGCAGTGCTACGAGCGGATGGAAGGGCTTCTCGCCGAGGGACGCACGCTGTTCCTCGTCAGCCACTCCGAAGGTGACCTCACGCGCTTCTGCACGCGCGGCATCTACCTGCAGGGCGGCACCCTCGTCGGCGACGGGCCGATGAAGGAGATCATCGACCGTTACAACAAGGATCTCGACGCCGGCGTCAGCTGACCCACCTGCGATTCCCGTCCCCATCGGCGATCTTCGTCCACATTCGCGAATCGCGTCCACCTTCGCGATTTCCGTGCACCTCGGCGAATTTCGTCCACCTTCGTGCACGCCTGGCGACGACGCCTCATCGAGGCTGCGCGGACTCCTGCTCCAGTAGGCGCGCCAGGTCAGCGGCCTCCATGTCGCCTCGCACGAGCACGACGCTGCCGCCGCCCGCCAGGACGCCGGCGAGAAGCTCCGGTGACGGCGAGGCCAGGAAGTGCCGGCCGGCGTCGGTGAGTGGCGTCGTGAGGTCGGCGTACGACGTCTGACGCTCGTCGCCGGCGCCCGTCACCACGGTCAGCGCGGCGGCCGTCGGCGCCGGGACATCGAACGGGGTGAACACGTCGCCGAAGGTGCTGAGCTCCTGCGCCTCATCGATCGCATCGGTTGGCAGGGGAGCGGACGATCGACGCGCAAGCATCGCGAGCGTGACGACGACGATGTCGATGTCGACCTCGTCCGCAGGGTTCGAGGTGACGAGCACGTCGGCCTCCCGCACGATGGGGGCAGACGGCAGGGCGCCATCGTCGTCGTCGGCGTCGACGAAGACGACCTGCGCCCCGAGCGACCACACGGCCAGGCACCAGTAGGCCGTGCGCCAGTGAGCAGCGGGCAGGTGCACGATGACGCTCGAGGACGCGTCGACGTCGAGCTCCTCGCTCAAGAGGTTGGCGGCCTTGCTCACCCAGTTCGTCAGCACCTTGGCGGACAACTCGATGCGTTCACCCTGCGTGGGGCCGGGTGTGCGTTCGTAGAACGTCACCCGTGGTGCCGTCTGATCCGTCGCGACGAGGTGTTCGAGCACCTGCCACGGGGTGCGGGTCGTCATCAGGACACCACCGCGTCGAGGCGTTCCTCGACGGCGTCGCGCTCGTCGGCCGTCAGCGGGGCGTTGAGGCAGTAGGCGAGGTCGTCGATCATCTGCTGGTTGCTGCGGGTGCCGATCGCGAGGGAGTCGACGAACTGGTGCGACAAGCTGTAGGCGACGCACAGGTCGGCGACGTTGGCGCGTCCCAGTTCGTGTGCAAGAAGCACGAGCTGACGGTTGAGTTCGCTCGGGTCGAACACGGTGCCGCCGGCGAACGTCGCGTGCGTCGTGACGACGACGTCGCGCCCTCCGAGCAGCTCTCCCGCCGCGCGCAGTTGCCGGTCGGCGACACCGAGCGGGAACTGCACGTAGCCGAGCCCGGTGAGGTCGAGGGCGCGTTCGAGTTCTTCGAGCGATTCGACGTTGACGCCGATGCGGCCGACCTCGCCGCTGTCCTGGTAGTCGCGCAGGCGGTGCCAGCCGGCGCCGTCGGCGTCGTGCGCCTCGTCGACGTTCGCCATGAGCACGGCGGACGCCCGACGCCGGCCGAGTTCGGCGAAGGAACGTTCGAGCTGGGCCTCGATGACGGCGGCCGCGAGTCGAGGGTCGTTGGTGCGCATCTCACGCAGGCGGGAGATGAAGTGCAGCCGCTGTGTCAGCTGCGGCTCGCCGCACTTGTGGAGGATCTCCTCGGCGTTGTGGTCGCCTCGACCGACCTCGACGTGGTTGACGCCGCGGTTGACGGCCGTCGCGAGCATCGCGCGGATCTCCGCGGCCGACGGCGCGTTGGGGCCGGCGAACGCCTGGCCGCCGAGGATCATGACGGACTGATCGAGTTCGCTGTCGTCGCGGCGCGGCACGCTGGGACCGGCGGTGAAGGCGGGCCCGCCGATCTCTGCGATGAGGTCCGTCCATGGGACGGCGACCGGGTCCGGCTTGTTGGCGAACAGGCGGCACACCCGGTCGTAGTCGGAGAGGACATCGACGGTGCAGCGGAAGCGCTCGGGGTCGCCGGGGTTCGCGGCCGGGACGAAGTCGAGGGTCTTGACGTTGCGGCGCAACCACGGGGTCACGTGCTCGCGGTCGTACGGGTCGCTCGTCGATGCGGCGGCGCGCCGCAGATCGCGTACGCGGAAGACCTCGCATCCGAGCCCCTCGGGCATGTGTGAGACGTCGTTGCGACCGTATTCGTAACCGCCCGCATCCATGGCCTCGACGAGTTCGTCGATGAGGCTCGAATCGCCGACGGGGTTGTCGCCGGTCAGGCGGACGACGCGGTCGTCGTCGTCCATGTCCTTCGTCGCCTCGACGAAGCGGCCGAGCACGTCGTCGAGTGAGCCACGCATCGCCGGGATGTCGACGCGGGCGAGGTGGTCGAAGATGCGGGTGTCGTACTGTTCCTCACTGGTGGCGACGACGACCTCGTGGCCATCACGCGAGGCCCGGCGCGCGACGAGCTCGATCAGCGGCATCCCGCCGATCGTCATGAGCGCCTTGCCGGGCAGCCGGCTCGAGTTCAGGCGGGATTGGATGACGACGCGGGTGCGGGTCACGGTGAGCCTCCGGAGCTGCTGGGACGGTGCTGTTCGAAACAGTGCCGATTCGACGAGGGTGCGTTCGCCAGCCTAGCGAGCCAGGCTGACAAGAGCCTCCGCCACGCGGGCGCGACCCCGACCGTCGAGCAACTCCTGAGCCCGTGCGGCCCGCTCGACGCGCACGTCGCGGTCGGTGAACGCCTCGCGCAGCGCGCTCACGGCCGCGGCGCGCGCGTCATCGTCGCGTCGCAGCATCTCGAGGTCGCCGAGCCCGAGCGCCAGATCTGCATCGGCCACCATGTCGTAACCCGGGCGCTGGTTGTCGATGACGCAGACGACGCCGAGCGGGACACCGAGGCACATGAGTTCCCACACGGACGACCCGCTCGCGGTCACGACGAGGTCGCAGGCCGCGGCGCGCGCGGCGAGGTCGCTCACCGGTCCGCTCGCTCGCAGTTCGACACCGGGGGGTGCATCCGCGGCGAGGGGGGCGACCCACGTCCGGTCAGGCGTGACGACGGTGATGTCGGCGGCCAGGCCGCTGCATGCCTGCAGTACGAGAGGTGTGACGACGGGCGCCGCGCCGCACGGGTCGGTGCCGCCGAACACCTCGAGCACGCGCAGAGGGCGCTGCTCCTCGTCGGCGACGTCATCGACGGCGACGTCACCGACGGGGCGGCGCAGCGCGAGCACGTCGTCACGAAAGAGGGTGTAGTCCGCCCCTGCGAGGGCGAGCTGTCCCGCGCCGACGGCACGAGGCGTCGCACCGGGATTCTGGTCGACGTAGAGGTCGGCGTCTTGATCAGCCGAGAACGGCCCGTCCACCATCGCCATGACGACGACGCCGGCTCGCCGCAGCCACACGCCCCAGCGCGGACCCAGGTCGTAGCGATCCAGTACGCACCACCGCGCGTCGAGATCGAGCACGAGCGTGGCGAGGTCGTCGGGGTCGGTGGGGCAGGGGTGCACGAGAACGCCGGCCTCGGCGTAGGCCGACGCCACCCATGCCACATCGAGATCGCCCGCGAGGTGCACCTCGATGCCTCGTCCGCGCAACTCCTGGGCGAGCGCAAGCAATCGCATCGCGTGCCCGACGCCGATGGTCGGTGTGGCATCGGCGCGCAGCACGACGCGACGGGTGGGGGAGGAAGGCGTCGTCGCGGCGGGCTCGCCGGGCCACGCAGCGGGAGACGGGGAACGAGAAGCGTCCATGCGTCGATGCTCTCACCCCGCCTGCACGGTCGGGGGGCGCCTACGGGCCGGGTGCTAGCCTTGACCTGATATCGAGCAGAACGGTGAGGCGCCACGTCGCGTGGCGTTTGCTCCGGCGTCACCGACGTACGACATGATTTGGGAGCCCGCGTGAGCATTCTTGACGATTCGTCCATCCTGGTCACCGGTGGTACCGGTTCCTTCGGCAAGGCCTTCATCACGAAGCTGCTCGCCGAGCACAACCCCAAGCGCGTCGTCATCTACTCGCGTGACGAGTTGAAGCAGTGGGAGTGCCGCGCGCTGTTCAAGGACGACCCGCGCCTGCGCTGGTTCATCGGTGACATCCGTGACCTCGACCGCCTCAAGCGCGCCATGCACGGCGTCGACTACGTCGTGCACGCCGCGGCGCTCAAGCAGGTCGACACGGCCGAGTACAACCCGTACGAGTTCGTCAAGACGAACGTCATCGGTTCGCAGAACGTCATCGAGGCGTGCATCGACGCGGGCGTCAAGAAGGTCGTCGCACTGTCGACCGACAAGGCCTCGAGCCCGATCAACCTCTATGGCGCGACGAAGCTGACGGCCGACAAGCTGTTCATCCTCGGCAACCACTACGCCGCCGCCTACCCGACGCGCTTCGCCGTCGTGCGCTACGGCAACGTCATGGGCTCGCGTGGTTCGATCATCCCGAAGTTCAAGGCGATGCACGAGGCCGGCGAGTCGCTGCCGATCACCGATCTGCGCTGCACCCGCTTCTTCATCACCCTCGACGACGCCGTGCAGATGGTGCTCGACACCTTCGACCTCATGCAGGGCGGCGAGTTGCTCGTGCCGCGCATCCCGTCGATGAAGGTCACCGACCTCGCGCAGGCCATCGCCCCCGGCGCGCAGATGCACGACGTCGGCCTGCGCCCCGGCGAGAAGCTGCACGAGGAGATGATCTCCCCGGAGGAGGGCCGCCGCGCGGTGATCGTCAAGGACGGCAAGTACTTCGTCCTGCAGCCCGACTTCGCGACGTGGGGCTACGAGCCGCCGAAGGACGGCAAGCCCGTCGAGGACGGCTTCCACTACTCCTCGGGCGACAACGACCAGTGGTACACGATCGAGCAGCTGCAGCAGATGCTCGCCTCGGGCATCTGAGGGCGCGCGGATGCTGCCCTACGGCCGTCAGTCCATCAACGACGCCGACATCGCCGCCGTGCAGGAGGTGCTGTCGGGTGACTGGCTGACCACCGGCCCGTACGTCGAGTCGTTCGAGAAGCAGATCGGCGAACTGGCCGGCGTCGCCGAGCCGGCGGTCTCCGTCACCTCCGGCACGGCTGCGCTGCACGTCGCGTACGCCGCGGCCGAGGTCGGCCCGGGCGACGAGGTCATCACGACCCCGCTGACGTTCCTCGCAACGGCGACCGCGGCGGCGCTGCTGGGCGCCAAGATCGTCTTCGCCGACATCAGCGAGGACACGGGCAACCTCGACCCCGAGGCCGCCGCCGCCGAGGTCACCGCCTCGACGAAGGTGATCGCGGGCGTCGACTACGGCGGCCACCCCATCGACGCCCCCGCGCTGTCGAAGGTCGCGAAGGATGCGGGCGCGTACCTGCTCGAGGACGCGGCGCACTCCGTCGGCGGCTCCCTGAACGGTGTGCCGGTCGGTTCCCTCGCGGACATCACGACGTTCTCCTTCTTCCCGACGAAGAACCTCACGACGGGTGAGGGCGGCGCCGTCGTCGCGAAGGACGCCGACGTCCTCGAGCGCGCGCGCCGGTTCAAGGGCATCGGCATGGTGCGCGAGGCCGACCAGCTGCGTCATCCCGACGAGGGCGCGTGGTGGTACGAGATGCCCGAACTGGGCCTCAACTACCGGCTCAACGACCTGCAGGCCGCGCTCGGCTCGAGCCAGCTGACGCGACTGGAGCAGTTCAAGACGCGCCGTCAGGAGCTGACGGACCGCTACAACGAGGGCCTCGCGGGCATCGAGCAGCTGACGTTGCCCGGCCACCGCGCGGGCGCGGAACCGGTCTGGCACCTCTATCCGCTGCGCATCACCGACGGCCGACGCCGCGAGCTGTTCGACCATCTGCGTGCGCAGGGCATCGGTGTGCAGGTCAACTACATCCCGGTCTACTGGCAGCCGTACTTCGCCGATCTCGGCTACAAGCGCGGCATGTGCCCGAAGGCCGAGGCCTACTACGAGCAGGAGATCAGTCTGCCGATGTTTCCCGACCTCGCCGACTCGGACGTCGATCGGGTCATCGAGATCATTCGGACGTTCTGCGGGGCGTGACTCACATCGTCGATTCGTGAAGAAGGCGTTCGCCCCGGCATCGGGGTGAGCGCCTTCTTCGTGGGCGTCGCCCTTCGCTCGCGTCGTCGCAGGCGGGGCTCCAGCTGTGCTGGCCGGGCCTGGTCAGACGTCGCCGAACGCCGCCGGGAGCTTGCGCAGCAGCGCGCGCCCGCGGCCGTCGCGCGCGAGCTGCACCCGGGCGCCGTCGGGCAAAGACACCTCGAGCGGGCCCGCCGAACCGGAGATGAGCAACGGGCGGCGCTCCCCGTCCTCGATTCCCAGCAGTGCGGCCTCGTGGATACCGTCGACGGGGTTGATGGGCGCGTCCCCGGCGAACATCTCAGCAGGGTCGAGGCGGACGGCGCCCGCCGTCACCACCACATCGAGCGGATCGATCGGTGCGCGACGATGCACCTGAAGGGCCGAGACGCCGGCCGGAAGGGCGAGGACGAAGGCGTCGCTGACGAGCCGAGCGCCGGCGAGCACGACCTCGTCGCCCGCGAGGACCGCCAGGCCTGCTCGCGGCTGCGTGACGGGCTGCACCCAGCCTGCTCGTGGAATCGATGCGCGCGTGGCGCGAGGTGGGGCGGTCGCGGTCCTCGTGGGGCCGGCGAGCACATCGGGGGAGCCTTCCACCTGGCCGCGCCAGCGCTGCAGACCGCCGGGCAGGCTCAAGCGCAGGTCGAGGGCGTAGTGGCCCAGATCGACGCGCGTGCCCAGCGCGGCGCTCAGGTGCAGTCGAACACCCCACGGCATCGACTCACGGGTCGTCACCTGCAGCGCCACGGCGCCCACATCGCTCGGCGAGTGTGTCATGCCGGGGGAGGCCGCCTGGCCGTGCGAGGGCCCTTCGACATGTGACGACCGCTCGTCACGCACTGACGTCGAAGGGATGAGCTGTGCACTGACGGTGGCATGGCGCGCGAGCGCCGGATTGAGGCGCGTGTCGATGACGACGTCGATCCGCGCAGCGTTCGTCGAGACGGCGTGCAGGCTGGAGCGCAGTCGGCGCTCCTTGAGTGGGTGCTGGGGTGTGCGCGAGGCGATGAGCGCGACCGCGACTTCGCTTGCGGCGCGCGGGTCGCGCAACCGGGCGACGTCCCGCACGAGCGTCTTTTTCGAGCCGCCATTGCGCCAGCGCGCCAGCGCGCGGGCGAACGGCAGGTCGCAACGGCGCAGGGCGGTGTGGATCAACTTCGAGACCTGCGTCTGATCGCTTGCTTCGCGTGGGTCGATCATCGCCGCGAGCTCGCACGCCATGCGCTCCAACCCCGGGCGATCGGCCTCGGGTGCGCTCACCATCGTGCCGGCGAGAGAGACGAGGTCGACACGGGCGAAGTAGCTCGCGACGCGACGCGTCACCTCGGCCGGGGCATCGTGGGCGTGCAGGACATCCATCACCAGGCGGGCTGACTCGAAGCGTTCGGCGGCGTTGCGCGCATCACCCGTCTGCTGGGTGATCGACGTGCCCGACTCGCGATCGCGCCACAGGTAGACGTGCTCGTCGACGATGTCGACACTGCGTGCTTCGAGGTAGGCGCGCAGGGTGACGGGGTAGTCCTCGTACCGGATCGGTGGAAAGGCGAAGTCACCGCGCTCCCAGAACGAACGCCGGTACACCTTGTTCCACACCATCCGGTCGCGGATCAGGTCGGGGCGTTCGGCGAGAGTGGTGCGGCGGGCCGGTGTCGCGAACGGCAGGGCGTGCGTCCACGACTGGTAGGTGCCGGCCGCGTCGGTGAACCGCAGCGCATTGCCGGCGGCGAAGTCGGAACCGGTGGCTTCGAGCGTGGTCACGAGCGTCCAGTACCCGCGTGCGGTCAGGAGGTCGTCGCTGTCGAGGAAGGTCAGGTACTCACCTGTCGCGTGTGCGGCCCCGGCGTTGCGTGCGGGCCCGAGGCCGGCGTTCTCCTGCGTGACGAGCAGGAAGCGCGCGTCCTCGTCGACGAAGCCTTGGGCGATGGCGCGAGAACCGTCCCGCGAGCCGTCGTCGACGAGGATGACCTCGACGTCGTGCAGGAGCTGGTCGCGCACGGAGACGAGGCACGCCTCGAGGTAGTCCTCAACTCCGTAGAAGGGGATGACGACGCTGAGCTTGGGCACGGGGCCTCCTGATGGCGTGGGCGGACGGGGCGAGTCTAGTCAGCGAGCGGGGGAGCGGCCGGTGCCCACGCACGTGGGCGGCGATCTGCGTTCGATGTTGCCTGCCCCGCTGTGGCACCATGGTGTGTCGCCGTCTAGCCTCGGGACTGCCCGGTGGCGACGCGCGGCAAGCCGCCACGAGACGAATCCGGAGGAGCCGCCACCGTGGACTCCAGCAACCACTGGTACGGGCACGCCCACCTGCTCGCCGAGTACTGCGGGCTCGACCGCGAGCACCCCCCACGGATCAACGGCGTGATCCAGCACGGCTGGACGTTCGTTCACGGATTCGGCTACGGCCACCGCCCCCCGCACGGCTTCGCCAAGTACGTGTGGGGTGACGTCAACCGCCGACGGGGCCAGGCCATCGGCTGGCGTGACTACGTGACGATCGGCGCGCCTTTCCTTTATCTCGACCGCATGCGCCCGCAGACCGGAACCGATATGGGCGCGCGCGAAGGCACCATCTGGTTTCCGTTCCACGGAACTGTGGATTACGAGGCCGTCGACGGAGACCATGATCGCCTCATTGCACAGATCAAGGACGTCGAGGGTGACGGTCCTGTGACGATGTGCCTGTACTACGTCGAGTACGAACAGGAGGAGGTTCGCCGGCGTTACGAGGACGCGGGTTTCCGCGTCATCACGCTCGGCAAGCGCGGCACGTTCTATCAGGGCGGTACCTCGAACTTTCTCGAACGACAGCTCGTCGAGCTGCGACGGCACGAGCGCGTCGCCTCGAACCGCTTGTCGACCGCGATCTTCTACGGCATTGCCGCCGGTCTCGACCCGGCTGTGTACGGCGATCCCATGGACATCCCGGGCATCAAGCAGGGCTTCGACGGCACGCACCTACTGGAGAAGACCTTTCCAGAACTGCACGGAGAGCACCTCGACCTCGACCTCGCTCGTCAGGTCGCGGACGAGGAACTTGGCCGTGACTTCCTCATGACACCCGAAGAACTCGGCCTCGTTCTGGGCTGGGGCGAAGAGATGGAACTGCTGCGATGACGATCGACCTGGAGAACACCGGCCTCATGCGCCTCGAGCGCGGCGCGATGCAGAACTGGTCGGACGTGGCACGGATGGGGGCACCTGCCTCCGCCGCGGTGCGTGAGGTCGTCGCCAACCTCGTCGACGCCGGAGACCGTGTCCTCGTCGTCGGCCCGACGGCCCTCGACCTCGTGACCGAGTTGGCCGACCTCGCCGGCGCGTTGACCGTGCTCACCCGATCGATCCCCGACGGCGCGACATACGCCGAAGCGCTCGTCGACCGCCCCACCGCACAGGTCGTGTGCGGCGACATCCTGAACGTCGAGCAGAAGCTCGGTGAGTACGACGTCGTTCTCGTTCTCGACGACCTGGCCAGGGTGCCCTCGCTCGAGGACGTGACACCCACGTGGACCGCGGTGTTCGAAGCGGTCGTCGCGTGCGTCGCACCCGGTGGCCGCCTCGCGCTCGCGGTGGAGAACGAGCTCGGCCTGCATCGCATCACGAGCCTGCGCTCGCGCTACACCCAGAACGATGATGCTGCGTGGGATGTCCTCGCGACGTTCGATGCCTCGCGCCCGCGTCATCGAGATGCCCTCGACGCGGCACTCGCCACCACGGAGCTACGCGAGGTGAGCGTCGCCGACTTGCTGCCCACCTGGGACGAGCACACCCTGCTCGCCTGGAACACCATGTCGATCGATGATGAGGGTCGAACCCTGCTCGATGCCCTCACTCTCGCGTCCCCAGCGCTGCGGCGCATCGGCGCGGACCCGACCCGGGTCACACGCGCCGCCGTGCTGGGCGGACGCCTCGCGCAGATGCCGTCGGGCTGGTTCGTCGTGGCAGGTCGCCCGGTCGCGGCGAGCGGGGAACTCGAGGTGCTCGCCTCGACCCTCGATGGTGGCGTCATCCGCTTCGAGTGCGCGGCCGGGACGATCCGCCAGGGTGATCGGCAGATCGCCATCGCGGCGCAGGCACGCCCGTTCGCAGAAGAGGCGCTCGACGCCTGCGCGAGCGGCGACGCCTCTCGACTTCGCACCCTCCTGGCACGATGGGTGGGGTGGGCCCGTGGGCAAGCGCGTGAGGGCCGTCTCGATGCGGAGGTCGGCGACCTGCGCTTCGACAACCTGCTCGTTGCCTTGGCTCGCGATGACGACCACGCGTTCACCACCGTTGCCCCGGCGCCGGCCTCGAGCCGGCTGGATGACGCACTGTGGGCGGCGGTCGTCGACTTCGTCGCTGTCATCCGAGCACGTGGCTCGCTCCACCTGTGGCCGGCAGCCACCGATGATCGGACGATGGCCGCGACGATCGGCGCGATGGCGGGCCTCGCAGCCCCGGATGACCTGGACGCATTGCTCGCCCAACGCGCCAGCATGCTCGACCTACCCGCGCACGACGTCTCCGGCTTGCTCGCCGTCATCGAGCGCCTGGAAGAGAAGAACAAAGCCCTCGCCTCGCGCGCGAACTGGTTCGAGAGCCGCCTCAACCTGCGTGAGCGTGAGCTGCGAAGCCGGGCGCAGCGACAGTCGGCCGAGCTGGCCCTCGCCCGCCAGCAGCAGGAGGCCTTGCGCAAGTCCGCCGAGGACCTGCGACGTTCGATGACGTATCGCCTCGGCAACGTCGCCATGGGTCCGCTCAAGCAGGCCAAGAGACGCTTTCTCGACTGAGATACGCGCGAGAGCGCACCGCTCACCCCTCAGAGGAGCGGCCGTGCGCTCTTGCACGTATCCGGTCTGTCGGCCCCACTCAGCCCGCGCGTCGCAGGGCACGAACTCGCGTGTCAGCAGCCTTGCCGAGTTCGCGCACGAGGAGCTTGGGACGGGTGATCAGCGCAGCCTTGCGGAACTGAGACGCGAGTTTGAACGCGGCCGAGCCCTTGATGTCGGCGTTGGCCTTGGCCATGAGGTCGCGGTTCTTCGACGCACTCAACACCTGGCCGCGAAGTGAGCGAATCGCCCGGGCGCGCACGGCCATCTCGGTGTCGCGTAGGCGCAAGGTGGCTTGGAGCGCCGCAATTTCGTCCTCCAGTGCGGCGATGCGTCGCGTCGCTGCCGCTGCAGCATGCCGAGCAGCCCACAGTCCGTCGTCGTCCGTCGTGGCGCGCGCGCGCCCCTCGACCAACTCACGCACGCGCTCCTCGCCGACGCCGCTCATGGACAGCCACAGGTGCACGAGTTCGTCGTCCGTCAGCGCGTCAGGCCAGGGCAGTTCGGGTTGATCGATGCGAGCGGCAGCGACGAAATGGGACCAGCAGCGACAGAGCAACTCGTCGCGGGGGAGCGGGTCAACCGCGTGGCCACCACTCGGCGCCCCCAGCGTGAGACTGACCGTGTCGCCCTCGACGACTACGTCGCGCCAAGTGAGATCACGGCGCGAGTCGAGCGAGGACGAGGTGGCCACCCACTGTGCGAGGCGTGTGGCAAGGTCACGGAAGGCACCGGTGTCGCTCGCAGCCGCAGCCGTGAGCAAGAGACGGTGCGCGGTTGGCGCGAGTGCCACGGTGCTGGGACGATCCGGGTCGTCACTCGAACCGCCGACAACCCACCGACGATCCGCCGCAGAGCCATCGAGCCATTGCACGTCTTGACCGGCGCCCCCGAGGTAGATGCTGCGGCCGCGGCCGCCGACGACAGCGACGAACGCGTCGGCTGCAGTGAACAGAGCGTTCGCTGCCGCCAGAGCCTCCGTGAACTGCTCGGCCGGCAGCACCGGGGCCCGATCCACGGCCGAGCAGGCCGAGGCTACGAGACCGGAGAGCGAATCGGCCGTCCGTGCGGCCTCGAGAGCGTACTCGTCTAGGACGCACCAGCGCTCGTTCGTACCGAAGAGGCTGTGGATGCTCGCCGCAGCGAACCCGACCTGGCGCAGCGCCTCGGTGAACGCTCGCGGCGACGCGGGCCGAGTTTCATCCTGGGCGCTGGCGTCCACGTCGTGCGACGCCAGTGCACGCGGCGTGGCCGTGAGCAGACGAGCTGTCGAATGGGGATTGTCGAGCGCCACGACCATCGTGGCGCCGGACCGCACCTGGCCGGCGAGGCGGGCCAGCCGTTCGACGAAGGTGCGCTCATCCGTCTCCGAGAATGCGGCCTCCCAACCGGGCCCGGCGAGAAGCGTCTCGGTGTCCGCAGGTAGGTCGGCGATCCGGTCCACGAATAACACCGTGCCCGGGGCGCTGTGGGCCCGCATGGCCGCGCGAGCGTCGTCTTCGAATCCCAGCACGACGACATCTACGCCGCTGGGCACAGCGTCAGCGAGGAGGGTGAACAGGGCCTCAGACATGAGTGCTCCAATCGAAGATCGCACGAAGTTCTTGGGCGGGCATGACGCATGACGGGCCGAGTTCGCGCTCGACCAGGGCATCGAGGCGCTCACGTGGTACATGCGCCTCGACGATGGCGCCGGCGCTGTGGGCGAAGAGCGCATACGTGCCCACGACATCGGTGCGCACGGAACGATGAACTCGTATGAGTTGGAGAATTCGCTGCAGGAAGAAAGGGGCGACGCTGCCCACCTCCTGGCGCGCCGGCCCGAGATCCACGACGCGCGCACCGACATCCTCGTAAGCCCGGCGCGTCGCCTCGGACGCAGCCTGTTCGTGGGTCAGTGCGATTGTTGTCTCAGGGGCCTGCGACCCCAGTGCTATGGCTGTTCTTCGGGCGGCAAGCTCGCCCTGCAGCCCGTGGTGCGGGAAATAGAGCAACCGGTTCGGCTCTGGTTCGGGCGGCAGCAGTGCCTTGCGAACCGGAGGCACCGGGATGGCCGAATTCGCCTCGAGCGCCAACAGGTACAGCCATGGTGCGCCGATGGGAGTGTGATTGCGATAGCCGGCACGGTGGCGCCGTTCCCTTGCGGCTGGGCCCCACACGAATGCAGGAACGCCACGAGGATGATCGGAAGTGCTGGACTCCTGACCGAGCCATGGCTGGACGTAGCCGGGGATCGTCGGCGGGAACAGCGGCTGAGGCAGACGTGCTGCCGCAGCCAGGACGACGGAATTTCCGAAGGATTGGTTGGTCGGGAACATCAGCGCACCTGCACTCGAGTACTACCGGCGATGGAGGTGACGAGCACGTTGCGCCCGGCCACGAGGCGTTCGATCGGCAAGGCACCGAGGGCCGAGGGCACGATCGGCGCCGGGGTGTCATACCCCTGCGTCTGGAAGAAGAGGCTGTAGTCCGCTGCGGGAGCGCCCGGCTGGGTCGGGCGATCGACGTCGGGCAGCAGGGAGCTCAGGGTGGTGCGCGACGACCAGCGGGAACCGTCGACGTCCACGGCCACGGGGATGTCGAGATGTTCGTCCGAATCCGGCAGATACAGGCGCCACATGAGACCTTCCTGGACCGGCAGACCCAGGTGGGTACCTTCGAGCAGCAGGTCGTCGCCGACCTGACGGGCGGAGTCCACGTGTGGCACGAGGGGGCCGAAGGTCAGGGTGGCGTTCCCGAAGCGGCTGCGCGTGAGTGCGACGCGGCGACCGTCCTGGGTGATCTCGACGTCTGCGTCGTAGCCGGGCCAGGTGAGGTCGACGTCGCCGAACTCCGTACGCATTGCGACGCGTCGCGTTGCCGTATGCAGGAACGGGTCGTCGCTCGAATCGCCGTCGAGCACGACGGCGGGGTCAAGGCGGGCCGTGAAGTGCTGGATGCCGTCGAGGCCGGATTCCAGCGTGGCGGGAAAGGTCAGAGCACCGTCGGGGCGGACGACGACGACGGCCGCGTTGCGGGCCGGTTCGGCGATGGTGCCACGCACGACGAACGCGCCGTCCGAGGCCTCCAGCACCTCGACGACCGTGGGGAAGGCAACCCGATGGATGCAGTACACGTTGCCCGAGGTGAGGCCCGGCTGGAGGAACTGGCTTGGGCCGAAGAAGGCTCCCTGCGGGTACTGGGCGGACCCTGCGCCCGCGCCCGTCAGCGGGCTCGTGCGGGTGACGCCAGCGCTCGTGCGGGTCACCTCGAAGCGGAGGGGCCAGACGAGGTCGTGGCGGCCACGCAACGACTCGAGATCGACGCCGAAGCGAAGGCCGACGCGGCTGCGGCCGCGGAAGGCGTCGATCGTGTCGAAGGTCTCGACCTCCAGCGGGATGCGGGTGATGCCGTTGACGAGGTTCACCGCGACGGCGTCGTCGTCGCCCGCCTGGAGATGGCCGATCTGAGCAGTCGCCTCGATGTCGAGGCGCTCGCTCGTCGCTCGCGCGGACGTGACCAAGGTCTGCAACTTCAAGGCGGTGAAGGGCAGTTCGTACAGGTTGTTCGGCGTCGCCCGATGGGTGCGGCCGGGGTAGTTGAGGTTCCACCGCCAGGGCTTGAGACGGGATCGGCTCACACTCGTGCCGCCGGCCAGCCCGCCGGCGTCACGGAAGATAGCGAGTTCGCGCAAGAGATCGGCGTCACCGGCCTTCAGCGCGTGATACTGCAGGGTATTGTACCGCGATTCACCCGAGTGCGGCGGTTCGAGGCGCTCGACGAAGCGCAACGAGAGCTCCAGCAGACGGGGAACATCGGACGCCTCGGCGACGGCGAACGCCTGCGCGATAGCCACCATGTCGATCTCCAACAGGTGTCGGTGCGCCATCGAACGCACCACGGGGGAGGCCTGGCGATCCAGGACGTCGAAGACCTGCTCGGCGCTGATGACGCGGTCAAGCAGGTTCTCGTACTTGAACACCTGCTGCGTGATCGAGTCGCCGGACTCGCGCTCACGCCAGTAGTACGTAGGCGTCTTGAGCACGTCGACCGTGAGCGCATCGAGGTGGGCCCGCATCGTCACCGGCCAGTCCTCGTACTTGATCGGCGGGAAGGCGTACCTGTACTCCTCGTAGAAGTCGCGCCGGTATATCTTGTTCCACACCATGCGGTCGTACGCGAGGGTAGGCCGCTCCAGGATGTGGGTCGCGATGGCGTCCTTCGCGCACGGTCGTGCGTGGGCCCACGACTGGCGGACGCCCGACGTGCGCGAGAAGCGGCGCGCGTTGCCCACCGCGAAGCTCGAACCGGACGAGCGCAGCGACGCGACCATCTGCTCGTACGCGCGGTGCGGCACGATGTCGTCGGAGTCGACGAACGTGAGAAACTCGCCGACCGCGTGGGCCTGGCCTGTGTTGCGGGCCGGGCCGAGGCCTGCATTCGCCTGGCGCACGACCTGAAAACGCTCGTCGGAGGCCGCGACGGCCTCGGCGATCTCGATGCTGTCGTCGGGGGAGCCGTCGTCGACGAGCACGACCTGGATGTCTCGCAGCGTCTGGGCCTGCAACGACTGAAGGCATTCGAGCAGGTAGTCCTCGACCCCGTAGAACGGGACGACAACCGACAGCAGGGGCGTATCACTCACGGCGATGCGTTTCCTTCGTTAGGCGCGTATCAGACCAGGTCCCAGGACATGGGGGTGCCCTTGGGAGCGTCCTGAGTGAAGGTGCGACCCGCGAGCGTGTCGAAGGTATCGGTGGGCAGGCCGTTCGCGGGGCGGATGGAGCGCACGTTCTGCGCCGTCACGACGTCGCCAGCCTTGACGTCCTCGACGACGTACAGGCTGCGGCGGAAGCGCAGGCCCTCCTTCTCCTGCGCGCGGGCGCCGATGCGCGGCTCGCCGAGGCACTGCCACGCGATCTTCGTCTGCGTGACGAGCTGGTTCAGCTCCTCCGGCTCGGACGAGAACGCCGAGTCCACGCCGCCGTCCTCGCGGTTCAGCGTCACGTGCTTCTCGACGAGAACCGCGCCGAGCGCGACGGAGGCGACAGCCGCGCCGATGCCCATCGTGTGGTCGGAGTAGCCGATGAGCGTGCCGAGGGCGTCGCGCATCACGGGGATGCCGCGCAGGTTCGACTCGCTCGGGTCGGCCGGGTAGTTGGCCGTGCAGGCGAGCACGATGATCTGCTCATTGCCCGTGCTGCGCGCCGCCTCGACGGCCGCGTTGATCTCACCCAGCGAGGCCATCCCCGTCGAGATGATGATCGGCTTGCCCTTGCTTGCCGCGTAGCGGATGAGAGGCAGGTCGACGATCTCGCTGCTCGCGATCTTGTACGCGGGCACGTCGAGCTTCTCGAGGTAGTCGACGGCCGTGGGGTCGAAGGGGGAGGAGAAGGCGTGGATGCCGAGCTCCTTCGCGAGCGCGAAGATCGGCTCGTGCCACTCCCACGGGGTGTGCGCCTCCGTGTAGAGGTCGTAGAGGTAGCGATCGCCCCACAGCTCGTGCCCGCCGGAGATCTTGAACTCGTCGGTGCGCACGTCGATCGTGATCGTGTCGGCCGTGTACGTCTGCAGCTTGATGGCGTGCGCGCCCTGTGCTGCGGCCATGCGGACGATGTCGAGCGCGGTCTCGAGGCTGCCGTTGTGGTTGCCCGACATCTCCGCGATGATGTACGGCTCGGCGCCTGGGCCGACCTCGACGTCACCGATGCGGATGTTCTGGTTCGGGTTCTGCGTCATGATGTCGGCTCCTGGCGGTCGGTGCGGGGGCGCTCGCGGCGCACGTGGATGACGGCGACGTTCTCGCCGCCGATCTCGCGGGTCTGCGTCTCCAGCTCGGTGAAGCCGTTGCGCTTGTTGAACCGGCGCACGCCTTCGTTGATCTCGAGCACCTCGGCGTCGAGAGAGTCCAGACCGAGTTCGGCGTCGGCGTACTTGACGGCCTCGCGCTGGATCTGGATCCACGCCGGCAGCAGCTCACCGCGCGCGGTGAGGCCGTCGTTGTCGAGGTAGTAACCCCACCACGACGTCTTCGCGTCGACGTCGAGGTCGAAGAAGGTGACGACGCCCGACGGCACGCCACCGCGTTCGTAGATGAGCACGTGACGCGACGGGTTGTCCTTCGTGTTCGCCCACCACGCGGCATGCTCGTCAGCGCTGATGACGTGCTGCGTCAGCGACACGGCTCGCACCTCGTCATGGTTGCGCCAGGTGCGCACGTTCTCCTGGTCGGCGTCGGTGGCGGGACGAAGCATCGTCGATCTCCCTCGAATACGGCTGGGCCGGGTGCCGAAACGCACGAAATGGCGCAGACAGCCGGAATGTCTAGACTACCCCGTAAGGAAACAGGCCACGGCAGGCATGCTGCGCCCCCAGCGGCGCGCAGAGTGAGCGCCGGGCCGTCACAGCATCGAGCAAAGGTGAAGTCATGAGCACGCTCAGCCGCGATCAGGTCCGCACGATGATGGGCGAGGTCCTCGCCGCCCAGGGCAAGGAACTGCCCGCCGACGACGCCGCGCGCCTCGACACCATCGGCTTCCGCTCGCTCGACTTCTCCGAACTGGCCCTGCAGGTCGAGGACGAGCTCGACACCGAACTCAACTTCGACGCGCCCGGCCTGCGCTCCATCGAGACCGTCGGAGACGTCCTCGACTTCATCGACGAGCTTCAGAAGGCCGAATGACGGGGGTGCTCGACTCGCGTCCTGCGGGCGCGGGCAACCGCGTCGTCGTCGGCGAGTTCGACGGCACGTGGGCTGAGTTGGCGCAGGCGCCGTACGGCGCATCGTCCGACACACCGACGCTGCCGCCCGCCGCGGCCTGCCTGGTCTCGGGGCACCGAGCGGCGGCTCAGGCCGCCTGGAACGCAGCGCTCGACCCGGGCCGCGAGACGCTCATCGCGACCGCGTCGCGCATCGGGGACGAGCAGGCGGCGCAGCTGCGTGACGGGGGGCTGACGCTCGTGCGCGACAGCGCCGGCGGCGTCACGCTCGAGGCCGCTACGGCGCCGCGCGAGCCCGAGGCGGGCCGCATCTGGTTGCTGACGTCCGGTTCGACCGGGCGTCCGAAGCAGGTGGCACACACCCTGGAGTCGTTGACGACCGTCGGGGGGCAGCAGCCTGCGCGCACCTGGTTGTGCCCCTACACCCCGGGCGCCTACGCCTGGTGGCAGGTCGTCACCCTCTCGCTCACGATGCCCGGGCAGGACGTCGTCTTCGTCGAACCCTCGCAGCTCGACGAGTGGCCGCAGCAGGCGCTCGCGGCGGGCGTGACGGCGGCATCCGGCACGCCGACGTTCTGGCGTCAAGCGCTGTGGCGCAACGGTGACGTGCTCGCCCAGCTGAAGCTCGAACAGATCACGCTCGGCGGCGAACCCGTCGACCAGGGCATCCTCGACCGACTGCGTGAGGTCTTCCCCGACGCACGTATCTCATGGATCTACGCGAGCTCCGAGGCCGGTGCGGCGATCGCCGTCCACGACGGGCTCGCCGGATTCCCCGAAACCTGGCTGGAGCGCGAGGTCGCCGGGCGCCCGCGCCTGAGCGTCGAGGACGGTGAGCTGCTCATCGCTTCGCCGAAGGCCGCCGAGGGCATGGACGCCGTCATCCACACCGGCGACCACGTCGAGATCGCCGAAGGACGCGTCGTCATCACCGGCCGCATCGCGAGCGACGAGATCAACGTCGGCGGGTCGAAGGCGTCCGCGGGCGCCGTGCGGGCAGTGCTGCTCGAGCACCCCGACGTCGCCTGGGCCGCCGTGCGCGGGCGCAAGGCGCCGCTCGTCGGCAACGTCGTCGCAGCGGACGTCGTCCTGCGCGACGGCCTCGCCAAGGGTGACCCCGATGCCCCCGACCAGGCTGCGCTGCAGGCGTGGTGCGCCGAGCGACTGCCCGAATACGCGGTGCCACGCCGCGTCAAGTACCTGAGTGAGATCCCGATCAAGGAGAGCCTGAAGAGCGATGTCTGAGACCACGAACGAGCCGAACGTCATCCCCGCAGCCTCCTGCGTCCTCATCTCCGGAGGCTCGCGCGGCCTCGGCCTCGCGTTCGTCGAGGAGGTGCTCGCGAACGGCGCGAAGGTCGCGGCGTTCGCCCGCACCGTCACGCCCGAACTGCAGCAGCTCATGGACGCCAACCCGGAGCGCGTGTACGTCGGCTCGGTCGACATCACGGATTCGAAGGCCGTCACGTCGTTCATCAAGGACGCCGCGAAGGTGCTCGGCCCGATCGACGCACTCGTCAACAACGCGGCGATCGGTCAGGACTCGCTGCACCTGCACACGACGCCGGAGCGCATCGAGGACATCATCTCGACCAACCTGACGGCGACGCTGCTCGTCACGCGCGCGTTCATGCGTCACGCGATGGCGAAGGTCGGCAAGGGCCGCATCGTCAACGTGACGAGCGTCTGCGCGCAGCGCGGTTACGCCGGCCTCGTCGCGTACTCGGCGACGAAGGGTGGCCTCGACGCCGCGACGCGCTCGCTCGCGCGGGAGATGCACGGGCGATTCCTCGTCAACTCGATCGCGCCCGGCTTCTTCGCCTCGGAGATGAGCTCCGTGCTCGGCACCGAGCAGCTGTCGACGATCACCCGCCGGACGCCGACGAACCGTCTCGTCGAGCCGGAGAACATCACGCCGACGCTGCGCATGCTGCTGTTCGAAGACACGAACATCAACGGCATGGTGCTGACGATCGACGGCGGCGGCTCGATCTGAACGACCCCACGACGCGGCCACCGGCCTCGAACACCTCACCCGCATGTGTGGTGCTCGAGGCCGCCGTGCGTGACGGCGACGTCGTGCGCGCCGCCGACGTCAACGCGACGACGTTTCCCGACGCCGCGCGTAGCTACCTCGCCGACGGGACCGGCCTCGGCTGGTGTGTGCCCGAACGGGTGAGGGAGAGCGCGCGTTTCGTCATCGACGCCGAGATCGTCGCGCCGGTGCGGGCGTCCTTGGTACGGCGGTTCGGGGTGGACGACCCGGTCGAGTTCGCCGGGGCCTGGACGCGCGCCGAAGCGTTGGCCAAGCTCGCCGACGTCCCGATCATCACGTGGCTCTCGCGCCATGGGCTCGCCGTGCCGGCCGACGTGCTGGAGGATGCCGCGGTGGGTCGGGTGGCGTGGCGCACGGAGGTTCGAGGTGACGTCGTCATGACGCGCGCGGCGGCGTTGAGCGGCGCAAAACCCCGAGATTCCGGGGTTGTCGGCGGCGCACTCTAGCCTGGCAGCTGAGTCGAGGTGCGGTGAGCGCCACGGTTTCCCATGACGGAGGAAAGACATGATGATGACACAACCGGGTGCGGAACCGGGCTCGTCCGAGGGCAGGGCGCTGCCGAGGGTCGGCGTCGTCCTCATGACGATGGGCAACCGCCCCGACGATCTGCGGGCGGCGCTCGACTCGCTCATCGCCCAGCGCGACGTCGAACTCGACGTCGTGCTGCTCGGCAACGGGTGGGATCCGGCCGAGAACCCGTGGCCGTTCCCCGACCTCGTGCGCGCCCTGTACTCGCCGGAGAACCTCGGCATCCCGGGCGGGCGCAACATCGGGGCAGCCAAGGCGCGCGGTGACTACCTCTTCTTCTACGACGACGACGCGACCCTGCCGAACGACCACGTCCTCGCCGACATGGTGCGAGAGATGGAACGCGACCCGAAGAACGCCGTCATCGGCCCGCTGGGGCAGGATCCGACGGGCAAGCCGACGCCGCGGCGATGGATTCCGCGCCTGCGTGTCGAAGGCGGCGGCAAGCCCGGGCCCGCGACGTGGTTCCTCGAAGGCATCCACCTGTCCCGGCGTACCGCGTTCGAGGAAGTCGGCGGCTGGCCCGGGGCGTTCTTCTACGGCCACGAGGGCATCGACCTCGCCTGGCGGCTCATCGACGCCGGCTGGGTCATCCAGTACGTGCCGAGCATCACCGTCCAGCACCCCGCGACGAGCCCCGCGCGTCACGCCGTGTACTACCGGATGAACGCGCGCAACCGGGTGTGGGTCGCCAAGCGCAACCTGCCGGCGCCGCTCGTGCCCCTCTACCTCGGCAACTGGGCCGCCATCACCGTGCTGCGCGTCAAGGACAAGGACGCACTCAAGACCTGGTTCGACGGTTTCGTCGAGGGCGTGCGGACCGACGCGGGGGAGCGGCGCGTCATGTCGTGGTCGACCGTCGCCCGGCTGACGCGTCTCGGCCGGCCCCCGGTGCTGTGATGGGGGCCGCAACCTCGCTGCGTCGCAGACTCACTCGTTCGAGCGGCCGCCCAGCGTCGCTCGACGCGCAGGGCACGCGGGGCATCCACGTCGCCATCACCGGGGTGAAGAACCGCAGTCACCTCGTCTACATCGCCTCCTACGTGCGCACCCTCGTCGACGGGGTCACGCCGATCCGCGTCTCGTTCGTCGCCGCGCCCGCGTTCCTCGCCTCCGCCGCCGTCACCGTCGACGACGCGCGCGAGCTGCTGCCTCAGGGCGGGAGCGTCACCGTCGAAGACGGGATGCCCGGATGGCGATTCGACGACGCGGCCCGCTGCCTCTACGTCGCCGTGGGCGCGCCGGGGCTCAAGGCCGTCGCCCGGCTGCGACGAGCCAACCCGACGCGGCGCATCGAGGTCGTCGTCACGGACGAGGGCATCGGCTCCTACGCTTCGCGTGACTCGCGGCGGGCGGCGCTGGAGCGTCACGGCACCCCGGCGGCGAAGGCCGCAGCGCGCACGCTCGTCACCGCGGCCATCGCGCGCGCCTGCACGACGCTGCGGTGGCCGACGTTCCGTTCGGTCGGATCATCGTGGGAGGTGTTGCCGGCCGTCGCCGCCGAGTTCGGACGCGAGCTGGGCGACGCGCGCCCCGGCAGCGACGCGAGCGCCGTCATCCTCACCCAGCCGGTCGTCGACCTCGGCTGGTGCTCGCCGGAGGCCTACCTCGCGTACGTGCGACGCCTCGCGGACGCCGCGGCCGCGGCCGGGCTGCGACCGCTCGTGCGTCCGCACCCCGCCGAAGATCGCGCCCGGTACGCGGAGTTCGACATCATGCTCTCGCGGGGCACCGCCGAGCTCGACCCGGACGTCGTGCGTGCGAGCCTGGCGCTCGGCGGGCCGAGCACGGCCCTCATCAACCTGTCGGCCATGGTCGGCATGCCCGTCGTGTGGGTGAGTGAGCCGAGCGTGGCGCACCTCGACACCGACGTCTCGCCCGAGCAAGCCGGGATCTTCGAGGCGTTCCTCGGTGAGCGGGTTCCACTCGACGAGGTGGAGCGCGAGGTGAGTGCTGTGGTCTCCCGCGGCCTCGAGGAGCGTGGGTCTGATGGACGTCGCTGACGCGGCCGAGGGGGCCGGCGGGGGCGACACAGTCCACGGGGCCGACGGGGCGGGCGCGCCCGGCGCCATGTCGGCCGACCTGTTCGAGGTGTGGGAACCCGGCCGGCCGGTGCCGCTAGCGCAGATCCTCGGCGCCCTGCGCCGCGGCGTGGGCGACCCGAGCATGGTCATCGGCGAACGGCAGTTGTGGTGGGCGGTGACGACGCCCCTCGGGCCGGCGTTGACGTGGTGGCGCTCGATGCCCGTGCGTGGCGGTGCACCCGTAGCGACGCCCGGAGCCGCACGAGCGGATAGGCCGGGCCTCGGTGGGATGGCGGGCTGTGAGCCGCGAACCGCCGCCATGCCCGATGGCAGCGCGCGCGCCGAGCGTCCCGACCGCGTCGAGCTGCGGGCCTACGGCCCGGGTGCGGCGTGGTTCCAGGGTCGGGTGCCTCGCATCCTGGGCGGTGACGACGACCCGTCCGGGTTCGTGGCCCGTCACGACCGGGTGACGGCGGCACTGCGCCAGCCGCACCATCGTCACTGGCGCGCCCCGCGCACGGGACTCGTCATCACCTCGCTCGTGCCGAGCATCCTCGAGCAGAAGGTCACCGGCAAGCAGGCGTTCGGCGGGTTTCGGGTGCTCGTACGCCGCTACGGCACGCCCATCCCGACGCCCGCGGAGGTCGTGCGCGCAGCCGGCCCGCAGGCGCATGCCGTCGCCCGCATGCACGCCGCGCCGGACGCACGGGGGTTGCGACGCATCCCGTCCTGGGCGTGGTTGCAGGCCGGCGTCGAGCCACCGCAGTCGCGCACGATCATGCGAGCGCTCGACCACGCCGACGCGCTCGAGCGGACGGCGGACCTGCCGCACGCCGAGGCCCACGCTCGCCTGCGGTCCGTGCCCGGGCTCGGAGTGTGGACGAGTGCCAAGGTCGCGCAGACGGCCTGGGGTGACGCCGATGCGCCGACGTTCAGGGATTACCACGTCGCGAAGCAGATCGGGCACGCGCTGATCGGCCAGGACACCGATGACGCCGGCATGGCGCGCCTGCTGGAGCCATACCGTGGGCACCGGTTTCGCGCCGAGCGCCTCATCCTCGCCGGCGGCCCGCCGCGCCCACGCCACGGCGCACGCATGACGTTGCCGTCGCACCTGCCGACGCGCACCTGGTGAAACGCATACGCCGCGGGGGAGCTGACTACGACAACAGGGCAGCGTCACCCAGGACGACGGCGCGCAGCCGGGCGGCGGCGTCGACGTCACCCGCGAGGGCGGCCCGCATGGGCGCTCGCGTCACGGTGAGTGACGACGGGTAGCGCGTCGGCGCCTCGGCGTCGTCGATGACGAGGGCGTCGACGAAGTCGGCGTACAGGCGGGCGAGGGTTGCTGATGACGCAGTCGCCCCGGTGAGTCGCCAGCTCGCGGCGTCGACGCCGGCGGGGCGGTGCCCGTCGAGGCCGATGGGGCTGAGCGCCACGACGCGCGCCGACGTGCCGCGCAGAGCGTCGCGGATCCCGCGCACCGCGAGGAATCCGGCCATGTCGAGGATCGGCGACATCGGCGGCAGGACGACGACGTCGGCGCTGCGCACGGCGTCGAGCACGCCGGGCGCGGCGTCGGCGTGATCGACGCCGGCGACGACGAACCCCTCGGGCTCGCGGCGGTCGGTGTCCTCGATCCAGCGCAGCGCGTGACGGCTGACCTGCCCACCGTCGCCGTCGGGTTCGAGCACGTGCAGTTCGATGGGTTCTTCGGTGAGCGGCAGGACGGCAGCCGTCTCGCTCTGCGCGCCGCGGCACTGCGTCCACTGCTGCTGAGCTGCGGCGACGGCGCCGGTGCCCCGCGCGTGGCGATAGGTGCGGGCCACGGCCTGGGCGAGGGCCTCATCGTCGAGCCAGCCCCACGCGCCGGTCGGAATGAGACCGGCGTCCCGCAGAGAGACGACCGCTGTGCGCGTCCCCGGCACCGCATCGTCCGCAATTCGGCACACCGCGTCGAGGTTGGGGCAGAACCTGAGACCTGCGAGACTGATGTCATGCGACGTGTTGGTGACGTAGATCACATCGAGCAAAGGCGTGTTGGTGATGGACTCTCGCCCGAACAGCGCATCTAGTGCCGGGCGGGAGAGGGGGCCACTAGATAGGACGCTCACATGCATTGTGTCAGTGTGACACGGGGGCGCAGCAGGGCCTCGACCACCCCCGCCGAGGGCTGATCGGGGTCACCCGTTCGGCTTGACTCACTCGAATGACACCGATGTAATAACACCGTTGGTTCTCGCCACCGCTTCGCTCTCGCTGCCACCTGCCCGCTGCGCACGACGCCCTTCGTCCGGGCGTCACCGTCGACCTTCTCGACGGCTCGCCATCGGCGGATCATCGGCTGGATCGTCGCGTCACCAGGGGGTTGTCACCGCTCGGTGATATGGCCGCCGCGAGCGGCGGATCACGATGACCACACGACCGACGTGCCGATGATCGGGACGTACCGCAGAGCCCGGCCCACCCGCCGCGACCGCCGACCACGAAAGGACGGACATGCAGGAATTCATGCAGTTGATCAGCCTGCACGACGCCCTGGACGACACGGAAGAGCTGTCGTGGCAGGAGCGCGCCCTGTGCGCGCAGACCGACCCCGAGGCCTTCTTCCCCGAGAAGGGCGGCTCGACCCGTGAGGCGAAGCGCGTCTGCGTCGGGTGCGAGGTGCGCTCCGAATGCCTCGAGTACGCCCTCGAGAACGACGAGCGATTCGGCATCTGGGGCGGGCTGTCCGAGCGCGAACGCCGCAAGCTGAAGAAGCGCGCGGTCTGAGCGAAGTGTCGGCGACCCAGGTCAACGGCGTCGACGAGTTGCACGACGGCTCCCCAGCACACCCCTTCGTCACCGCTGTCCTCATCGCGCGGGACGCCCATCAGCCCTGGCTCGACGCCACCGTCACCGCCGTCTGCGCGCAGACGCGCCGCCCCGACCGCCTTGTCATCGTCGACGGTAGCGCCGCCGGACGCGTGCGCGACACCCTCGACGCGATGGCCCGCGAGCGCGCCGACCTGCGGGCGCTCGACGTCACCGTCGTCACCGCCTCGCACGACGAGGCGTTCGCCGCGCTCGTCGACCGCGCCGTCCAGGCGCTGCCCGCACGCTCCAGCGACCACGTCGTCGCGCTACGCACCCGACGCCGTGCACGTCGCCGCGAGAGCCACCCGAACGACCGGTACAACTGGCTCTGGTTGCTCCACGAGGATTCGGCGCCGCTGCCGACGGCCCTCGCCGCCCAGCTGAGGGCGGCCGGACGCAGCGAACGACTCGGCATCCTCGGCTGCAAGATCCACGAACTCGACCGCCCAGACCGGCTCGTCAACGTGGGCATCGACGTCACGACGAGCGGCCGGCACGTCGCGCGCACGCATGGCGGCGAACTCGACCAGGGCCAGCACGATCTTCGCCGCGACGTGCTCGCCGTCGCGAGCTCCGGCATGCTCGTGCGCCAGGACGTCTATCTCGAACTCGGCGGATTCGACCCCGCCTTCGACGGTGACGGCGACGGGCTCGACCTGTGTTGGCGCGCCCACCTCGCCGGGCACGCGGTGGCCGTCATCCCCGACGCCGTCGCCCATCAGGATCTCGACGCGGCGCACCTGCTGCGCTCCATCGACGGGGGTGGCTCGCGCCCTACCCGCCGCGAGCGACGTGCGCTGTCGCGCCGTGCGGGTGACCCCGATCGTCCTGCGCCGCACTCGGCTGCGACGCTGCGTCGTCACCGTCAGGTGGCCCTCGCGCGCACACCGGCGTGGCGCCTGCCGTTCGCGATGGTCTGGACGACGCTGACGTCGCTGCTGCTCGCGCTCGCGCTGCTGCTCGTCAAGCGGCCGCGGCGTGCCGCGGCCGAGTTGGGGCAGGCGAGCGCATCCTTCGGCCTGGCCCGCATCTTCGGCGCGCGCCGGCGCTTCCGCGGTCGCGCCGTCGTCAGCACTGCGCAGTTGCGGTCGTTGTTCGTGCCCGCCTCCGTCGGCCGCGCCCGCGCGTGGGAGGCGTTCGTCGAGGCCGTCACGCCCAGCGGTTCGCGGACGGCCGGTGCGAGCCCGGCGTCGTCGGAGACCGGGCCCACGTCCCAGGACGCCGAGTACCTGACGGCTCCGCGCGGCATCGTCGCGCGCGGCATGCGTCACCCCGGCCTGTGGTTGTTCCTGGCTCTCGTCGCACTGAGCGCCGTGCTCGCGCGTCGCACGTTCGACACCGACCTGCTGAGTGGCGGAGCGGGCCTGGCGGGCGGCGCTCTCGAGCCGAGCTTCACTTCCGCGAGCGCGTGGTGGCACGCGTGGCGCGACGCCTGGCAGGGCGACGGGTACGGGCATCCCGCCTCGTCGGCGCCGTATCTGCCGTTCCTCGCGGCGGGCGCGTGGCTCGTCTCGGTGTTCCCGTGGACGGATGACGCCGCGAGCGCCCAGGCCGCGCTCACGTGGTTGTTCCTCGCCGCGCCCGTCCTGGCCGGCCTCGCCGCCTATTGGGCCGGCCGCGTCGTGACGCGGCGTCCCTGGCCGCGTGCCGTCGTCGCGTTGCTGTGGGGCAGCGCCGCGCCGCTGACGGGGGCCATGGCGGACGGGCGTCTGGGCGCCCTCGTCGCCGCGATCATGGTGCCGTTGACGCTGGCCGGGTTGGCCGCGATCGCGCGTCGCTCGGGCGGCGCCGGTGCGGTGGCCGCATGCGCTCTCGCCGCGACCGTGCTCGTCGCGTTCGCCCCGCCCTTCCTGCCGGCGCTCACTGTCCTCCTGCTCGTCATCGTCGTGTTCGGTCGCCGCGCGGCGAAATGGCGGGCGCTTGCCGTCGCCGTCCTCGTGCCGCTGCTGCTGGGGCACTGGAGCGTCGAGGTGTGGCGTCACCCCGCCCGGCTCGTCGCCGGCCCCGGCACCCTCACGCAGGAGGCGGCCACCGACCCCGTCGCGATGCTGTTCGCCCACCCCGGCGGGCCCGGGTCGACGCCGCTCGTCCTCGGCATCCCCGTGCTGCTCGCGGGGCTGTTCGGCGCCGTGCGCGGACGCTCGTTCGCCGCCGCGCGGTGGGTGCTCGTCGTCGGTGCCCTCGCGTCGCTGGGGGCGGCCATGATCGTGCCGCGCCACTCCTTCGGCGCGAACCCCGGTTGGCACGTGTGGGCCGGCCTGCCGCTGCTGGCCTTCGTCGCCTGCCTGCTCGCCCTCGCGCTCGTCGCGGCCGGCGAGACCACCGTTCCGCGTACCCGCCGCGCAGCGCGCGGCACCCCGCTGCGCTGGGCCACCGCGGGCACCGTCCTCGTCACCGTCGGGACGGCGGCCTGCGCGGCCTGGACGTCGCCGACGACCACGCGGTTGATGTGCGTCGAGGACCCGTTGCCGGCCATCGCCGCCCACGACGCACACAGCGCCCGCGCGGCTCTCGTGCTCGAACTTCACGCGCGTGCGGACGCCGCCGACTTCACCGTCCGCAGCCGCGAGGCCGGGCTGCCGGCTGCCGACGCCGGCGTCCCGACGATGCGGACCCCCGCCGCCGTCACGCGGGCGATCGGGTCGCTGACGGACGCCACGGCCGATCGATCCGACGCGGCGCGCGCGCTGCGCGAAGCCGGCGTCGCGTACGTGAGCGCAACCCAGGAGCCCGGGGCACGCTCGCTCGAACTCGACGGCGTGGACGGCCTCACGCCCATGGCGAGCACCGCCGGCACCTCGCTCTACCACGTCGACGGAGAGGGCGCCGAGCGCGCCGCCCGCGTCGTCGTCACGGACGGCGAGAATCGCACGATCGTGCCCGTGAGCGGCGACCATGCGCGCGTCTCGACGACGCTGCCCGCGGGCGCTGCCGCGCGACGCGTGGCCGTCGCGGCTGGGCCGGGCTTCGCCGAGCACGCGAGCGTGACGCTCGACGGCCGCCCCCTGCGGCACGTCGCAGGCGACCTGCCGACCTACGAACTGGGCGCTGCGGGCGGTCGTCTGGAGATCGATCCCGGGACGGCGTGGCGCGGCTGGCGCTGGGCGCAGCTCGGCCTGTTCGGTGTCGTCGCGTTCCTCGCGCTGCCGTTCGGAACGCGGAAGAAGGTGCGCGCATGAGCCGTTCGCGCACGAGTCGGCCACGCACGTGGGGCGCTCAGGGGTGGATCCGCGCCGGCGTCCTTGCCGCCGGGACGGGCGCCGTCGTCCTGGCAGCGCAGGCCGCGCCCGTCCACCCGCCGAAGGCAGCGGCGCCGACGGCCCGCGCCGCCGCGATGCCCGTCGACGCGGCGTCGCTCGTGTGCCCGGGCGGCGAGGGCAAGGACGCGGCGACGCTGGCGCTCGCGTCGGCGCCGATGCAGCTGTCGTCGATGCTCGGCGGCGGGGGGCAGCTGCAGGTGAACGAGGCGGGTCACAGCTCAGCCGTGACGCTCGCGCGCGGCCACAGCATGACCCGCACCTGGAAGAACGGGCCCCTCGACGTCGTCGCGCGAGGCGCCTCGGCGCCCGGCATCACGGCAACGCAGTTCCACGAGGCGAACGGCGCCGTGAGCGCGCAGGCCTGCACCCAGGCCACGGCCGAGGCGTGGATTCCGGTGGGGGACAAGCAACCCGGCAGGCTGCTCACCGTCACCCTCGTCAACCCGGGCGCACGCGCGGTGTCCGTCGACGTCGACGTCCGCGCGGCTGACGGCGCGCTCGACTCCGCCGCGATCGCCGACAAGGCCGTGCCCGCGCATGGACGCGTCAGCGTCAACATCCCCGCGGACGCTCTCGCGCACGCTGCGGTCGTCGTTCACGTCCGTAGTGAGGACGGTGCGGTCGTCGCGAGTGTCCGCGACCGCGTCGGCGAAACCGAGCGCAAGGGCGACGACGTCGCCGCCCAGTACGCACCGCCCGCGCCGGTGCAGGAGATGCCCGGCGTGCCGGTCGTCGACCGCTCCGTACGTGTGCGTCTCGCGGCGCCAGGCTCCCGCGCGGCCGTCGTGCGCCTCCAGGCGTCCGGGAAGGACGCCGGTGACGTGAGTGAACGCGTCGTGACGGTGCCCGTCGGGCGCAGCCTCGACGTCACGCTCGACGGCATCGACGACGACGTCGCCGCGGTGCGCGCGAGCTCGCAGGAGAACATCATCGCCTCCGCCTTTGCGTCCTCGGCGTCCAAGAAATCGCGCGACTTCACCTGGGTGCCCGCCGCCCCGGCGCTTGATGCCGCAGCCGGTGCCAGTCTCGACGGGGCGCGCCACGCCGGCCGACTCGTCGTCATGGGCGAAGGGAGGGCGACGTCGGTGACGCTCGTCGTCAGCGATCCGTCCGGGAAAGCGACGCGCCGACGTCTCGACGTCCCGGCGAACGGCTGGGCGAGTGTGGACGTGCCGAAGAACGCCACGGTGTGGCTGCTGCGAGATGACGGATCAGCGGACGCCGCGCCCGTCCACGCCGCGGTGCTCGTCCGCGATGTGGGCGCCGATCAGCCGGTGACGAGCGTGCCGCTCGTGCCGACGCCGTGGCTGCGCGCGCCGGTCGAAGTCACCCAGCGCTGAGGCGCGAACCGCCGAGCCGCAGCAACTCACTCCCGAGCTTCCCCGACACCGAACCACGCCGCCGCCTGAACGCGGCGCGGCGTCCTACCGGTAGGTCAGTGTTCTTCGGCCGAGAGCCACTGCGCGTAGGTGCGTCCACCGATCTGTGTCTGCTCGCTCGGCAGATGCGCGCCGCGGGTGAAGGCGCGCATCGTCACCCCGATCGTCGGCAGCGGGGCCGTGCACGGCGCGCGTCGGCGATCGAGGTGTGCGGTGAGCGTCGCGATGTCGGCGAGGGTGAACGTCTCCGGCCCGGCGAGCTCCATCGGCGTGGGCAGGCTCGTGAGCAGCGACGCCACGTCGACGAGTTTCGTCGCCACCCAGCGCGGGTCGACGGGGCTCACCTCGATGTCCTCGACGGCGCCCAGGGCGCGAGCGCCCGCGCCGCGCACGAGCTGCGCGACGAACGGATGGAACTGGGTGGCGCGCACGATGCTCGCGCGACCGTGCCAGGCCTCGACGACGTTCTCGGCGTCGGCCTTCGCCCGGTAGTAGGGGTAGGGGTTCTCGAAGCAGCCGACGATCGAGACGTGGACGAGGTGCGCGCTCGGTGCCCACGCGTCGAGCGCGTCGACGAGGCGTCTCGTGCCCTCGACGTCGACGCGGCGCGCGTCCTTCGGGTTGCCTGCGCAGTGGATGACGGCCTCGACGCCGTCGAGCGCCGCGTCGAGCCCGGCGCCGGTGCCGAGGTCGCCGGTGACGTGCTCGAGGCGCGCCGGGATGCCGGCCGCCGCCTCGGGCAGGTCGACGTCGCGTCGGTGCGTCAGCGCGCGCACGGGGATGGAGGAGGTGAGCAGCTCCTCGACGACGCAGCGCCCGAGCACCCCCGACGCGCCCGTCACGAGCACGGGTGCGCGCCCGGCGACGAGGATGTCGGCGGGCAGCAGCGGGGCGGCGGTGGGCGTCAATCTCATTGGTCGTCCTCGTCGAGTTCGCGCCCGAGCAGGGCCGCGATTTGGGTGGTGACGACGTGCTCGACGAGCAGGTCGCGTTCGTACAGGTCGGCGGAGCGCGTCTGGATCGGCAGGCGATAAATCACCATGCGCGCGCGGTGCTTGCCCTCGGCTGGGAAGGCGCGCCCGAGCGGCACGGCGTCCTCCCACGCGCTCGGATCGGACGGCGGCACCTCCTCGACGCCGATCTCGATGTGCTCCAGGCTCTCGCCCCAACGCGCCTCGAGCCGTTCGACGCTGCGCAGCACCGCCTCGTCGAACGAGCGCGCCCGCGACAGCATCGACGGCGTGGGCGGCCACGCGAGCGGCCCACGATGGCGGCGCCCGTGACGATCGCGCCGCGTCGGGGCGTCCCCGCGCGGCGCGCGTGGGGTGGGGCGAGGAGTCACCCGGCGAGCCTAACGTGGTGCCCGCCGTGGCGTACCCTTGTGCCTCGTGACGTTGATGCGACAGTGTTCCCGATCGGCCTGCTCCCAGCCCGCCGTGGCCACGCTGACGTACGTCTACGCCGATTCGACGGTCGTGCTCGGCCCGCTCGCGACATACGCGGAGCCGCACACCTACGACCTGTGCGCCGACCACGCGACGCGCCTCACCGCGCCGCGCGGGTGGGACATCGTCCGCCTCGCCGTCGACATGACGCCGCCCGAGCCGACGCCCGACGATCTCGTCGCGCTCGCCGAGGCCGTGCGTCAGGCGGCGGTACGCCCGGCGCCGGGGGAGCCCGAGCCGACGCGCCGTTCGACGCGCAGCGTCGCCGCGAGTGACCCGACGCTGCTGTCGGCGACGGAGCGCCGCCGTCACCTTCGGGTGCTGCCCGGTCAGACGCCCGCGGACGCGCTCTCTGACGCTTCCGATGACGACGACGCCGACGGGGGCCGGTTCGACAGGCCCTTCGACGGTCGGGAAGGGCCCTCGCGCCGGTAGAGTGAACGTCGTGACTGCACCCGCGCTCAACGACTTCATCAAGGCCTACGACGTGCGTGGCCTCGTGCCCGACCAGCTCTCCCCGCGCGTCGCCCGCGAGCTCGGCGCCGCGTTCGCGCAGGTTGTCGTGCGCCCCGAGGGCGCGAACGCCATCGTCGTCGGGCACGACATGCGCCCGAGTTCTCCGGAGCTGTCGCGCGCGTTCGCCGACGGCGCCGCCGCGTACGGCGTCGACGTCACCCTCATCGGGCTGTGCTCGACTGACGGGCTCTACTTCGCCTCCGGTGCGCTCGATCTGCCGGGCGCGATGTTCACCGCGAGCCACAACCCGGCGCAGTACAACGGCATCAAGCTGTGCCGCGCGGGCGCTCGCCCCGTCTCCCTCGAGACCGGTCTCGCCGAGATCCGCGACCTCGCGCAATGGGCGCTCGATCGAGGTCAGGGTGTGCCGTTCGACGGCCCGGCGGGCAGCGTCACCGAGCGCGAGATGCTGCGCGAGTACGCCGAGTTCCTGCGCGGTCTCGTCGACCTGTCGGGCGGACGCCCGCTCAAGGTCGTCGTCGACGCGGGCAACGGCATGGGCGGCCACACCGTCCCGGCCGTGCTCGGCACCGACGCGGGCCTGGCGCAGCTGCCGCTCGACATCGTCCCGCTGTACTTCGAGCTCGACGGCACGTTCCCCAACCACGAGGCCAACCCGCTCGAGCCGGCCAACCTCGTCGACCTGCAGCAGGCCGTCGTCGAGCACGGTGCCGACATCGGCCTCGCCTTCGACGGCGATGCCGACCGCTGCTTCGTCATCGACGAACGCGGCCAGCCCGTCACGCCGTCCGCGGTGACGGCGCTCGTCGCGGAGCGCGAGATCGCGAAGGAGGTCGCGCGGGGGGCCGCAGCGGCCGACGTCAAGGTCGTCGCGAACCTCATCTCGAGCCGCGCCGTCGGCGAGGTCATCGCCGAGAACGGCGCACAGCCGGTGCGCACGCGCGTCGGGCACTCGTTCATCAAGGCGCAGATGGCCGAGCACGACGCCGTCTTCGGTGGCGAGCACAGCGCGCACTACTACTTCCGCGACTTCTGGTTCGCCGACACCGGCATGCTCGCCGCGATGCACGTGCTCGCGGCGCTGGGGGAGCGGGACGCACCGTTGTCGCAGCTCGTCGCCGCGTATGCGCGCTACGAGGCGTCGGGGGAGATCAACTCGACGGTGAGCGACGCCGCCGCGGCCACGGGCCGCGTGCGCACGTGGGTCGCGTCGCAGGGCGAGTTCACCGAGGACGCGCTCGACGGCGTGACGTTCGTCCACGAGGGCGCGGGGGAGAGCGATCCGATGTGGTGGCTCAACCTGCGCGCGTCCAACACCGAGCCGCTGCTGCGCCTCAACGTCGAGGCCGCCGACACCGCCACCATGGAGCGCGTGCGCGACGCCGCGCTCGCCGCCGTCCGCGAAGGAGAAGCTCAGTGAACGACGACAAGAGCCGCCGGCCCCTGACGATCGACCCGTGGCTGCGCGAGATCCTGCGCTGCCCCGTCACCGGCACCGAGCTGGAGGACGCGAGTGACGCCTCGGGCGCGCCCGTCCTCGTCAGCACCGGGGTCGACGCAGAACGCGGCGGGCGCCTGCAGTACCCGATACGCGACGGCATCCCCGTCCTGCTCGCCGACGACGCGAGCGTGCTGCCCGCCTGACGCTCGCGCGCGCGGTCATCGACCGCGCGGCCCGCGAACACGCTCGACGTGAGCAACGACGGCGGCGTCGCCGCGCCCCGAATGTCTGAGACGAACCCCCGAGCCGAGGAGAAGTCATGGCCCATCTCGACGAGAGCTGGCTCGACGACGCCGGCCACCTCGAACGTTGCGACTCACGCGGATCGCTGCGTGCGCTCGCCACGGCGGGCGCGCAGGTGCGTGAGGCCCTGACGCTCGCGCGCGAAGCGGGCATCGACGACGTCGCCGGGTACGAACGACCGCGTTCGGTTCTCGTAGGGGCGCTCGGCGGGTCGGAGCGCGTCGGCGATGTGTTGCAGACTCTCGCGCAGCCGAGTTCGCCGGTGCCCGTCATGACGCGGCGCGACGTGCCGCTGCCCGGTTGGGTCGGGCCGCTCGACCTCGTCATCGCGGTCTCCTTGTCCGGGCGCGCTGAGGGGCCGCTCGCACTCGCTGCGGAGGCGGCACGGCGGGGCGCGTCGCTACTGACGGTCGGTGCCGACGACTCGCCGCTCGCCGACGTCTGTGCCCGCGCTCGCGGCGTGCACATCGGTGTCGGCCGCGGGCGGGTCTCGAGCCGGACCTCGCTGTGGTCGCTGCTCACCCCCGTGCTCATGGGCGCCCGTCGGTTGGGGCTGGTCGACGTCAGCGACGACGACCTGCTCGTCGCCGCCGCGATGCTGGATGCCGAATCGGAGACGCTGCGACCGTCGTCGGAGCACTTCGTCAACCCGGCCAAGCTCGCCGCGCTCCAGCTCGCCGGGACGGTGCCCGTCGCCCTCGCCGACGGCCCTGTCGCGGCGCTCGCGGCGCGTCGGGCCTCGTCGATGTTCGCCCGCACGGCGCGCGTGCCGATGACGTGGGGTGAGCTGCCCGACGACGCGGCCGACCTCGTCGCGACGCTCGACGGCCCGTTCACTGCCGGCGCGGGGGAAGGCGCCGTCTCCGCGCCGGACGACATCTTCGCCGACCCGTTCCTCGACGCCCCGCGCCAACCGAGCCTCGGGTTCCTCACGCTGCACTCGGACGCGACGGGCGGGTCCGGCGCGGCGCGTGACGGAGCCGATGGCTTCTTCGTCAGCGATGCGCCCGGCGGAGCGAGTGGGCTGGGCGGCAACGGCACCGGTGGCGTGGGAGCACTGGCCTGGGTCGCGAGCGGCATCCAGGAGAGCGCTCGCGCGGCGGGAGCTGTCGTCGTCGAGATGCATCCCGACGCAGGCCCGGCCATCGCGCGGGCCGCGCAGCTCATGCACCGCGTCGACTTCACTGCGACGTACCTCGCGCTCGGGCAGGGCCTCGACCCCGCAGTCTCGCGTCACGTCACCGAACTGCGCGACCGGCTCGGCCGCTGACGTCCGAGCGCGCGGGCTCGCGGTCAGACCCATATGCCCGAGGCGCGGCCGACGAGGCGGAGTGCGGCCTGCGACGGGCGCATCCTCCCGTCCCGTCACTGGGTAGGCTGAGTGGTATGAACACCGCTGCTTCGTCCTCATCAGGCTCCCCGTTCGACCGCGCGCACGTCGCGTCGATCGTCGACCACACCCTGCTCAAGCCGGAGGCGACGCGCGCGGACGTCGACGCCCTCGCCCGTGAGGCCGAGGCGCTCGGCGCGTACTCGATCTGCGTGTCGCCGTCGATGCTCCCCGTGGAGACGAGCGTCAAGGTTGCGACGGTCTGCGGGTTCCCCAGCGGCAAGCACACGAGCGCCGTCAAGGCCGCAGAGGCCGCAGAATCCGTGGCGCGGGGGGCTGACGAGGTCGACATGGTCATCGACGTGGGCGCCGCGAAGGACGGGCGTTTCGACGACGTCGAGGCCGACGTGCGGGCCGTGCGCGAGGCCACCGAGGGCCGCGTGCTCAAGGTCATCATCGAATCCGCAGCACTGAGCGATGACGAGATCGTCGCCGTCTGCCGTGCTGCCGTCGCGGCGGGCGCGGACTTCGTCAAGACGTCCACCGGCTTCCACCCCGCCGGCGGTGCGAGCGAGCACGCCGTCCGCCTCATGCGCCAGACCGTCGGCCCCGACATCGGCGTCAAGGCCAGCGGCGGAATCCGCGACGCTGCCGCCGCCCACGCGATGATCGCGGCCGGTGCCAGCCGTCTCGGCCTCTCGGGTACTCGGGTGGTTCTCGACGGGCTCGACGGCGACGCCACCGGCGCGGACGCCCCGCAGGCCGCGGCCGGTTACTGACCCGCCGCGGCCAGTACGTCAGGCGTCACGCCATGCCTGAAGCGCCCGAACTCCGACCGCGCTCGCGCGAAGGGTGACGTCTCGCTGCGGTTGAGCCCAGCCCGTCAGGGCGTCACAGCCGCGCGACGGTTCGGCACGCGCCACACGACGGCCGTGCCGCCACTGCGCCTCGCGCGGATGACGCAGGTGCCGCCGAGTCGCTCGGCCCGCGCGACGAGGTGGGCGATCCCCGAGCGTCGTTCGAGGTGCTCGGGCAGGCCGCGTCCGTCGTCGGTGACCTTGACGAGCACCTCGTCGCCGACGTCGAGCACGACCCGCACGGCGCTCGCGTGCGCGTGCCGCGCCGCGTTGCTCAGTGCCTCACGCATCACGGCGAGCAGGTCGGTGACGAGGGCGTCGTCGAGCGTCCAGTAGGCACCACTGACGCTGACGCTCGGCGCGAATCCGAGGGCGTCCTGCGCCTGCGCGGCGAGCTGGTCGACGGTGTGCGCGAGCGCCAACGCGGCGCCACCGGTGTGCAGGTCGAAGATCGCGCGGCGCACGTCGGTGACGGTCTCGTCGAGGTCGGTGATGACGGCGTCGAGCTTCTCGACGGCGACCTCGTCGTCGATGCGCGGCAGCGCACTCTGCACGCGCATGCCGGCGGCGAAGATGCGTTGGATGACGTGGTCGTGCAGGTCCTGCGCGATGCGGTCGCGATCTTCGAGGATGGCGACGCGTTCGGCCTCGGCGTGCCGGTAGGCGAGCAACGTCGCGACCGAGAGTCGGTCCGCGATCGTCTGCCCGATGGCCTCCATGGGTTCGGGGTCGAGCGAAAGCGTCGGGCGGTCCCAGGCGAACAGCAGCAGCTCCGGGTTCTCGCCGTCACTGGCGAGCGGCACGACCATCGCGCAGCGCATGCGCTCGTCGACGAGGCGCGCCGCGACGTCGTGCGTGAAGAATCGTGCGCGCGGCGCGAGGAGCAGTTCTTCGGCGAGGTCGCCGAGGCGCGCTGCGCTGCGGTGACCCGGCACGTGTTCGACGTGGTTGGCGGTGAGGATCGAGTCGAACCGCGCGACGACCTGCGGCCACGCTTGCGCCGGCGGCAGTTGCGAGAGGAGCTGCGCGGCCTCGGCCGCCGCGCGGTGCCAGCGCTCGCGGGCCCCCGCCTCGGCGAGCGTCCGAGCGTGCGCGATGGCGGACGCCGCGGCCGACGCGAGCGCCTCGAGCACCCGTTCGTCGCGGGCGGAGAACTCCTCGGCGTCGCGCTTGTTCGTCAGGTAGATGTTGCCGTAGACCTGCCCGCGGATGACGACGGGGCAGCCGAGGAACGACGACATCGGCGGGTGGTGCTCGGGAAAGCCGACGCTCGCCTCGTGCGCGGCGATGTCGGGCACGCGCAGCGTGTGCGGGTGGGCGATGATCGCGCCGAGGACGCCCTCGCCGTGGGGGCCGTCGCCGATGAGTGCGGCCGTCTCGGCGTCGATGCCGTGGATGACGACGTCGTCGAAGCGCCCCTCGGCGTTGAGCACGCCGAGCGCCCCGTACTGGGCGCCGGTGAGTTCCGCTGCGGTCTCGACGAATCGGCGCAGCAGTGGTTTGAGCTCGAGATCCTTGCTCAGTTCGATGACGGCGGCCAGCAGAGCCTCGTCAGGCTCGTTCGGCAAGACCGGATCGAAGGAGCGGATCGACGCGGTGACCATGCGCCGATGATAGGCACTCGACGCTGAACAGAGCCTCCCGCGTCGGCAGGACGACATCGCCGCGCTGCGGTGCATCCGACGTCGAGCGAATGGCGAGCGGGCCGGTGACGCTGATCGACCAGCACGTTCCGTCGATGAGCGCCTCGACCTGCACGGCCGCGATGTCGCGTCGCTGCGCGCCGCGTGTGACGCTCGGGTGGGCCGTCTCGACGACGACGTCGCCACCCGTAACACGCACGCCACAGGGCATGACGAACGGAAGAGCACCCCGCGAGACGCTGACGTGCGCCCGACCGGTCCGTCCCATGGCATCGAGCATCTGCTCCGGTGTCGGTTCGCTCGGTGAGGGCATGCTTCATCCTCACCCGCGCCTCACCGCAGCGCCCGGGGACCTTCGTCCTCACCTGCGCGCCGGTGATGTGGCAGGAACCTCCTGAGCTGACGCGGCGTCAGCGCCGTGTTTTGTGCATGGGCGTCGACATTCGGCTGCGTGACGACGGTGATCGGGACGCGCTCGTGCGGCTGCTGTGCGAGCAGCAGCCGGTGTCGGGGTATCCGGTGCGGTGGCCGCTGCCCGGGCCGGTCGAGGGCTTCATCTTCCGCGATCGTGACGAGATCGCGTGGGTGGCGTGTGACGCCGACGCGGCTGACGGGCTGGAACGAGACCAGGGTCAAGTCCGTCATGCGCCCATCCTGGGGGAGCGCGCGGCGCGAACTCAACGCAGCGGCCACAATGGGGTCATGACTGTGCGCGTGTATCTGCTCGACGACCACGAGATCGTCCGTCGCGGCCTGGCCGAGTTGCTGGCGTCATCGGGGCGCTGCGAGGTCGTCGGCGAGAGCGGCAGCGCAGAGGAGGCGACGCGGCGCATCCCGGCGGCGCGCCCCGACGTCGCCATCCTCGACGGCCGGCTGCCAGACGGCACGGGCATGGAGGTGTGCCGCGCCGTGCGCAGCGTCGACGAGAACATCCGCTGCCTCATCCTCACCTCCTACGACGATGACGAGGCCCTGCTCGCCGCGATCCTCGCGGGCGCGAGTGGGTACGTCCTCAAGCAGGTGCGCGGCGCCGACCTCATCGAGACGATCGAACGCGTCGCGGCGGGGGAGTCGCTGCTCGACACCGCCGACGCCGACGTCATCCGCGCGCGCCTGCGCGGTGACGGTGCCCTCGAGAGCCCCGAACTCGCCGCGCTCACCGAGCAGGAGAAGCGCGTGCTCGACCTCATCACGCAGGGGTACACGAACCGTCAGATCGCGGGGCGCCTGCACCTCGCGGAGAAGACGGTGAAGAACTACGTCACCAGCCTGCTCGCGAAACTCGGCCTCGAATCGCGCACGCAGGCGGCCGTCCTCATGGAGCGCCTGCGCCACCCGCACTGACGCCCATCGTTCGACGCCTCGAGGCTCGGGAGGCTCGCTCGCGCAGAGAGGTCCGTGAGAAGAAATGCCCGGCGTTCCGGGGTTGTCCCCGCCTGCGCCTAGGGTTGGGGCATGGCTCATTTCGACCTCGTCATCATCGGCACCGGCTCGGGCAACTCGCTCGTGACGCCCGACTTCGCCGACAAGCGCGTCGCCGTCATCGAGAAGGGTGTCTTCGGCGGCACCTGCCTCAACGTCGGCTGCATCCCGACGAAGATGTTCGTCCAGGCCGCCGAGGTGGCGCGCAGCGCGCGGGAGGCGTCGCGCCTCGGCGTCGACGCGCACGTCGATCAGGTGCGCTGGGACGACATCCGCGACCGCGTCTTCGAGCGCATCGACGCGATCTCCGCGGGCGGACGCGCGTACCGCGAGCGCGGCAGCGACGACGGCAACACGACCGTGTTCAGCGGCCACGCGCGCTTCACCGGCGACCGCACGCTGCGCGTCGAGGGCTACGACGAGGAGATCAGCGGCGACCAGATCGTCATCGCGACCGGCGCGCGTCCCAACATCCCGCCCGTCGTCACCGACAGCGGCGTGCCCTACGAGACGAGCGACACGATCATGCGCATCGAGAAGTTGCCGCGTTCGCTCGTCATCGCCGGCGCCGGGTACATCGCCCTCGAGTTCGCCCACGTGTTCTCGTCCCTCGGCGTCGAGGTGACGATGCTCGCACGCGGAAAGCGCGTGCTGCGCCACGCCGACGACGACGTCAGCCGCGTCCTCACCCACGCCGCCACCGACCAGTGGGCTCTCGAACGTGATGCGGTCATGGAGTCGATCGAACAGCGCGACGGGACGATCCGCGTGACGCTGAGAGGTGGGCGCGTCGTCGAGGGCGAGATGCTCCTCGTCGCCACGGGCCGCATCCCCAACACCGGCGACCTCGGCCTCGAGAACACCCGCGTCGAGGTGCGCGACGACGGGCGCATCGTCGTCGACGAGTACGGACGCACGGGCGCTGACGGCGTCTGGTCACTCGGCGACTGCTCCTCGCGCTACCAGCTCAAGCACGTCGCCAACGCCGAGGAGCGCTGCGTCGCGCACAACCTCGTCCACCCCGACGACCTGCGCGCGTTCCCGCACGACGTCGTGCCGGCGGCGGTCTTCACGCACCCGCAGGTCGCCACCGTCGGGCTGACGGAGGACGAGGCGCGCGAGGGCGGGCACGCCATCACGACGAAGGTGCAGAAGTACGGCGACATCGCCTACGGCTGGGCCCTCGAGGACACGACGAGCATCTGCAAGGTCATCGCCGACAAGGCGACGAAGAAGCTGCTCGGCGTGCACCTCGTCGGCCCGGAGGCCTCGATCGTCATCCAGCCTGCAGTCCAGGCGATGTCGTTCGGGCTCACCGCCGACGAGATGGCACGCGGGCAGTACTGGATTCACCCGGCGCTCACCGAGGTGCTCGAGAACGCGCTGCTGGGGCTCGAATTCGACTGAGCCCCAGGATGCGCCCCGAATGAACCCCGGGGTGCGACGGCGAGACTGAGCCCCAGGATGCGCCCCGAATGAACCCCGGGGTGCGACGGCGAGTGAGCCCTGGCAGCGATGTCAGAGCGGCAGCGGCGTCCCGACCCCGGCGCGCTGGGCGGCCTCCTGTACCGCGACGGCCGCGGCAGCGTCCTGCAACCCGATCCCGACCGAGGCGTAGAGCGTCACGCGCGGGCGACGCTCACCGTGGGCGCCTGCGTCGCTGTCGGCGGCGCCGTGGTTGGTGACGCCGTTGTTCGAGGAGTCGTCGTTCCAGACGTGACGTTCTGCGTCATCGTCATCGGCATGTGCGGCGTCGCGCACGAGCACCTCGCCGAGCGTCTCGACGCTGCCGGTCTCGAGCACCCCGGCCATGAGGGCCGCGACGACGCACCCGTTGTCGGCCAGTGCCGTCTCGCGGTCGTCGACGACGACGCGTGCCTGAGCGACGAGGTCGCTCGGCACCTCGGATCGCTCGGCGCTGAACGAGCCCACGGAGATGACGAGGGCGCCGTCACGCACCCAGGTCGCCTCGAGCACGGGCGTCGTCGACGTCGTGCACACCGCGATGACGTCGGCGTCCGCGCACGCCTGCTCGACCGTGTCGACGAGTTCCATGTCGGGTGCGCCCTCGGGCCTCGTCGTATGCCAGCGCGCGACCAACTCGTCGGCACTCGCGCGGTCGCGCGCCGCGAGCCGGATGCGACCCACCGTGTGCTCACCGCCGACGGCGCACAACGCGTGCGCGTGCGCCTCGGCCTGCACGCCGCTCCCGACGATCGCGACATGAACACCGGTGCCGTCCCGGGCACCGACACCTGCGCCGTCGGCCACACGGACGTCGTCGCGCCCGCTCGAGTCAGGCGACCACAACGCCTCCATCGCGACGGCGCTCGCTGCCGCCGTGCGGCGTGTCGTCAGCGTCGTGCCTGCCATGACGCACGTCGGCACACCTGTCGTCGGGTCGAGCACCGTGACGAGCGCGTGCACCGCGGGCAGCCCCGCGTCGACGTTGCCGGCGTGTACCGAACCGAACTTGCTGACGGCCGGTGCGCTCGCCTCGGCCCGCGCGGCGTAGCAGAACGCGACGTCGTCGCCGCGCCCCGGCAGCAGCAGACGTGCGGGCAGCAGCGCCTCTCCGCGTCCGAGCGCGATGAACGCCGCGTGCTGCGAGGCGTGCGCGACGTCTGCCGTGAACGCTGCCCGGACGTCGGATTCGCTGAGGTAGAGCAGAGTCGGCGCGGCGGGTTCTTCGCTGGATCGAGGGGGTGTGACGGCGCCGTCGCGGTTGGCGGCGCGAGAGTCGCCACCTATTCTCGGGGGCATGAGTGACGAGAAGGAAGCCGGATCGGGCGGGCACAGCGGCAACAACACGGCGATCTTCGCCGCGCTGGCCGCCAATCTGGGCATCGCCGTCACGAAGATCATCGCGTGGTTGCTCACCGGCATGAGTTCGATGCTCGCCGAGGGCATCCACTCCGCCGCCGATTCGGGCAACCAGATCCTCCTGCTCATCGGCGGCAAGAAGGCCCAGAAGGACGCGGACGAGGATCACCCGTTCGGTTACGGGCGTGAGCGTTACCTTGCGGGCTTCGTCGTCAGCATCATCGTGTTCTCCCTCGGTGGCCTGTTCTCGCTGTTCGAGGCGTACGAGAAGTTCCATCAGATGCGCGAGCCCGGCGCGAAGCAGCCGTCGACGGACGAGGCCTGGTGGTGGGTGCCGATCGTCGTGCTCGTGCTGGCGATCCTCATGGAAGGCCGTTCCCTCATGACGGCGGCCAAGGAGGCACGCGAGCAGAAGGGCGAACAGAGCTGGGGGCAGTTCCTCAAGTCGGCGAAGAGCCCCGAGTTGCCCGTGCTCCTGTGCGAGGACTCGGCGGCCGTCACCGGTCTCGTCTTCGCCCTCGTCGGCGTCTCGCTCGCCCTCGTCACGCAGAACGGCATCTGGGACGCCGTGGGCGCCGGCCTCATCGGCATCCTGCTCATCCTCGTCGCGATCTTCCTGTTCCGTGAGACGAAGTCCATGCTCCTCGGCGAGGCGGCGACCCCCGAGACGGTGCGCGACATCCGACGTGCCATCGAGTCGGCGGACGGCGTGAACCGCGTCATCCACATGAAGACGAGCCACCTCGGCCCCGAGGAGTTGCTTGTCGCCGTCAAGTTCGCCGTCGACAAGAGCGACACGGGTGAGGAGATCGCCCACGCCATCGACATGGCTGAACAGGCGGCACGTGCCGCGAAGCCCGACATGAAGTTGCTCATGTACCTCGAACCCGACATCGACCTCGGGCGCGTCGGCAGCCGTATCGGGCACCGCTCGTCCGCGGTGCACACCGACCTGCCCGACGAGCGGGTGAACAACGGCGGCTCCACCCAGCACGGTGCGACGCGCATCGAGGGCTGAAGCTCGGAGTCGATAGCTTCCCTCAGCGTATTTCGTGAGCCTCCCAGGTTTCTCTAGGCTGTGCGCATGATGCCCGCCGCTCCGCACCCGAGGCCTGACGCCATGCCGCCGTCGCACCGAAGCACGCAGGTGCGCTGATGGCGGGCGGACTGTTCGCACTGCTCGACGACGTTGCCGCGCTCGCGCGCATGGCTGCGGCGTCCGTCGACGACGTCGCCGCCGCTGCCGGCAAGGCGAGCACGCAGGCCGTGGGCGTCGTCGTCGACGACACGGCCGTGACGCCGCGCTACGTGCAGGGTCTCGCCGCGGAACGCGAGCTGCCGATCATCGCGAAGATCGCGAAGGGCTCGATCCGCAACAAGCTGCTCATCATCCTGCCCGTCATCCTCGTGCTGTCACAGTTCTTGCCCATCGCGGTGACGATCCTGCTCATCCTCGGTGGCCTCTACCTGTCCTACGAGGGCGCGGAGAAGATCCATCACGCCCTCGCGCACCGCCGCGCCCACCGCGAGGAGACCCCGGCCGAGCACCTGGCCGAGGACGTCGCCACCGAGTCCGTCGACGAGAACAAGGTCATCGCCGAGGCCGTCCGCACCGACCTCATCCTGTCGACCGAGATCATGGTCATCTCGCTGCAGACCGTCGATCACGAACCCTTCCTCACCCGCACCATCGTCCTCATCGTCGTCGCGTTCCTCATCACCGCGCTCGTCTATGGCGTCGTCGCACTGATCGTCAAGATGGACGACGTGGGCCTGCACCTCGTCGAGTCGGGCAAGAACGAGAAGCTCGGCCGTGGACTCGTGGCAGCGATGCCCAAGGTGATGTCGTTCCTGTCGACGCTGGGCGTCGTGGCGATGCTGTGGGTCGGTGGGCACATCCTGCTGGCGAACTCCGCCGAACTGGGCTGGCACGCGCCGTACGACGCCGTCCACCACGTCGAGCACGCCGTGGCCGACGCCACCGGAGCGCTTGGGGGAGTGCTCGCCTGGCTGACGAACACCCTCATCAGCGCCATCGTCGGCGTCCTCGTCGGTCTCGCCCTCGTGACGCCCGCGCTCGCCCGCCGCAGCGGCGAGGTGGCCGCCGCGCACTGAGCGATGCGGCGCCCCGGGCGGCCTGTCAGTGATGGCGGATAGACTGACGAGCACGCGTTCGGCGTGGGTGATGACCCATGCGCGAAGCAGCCCAGAGGGGCGCGCCGGCGACGCCTGATCGAGAACGTCATTCGACAACCGAAGGGAACGACATCCCCATGTCCTTCGACTACAAGATCCGCGACATCAGCCTCGCCGAGGCCGGCCGCCACCAGCTGCGCCTCGCCGAGCACGAGATGCCCGGCCTCATGAGCCTGCGCGAGGAATACGCCGAGTCGCAGCCGCTCGCCGGCGCCAAGATCGCCGGCTCGCTGCACATGACCGTCCAGACGGCCGTCCTGATCGAGACCCTGACGGCGCTCGGCGCCGAGGTCCGCTGGGCGAGCTGCAACATCTACTCGACGGACGACGCCGCGGCCGCCGCCGTCGTCGTCGGCCCCGACGGCACGCCCGAGGACCCGAAGGGCGTCCCCGTGTTCGCCTGGAAGGGCGAGAGCCTCGAGGAGTACTGGGCCTGCACGAACGAGATCCTCACCTGGTCCGGTGACGACGCCCCCAACATGATCCTCGACGACGGCGGCGACGCCACGATGCTCGTGCACAAGGGCACCGAGTGGGAGAAGGCCGGCCAGGTGCCGCCCACCACCGAAGCCGACTCCGAGGAGTTCAGCGTCTTCAAGGCCCTCGTGCGCTCCACGATGGCCGACGACCCGCAGAAGTGGACGAAGGTCGGCGAGCGCATCAAGGGCGTCACCGAGGAGACGACCACCGGCGTGCACCGCCTCTACGAACTCGCGCGCGCGGGAGAACTGCTGTTCCCGGCGATCAACGTCAACGACTCCGTGACGAAGTCGAAGTTCGACAACAAGTACGGCACCCGCCACTCCGTCATCGACGGCCTCAACCGCGCCACCGACGTCCTCATCGGCGGCAAGGTTGCCGTCGTCGCCGGCTACGGTGACGTGGGCAAGGGCGTCGCCGCCGCCCTCGCCGGACAGGGCGCCCGCGTCGTCATCACCGAGATCGACCCCATCTGCGCGCTCCAGGCCGCGATGGAAGGCTTCCAGGTGACGACGATGGACAAGGCCTGCGAGTACGGCGACATCTTCGTCACGACGACCGGCAACTTCGACATCATCACCGCCGACCACATGGCACGCATGAAGAACAAGGCCATCGTGTCCAACATCGGCCACTTCGACAACGAGATCGACATGGCCGGCCTCGCCAAGATCCCCGGCATCGAAAAGGTCGAGATCAAGCCGCAGGTCCACGAATGGACGTTCGACAAGGGCGCCGACGACGAACGCTCCATCATCGTGCTGTCCGAAGGCCGCCTCATGAACCTCGGCAACGCCACCGGCCACCCCAGCTTCGTCATGTCCAACTCGTTCGCCAACCAGACGATCGCCCAGATCGAACTGTGGACCAACGGCAACGCCTACACCGACAAAGGCAAACCCCTCGTCAAGACGCTCCCCAAGCACCTCGACGAAAAGGTCGCCCGCGCCCACCTCAACGCCCTCGGCGTCGAACTCACCGAACTGCGCAAGGACCAAGCCGAATACATCGGCGTGGACGTTGCCGGCCCGTACAAGCCGGAGCACTACCGCTACTGACCGCGCGCAAGCGCGCGTCAGTAGCGGGAGTGCTCCGGCTTGATTCTCTCTGGCGCGTCTTGTGGCCGGGCCCTGGCGGGCCCGTCTCACTGCGACACGCGGGCCGTCCACGTTGCGACGTGGTACGGCCCGCAGGATCCGGAACGTGCCGATGCTGGCCGGCTCGCAAGCTCGCCGGTCCAGTCTCGGCGCGTTCCGGCTCCGATCCTGTTCGCCGCGTCTTCCGGCTCGGCCCGGGGGGCCTCGCTCGGTGCGACACGGAGGCCGTCCACGTTGCGACGTGGTGCGGCCCGCACGATCCGGAACGTGCCGATGCTGGCCGGCTCGCAAGCTCGCCGGTCCAGTCTCGGCGCGTTCCGGCTCCGATCTTGTTCGGCGCGTCTTCCGGCTCGGCCCGGGGGGCCTCGCTCGGTGCGACACGCAGGCCGTCCACGTTGCGACGCGGTGATGCCCGCGTGGCTGTCGCCGTTTCACCCGTGAGGCGTGCACAACTGCGATTTGCGGTCACATTCGCAATTCCTGTCCACCTTCGAGGTTCTCGTCCACCTGTGCGAATCACGTCCACATTCGGCCAGACAGAACGCACGCGCAGGCAGAGTGGCAACGAACGTCCCCGGGGACGGCAGGACGCGCGAAGAGGTCCGGGGAGGGCCCGCGGGCATGTGTGACAATGAGCCGAGGACGGCGCCCCACCGGGCGCACGCGCCGCACGAAGGAAGGGGCCCCCACGTGATGAACCGTGTGCTGATAGTCGACGACGACCCGGCACTCGCCGAGATGCTCGGCATCGTTCTGCGCGGCGAGGGCTACCACGTCACCCACTGCGGCGACGGCACGTCAGCACTCGCCACGTTCCGCGACGCGAAACCCGACCTCGTCCTGCTCGACGTCATGCTGCCCGGCAAGAACGGCGTCGAAGTGTGCCGCGCCATCCGCGCCGAATCCGACGTCCCCATCGTCATGCTGACCGCCCGCACCGACACCCTCGACGTCGTCGCCGGCCTCGAAGCCGGCGCCGACGACTACGTCAACAAGCCCTTCAAACCCGCCGAACTCGTCGCCCGCGTCCGCGCCCGCCTGCGCCGCGGCGACGCCGAACCCGAAACCGTCACCATCGGCGACCTGACGATCGACCTCGCCGCCCACTCCGTCACCCGCGACGGCACCCCGATCTCCCTCACTCCCCTCGAGTTCGACCTCCTGCTCGCCCTCGCCCGCAAGCCATGGCAGGTGTTCAGTCGCGAAGTGTTGCTGGAACAGGTCTGGGGTTACCGCCACGCCGCCGACACGCGCCTCGTCAACGTGCACGTCCAGCGCCTGCGCGCCAAGGTCGAGAAGGACCCGGAGAGGCCCGAGATCGTCGTGACCGTGCGAGGTGTGGGATACAAGGCCGGTGCCAGCACACCCGCCACCTGAGGCACCCCGCAGCGTCCTACGACGCGCCTACGACGCGTCCCGCCGCGCAATCAGGCGCCTCGTCGCGTTCTGCGTGCGCAGCTGGCGACGCAGCCTGCACGTGCGCGTCATCAGCCTGACGATGCTCATGGGCCTCACCGTCGTCATCGCCGTCGGATCCCTCATGTACCAGGGCATCGCCGACGGGCTCGTGCGCAGCAAGACCGCGTCCGCGCAACAGATCGCGCTGAGCGAGACCGCTGACGTCCAGAGCGCGTTCGACGCGACCGACAAGACCGACATGACGACGCTCTACAACCTCTCGCGTGACTCCGTGCAACGCATCGCGAGCCCGCTCGACGACTCCGCGCGCCTCGTCATCCTCATGCGCGCCAGCGACAACACGCGCCCCGGCATCCCCCTCGTCGCGACGGCCCGTGCGCGCGGCTTCACCCCACCCGCCGACGTGCGCGGCGCCCTCGCCCGCGACCCCGCGCATCAGCAGACGAAGATCATCTCCCTCGACGCGACCGGCCGCCACATCCCCGCCGTCATGGTCGGCTCACGCGTCAGCATCCCCAACGCCGGCGCGTACGACCTGTACCTCATCTTCCCGATGGACAAGGAAGCCGACTCGCTCAGCATCGTGCGCACCTCGTTCGCCGCCGGCGGCCTCGCGCTCATCCTGCTCCTCGGCGCCTGCGCCTACCTCGCGACGCGCCTCGTCGTGACGCCCGTCCGCTCCGCCGCGCACGTCTCCGAGCGCCTCGCCGCCGGCAACCTCGACGAACGCATGCCGGTGCGCGGAGAGGACGACATCGCGCGCCTCGCGACGAGCTTCAACGCCATGGCCTCGAGCCTGCAACGTCAGATCGGCCAGCTCGAGGACCTGTCGCACCTGCAGCAACGCTTCACCGCCGACGTCTCGCACGAACTGCGCACACCGCTGACGACGATCCGCATGGCCGCCGACATGATCCACGACTCACGCGGCGACTTCGCGGCGCACGTCGCGCGTTCTTCCGAACTGCTGTCGAAGGAGCTCGACCGCTTCGAGTCGCTGCTCGCGGACCTGCTCGAGATCAGCCGATTCGACGCCGGCGGCGCCGTGCTGAGCCGCACACCCACGTCGATGCGCCAGCTGTGCGCCGAGGTGAACGACATGCACGCGCAGCTCGCCGACAAGCTCGGCTGCCGCCTCGTGCTCGACGCGCCGAACGACGTCACGATCGACGTCGACCGCCGCCGCGTCGAGCGCATCCTGCGCAACCTCGTCGCCAACGCCATCGAGCACGGCCAGGGCCAGCCCGTCGTCGTGACGTTGCGCGCCAACTCGACTGCCGTCAGCGTCAGCGTCCGCGACTACGGCATCGGACTCAAGGAGGGCGAGGCGGACAAGGTCTTCGACCGGTTCTGGCGCGCCGACCCCGCCCGCGCCCGCACGACGGGCGGCACGGGCCTCGGATTGTCGATCTCTCTCGAGGACGCCCGCCTGCACGACGGTTTTCTCGAGGCGTGGGGCGCACCCGGCGAGGGCTCCTGCTTCCGGTTGACGCTGCCGCGCGTGCAGGGCGTCGCCATCGCCGCGAGTCCGGGCCCGCTGCAGCCCGGCCTCACCGCGAGGACGAAACAGATCTCGAGCGGCACGATGCGCACCTCCGACGGCGGGGCACGCCTGGCGTCGGGCTACCCGGTCGCGATCGATGCGAAGAAGCGCTCGAACGCGCTGCCCCAGGTCATCGACGGTGAGGGCGCCGTCGACGCCGAGGACCCACGATGAGCCCGCGACGCAGGCCGCCGCGAGCCCTGGTGGCCGTGGCTGCCGCGGCGAGCGTGTTCGCGACCGCCGGGTGCGTCGGGTTGCCCTCGACGTCGAGCGTCGCGCCGGGCAAGGCCGTCGACGCGAAGGACGACAGCGAACCGCTCGCCGTCGAGCCGCTGACGGCGTCGGCCTACGACGATCCGCGCCAGATCGCGACTGGTTTCCTGCGCGCCCAGATGTCCGCGCACGACGACTACCAGGCTGCCCGCACCTTCCTCACCGGCGACGCGAGCCGTCGCTGGAAACCGGGCACCGCCGTCACCGTCTTCGCGGGCGACAGCGACATCACGGCCACCCGCCCCGACACGACGACGGTGCGTCTCAGCGTCCCCGTCGTCGCGACGATCGACGCCGATGGCCACCTCGTGCGCCAACCGTCGACGACCCGCCGCGACCTGCGCTTCACGGTGAGTTCCACGGCCGGGGGATGGCGCCTCAGCCAGGTGCCCGACGGGCTGGGCGTGTGGATCAGCAGCACGGACGTCGCGCGCCTGTTCAGCCGCGTCAACGTGTACTACCCGGCCGCCTACGGACGCTCGCTCGTACCCGACCCGCGCCTGCTGCCGCGCCAGGGTCTCGCGACGGCGCTCGCGCGCGCGGCGCTCTCCGCCCCACCGCAGTGGCTGCGCCCCGCCATCGCGACGAGCCTGCCGACGGGGACGGCGCTCGCCGTCGACGCCGTGCCCGTGCGCGACGGCGAGGCGGACGTCGCGCTCTCCAGCCGCGCGAGCGCTGCCGACAACCCCGCGCGCGCCGCGCTGTGGGCGTCGGTGACGGCGACCGTCATGCAGGCGCCGGAGGTGCGCTCGGTCTCGGTGCGCGTCGGCGGGGCGCGCCTGGAGACCGACAACCTGCCCGCGCAGGTCAGCGACGCGAGCCAGGTCGGCTACTCGATCACCGCCGACAGCCTCGACGAGGTCATCTCCCGCAGTGGCGCCTACCTCGCCTGGACGCACGCCCGGGCGAACGACTCCGTCTCGGGCACCGACGCCCGCGCGGCGCAGGGACGCCCCGTGCTGCCCGCGGTGCCGGCCGACTGGTCGTTGCTCGCCGCCGGCCAGGGCGGGCGGCAGATCGCGGCGATCTCGAAGGACCGCACGTCGGTACGACGCTGGCTCAACGGCACCGACGTCACCGTCCCCGATCTCGGAAACCAGCTCGTGCGTCCCGCGTTCGACAGCTCCGGATGGTTGTGGGTGGCAGGCCGCACGTCGTCGGCATCAACACCGTCGTCGCAGGCGTCCAGGTCGAAGAGGACAGGCGACACCTCGAGCGCCGCGCTGTGGGCGCTCGACACGACGTCGACCTCGCCGACGCGAACACCCACAGCCCTCGACGTCCCGTGGCTCGGCGCGTCCTCCGTCACATCGCTCAGCGTGTCGCCCGAGGGCTCCCGCGTCGCTCTCACCATCCGTGACGGCGACGACGCGCGCGCCGTCGTCGCAGCCGTCGAACGCGACGAGCGCGGTCGACCTGTCTCCCTCGGCCCGGCGCACGACATCGCGCCGGGCGTGCACGACGTCAAGGACGTCGTGTGGGCGGACGGCACGTCCCTCGCCGTCCTCGGCACGAGCGACGGTCTCCTGCAACCGACCCTCGTGCCGCTCGACGACGCCCCGGTGCCCCTCGGCGGCGTCACGGGCGCGAGCAGCCTCGTGTCTACTCTCGACGGGCGAAGCGGCCTGTTCGTGCGAACCGACGCGAACACCGTCTTCACGCGCCAGGGCTCCTCGTGGAGCAGTTTCCTCACCCGGGGCGACCTCATCGCCCCGCGATCCTGACACCCGTCTCCGCTTGGGACGCCGTCGTTCGGCGCGCGCCGAACGTGCTCGTCGCTCTGGATGAGGTGGTCGAAAGCGCGCCGGACAGCGTGGGCCGAGACTCCGTCGTCCACAACCGGTGACGGCTGTGGCCCGGGGGAGCGCTGCGGCGCACCCTCGTCCACAGGGGCGAGCGCGTGTCGGTGGTGACGTCGTCGCGCGGGCGGCATCATCGCGGGTGTGCCCCGCCAGTCTCGCGACGTCGGCGCCCGGCTCACGCCGCCGGTCGCGTGGGTGAGGGGCGCGCTGCGTGACGTCGTCGATCTGGCGTGGCCGTCGAACTGTCTCGGCTGCGGCGCATGGGGCCCGAGCTGGTGCGCGACGTGCGACGCCGGTCTGTGCCGTGAAGCGTTCACGGTGCGAGCCCATCACGCCCCCGAACTCGACGTCGCCGTCGCTACGGCGTTCGACGGGCCGTTGCGCGAGGCCATCACGGCGTTCAAGGATCGTGGACGCAGCGACGGCCTCGACGTCCTCGTGCGCCTCGCGCGCCGCTCGCTCGCTCGCGCACTCACCGACGCCACACTCGAAGATGCCGCGCTGGGCGCGCGGCCATCGGCCGGCGCCGGGCCACTCGTCCTCGTGCCCATTCCGTCCCGGGCCGCGGCCTACCGTGAGCGGGGACGCTTTCCGTTGGGCGAACTGTGCGACGCCGTGTGTCGGGGCACCAGCCTCGTCAGCGGACGGAGCCTGCTGCGGCACCGCGATCGGGGCGTCGCGGATCAGGCGCGGCTGACTCTCGCCGAGCGACGCCGCAACGTCGAAGGGGCCTTCAGGATCGAGCCGCGGACGGCGGAGCGTCTCGTGCGCGCCGGCGCGCGCGTCGTCCTGTTCGACGACGTCGTGACGAGCGGCGCGACGCTCGCCGCGGCGCACGCGACGCTGGAACGAGCGGGCGTGCGGGTCGTCGCCGTCGCGGCGCTCGCGGCGACGCCGCACGAGCCGAACGCCCGCTCGGCAGGCTGACCGCGGGACGATCACACCCCGCCGGCGCCCGCAGCGGGGGCGGCCGGAATCGACCGTTCCCGAACCCTTCCCCGGGCGTCGATGGGGGGTTAGGTTGGAGGACATCGAACAAGCATCCCCGCAGGAGGTGGTGGCGCGCACGAAGCGGCTCCCGACGCCTGCAGCCGGGCTGACGGGGCCGATTTCTCACCGAAGTTTCTCTCGATCCGAGGAGTCGATTTCCATGGAGATCACCGTGACCGGCCGACACGTCGAGGTTCCTGCCCGCCTCGCGCGACACGTCGAGGACAAGCTGGCCAAGGTTCCGCAGCTCGACCCGCGCGTCATGCGCTGCGACGTCGTCATCACGCACGAGCCGAACCCGCGCCGCGCCAAGGAGGCCTACCGCGTCGAGGTGACGTGCCGCTCGAAGCGGTCCGTCGTGCGCGCGGAGGCGTCGGCGGACGAGGAGTACGCGGCCCTCGACCTCGTCATGGGAAAGCTCGGTGAGCGATTGCGCCGCCAGCACGACCGTCGTCGTATCCAGCGCGGCCAGCACCGCACGATGTCCGTCGCGGAGGCGACGGCGGATCTGCCGGTGCTCGAGATCATGCCCGACACGCGCGACGACGCGCCGGAGGCCGCCCAGCTCGGTGAGGATCCGGACTGCCCGGTGCAGCTGCGCGAGAAGGTGCACGCGAGCGCGCCCATGGACGTCGACGAGGCCCTGCGCGAGATGGAACTCGTCGGCCACGACTTCTACCTCTACCAGGACAAGAGCAGCGGTCGTCCGAGCCTCGTCTACCGCCGCCGTGGGTGGAGCTATGGAGTGATCCACCTCGACGTCGTCGACGAAGCACCGGACACGCTGGAGGAGACAGCCTGAGCAGCGCGCCCGATGACGCCGGGCTGCGGGTGCGTCACGGACCGCCCGCCGCCCGGCGAACGCGCCCTGACGCCTCCATGGGGTCGGGTTCGTGCACGCGAGCGCTCTCGTCCAACAGGCTCGAACGATGAACGTCGCCGGCGCGCCGCGCGACCTTCTCAGGGGTCGCCGACCTGATGCCGGCGTCATCACCGGCGGCCAGGTGCCGTGGCGGTGGTGTGCGCCGCGCAGCGCCGCGGAGCTGCTCGCGCAGCTCGAACACGCCACCCCCGAGCACCTGCTCGTCGTCACCGAGGACGACGACATCCTCGCCACCGCCATCCGCTGCGGTGTTCACGGTGTGCTCGCCGAGGTGCCCACGCCACTCGACGAAGCGGCGCTCGCCCGGATGTTGCGTGCCGACGAGCCGTACGTGGCACCCGAGCGAGCGGCTCAGGTGTGGGCGGTGGCATGCGCCCTCGCCCGGGCGCCCCACCCGACGTATGCCCTGTCCGCGCGCGAACGCGAGGTGCTCGACCTTGTGGCTCGTGGCCGCTCGAACCGCAGCATCGCCGCGACGCTCTTCCTGTCGGAGAACACCGTGCGCAACCACCTTGCCCGGATCTATCGCACGCTCGGGGTGTCCTCGCGCGCCGAGGCGCGCGCGCTGCTGCGTCAGGCGCCGGGGGAACAGGCAACCGCAGACGCACCCGACCCAGCGGACTCTGACGGGGCGGCGCCGCCGCTCACCCATTACTCTTAGGGGAACTGTGCCCGCGCGTCGGGCGCCACCTCGCGTGAGGGCCCGTGAGAACGGCCCGTCGCCCGAGGTGATCGATCAACGATTTACGGAGTCTCGCGTGCCCAAGGTTGTCGAACGTGTTCTGCGCGCTGGCGAAGGACGAACGCTCAAGAAGCTCGAGGCGATCGCCGCTCAGGTGAACATCGTCGAAGAGGATTTCGAAAAGCTCACCGACGCCGAACTGCGGGAGGAGACCGACCGGTTCCGCAAGCGACTCGCGGACGGGCAGAGCCTTGATCAGATCCTGCCCGAGGCGTTCGCCGCCGTGCGCGAGGCGAGCAAGCGCACGATCGGCAAGCGTCACTTCGACGTGCAGATCATGGGTGGTGCCGCGCTGCACATGGGCAACGTCGCCGAGATGCGCACCGGTGAGGGCAAGACGCTCGTCGCGACACTGCCGAGCTACCTCAACGCGATCGAAGGCAAGGGCGTCCACGTCGTCACCGTCAACGACTACCTCGCCGAGTACCAGTCCGAGCTCATGGGCCGCGTGCACCGCGCGCTCGGGCTCGAGACGGGCTGCATCCTGTCGTCGATGACGCCGGCGCAGCGCCGAGACGAGTACAACAAGGACATCACGTACGGCACGAACAACGAGTTCGGCTTCGACTACCTGCGCGACAACATGGCCTGGTCGACGGACGAGCTCGTGCAGCGCGGCCACAACTTCGCCATCGTCGACGAGGTCGACTCGATCCTCATCGACGAGGCCCGCACGCCGCTCATCATCTCCGGCCCTGCCGACGCGGCGACGAAGTGGTACGTCGAGTTCGCCTCGATCGTCGAGCACCTGACGCGCGCGGAGAAGGGCAAGGACGGCAAGATCACGAAGCCGGGCGACTACGAGATCGACGAGAAGAAGAAGACCGTCGGCCTGCTCGAGCCGGGCATCGAGAAGGTCGAGGACCTGCTCGGCATCGAAAACCTCTACGAGGCGCAGAACTCGCCGCTCATCGGCTACCTCAACAACGCCATCAAGGCGAAGGAACTGTTCAAGCGCGACAAGGACTACGTCGCGATGAACGGCGAGATCCTCATCGTCGACGAGCACACCGGCCGCATGCTCGCCGGACGTCGCTACAACGAGGGTGTGCACCAGGCGATCGAGGCCAAGGAAGGCGTCGAGATCCAGAACGAGAACCAGACGCTCGCGACGGTGACGCTGCAGAACTACTTCCGCATGTACGACAAGCTGTCGGGCATGACGGGTACGGCCCAGACCGAGGCCGCCGAGCTGTACCAGATCTACAAGTTGGGCGTCGTCACGATCCCGACGAACAACCCGCCGCAGCGCGTCGACCAGCCCGACCGCATCTACCGCACCGAGGACGCGAAGTTCCGTGCCGTCACCGACGACATCGCCGAGCGTCACCGCAAGGGCCAGCCAGTCCTCGTCGGTACGACGAGCGTCGAGAAGTCGGAGCGCCTGTCGGAGCTGCTGCGCAAGAAGGGCGTCGCGCACGAGGTGCTCAATGCGAAGCACCACGAGCGTGAGGCCGCCATCGTCGCGCAGGCCGGGCGCAAGGGCGGCGTCACCGTGGCGACCAACATGGCCGGTCGAGGCACCGACATCATGCTCGGTGGCAACCCCGAGTTCATGGCCGTCGCCGCGCTCAAGCAGCGGGGCCTCGACCCGGAGGAGACGCCCGAGGAGTACGAGGCGAGCTGGGACGAGGCCCTCGCGAAGGCGGAGGCCGCGGTCAAGGCCGAGCACGACGAGGTGAAGGAACTCGGCGGCCTGTACGTCCTCGGCACCGAGCGTCACGAGTCGCGCCGCATCGACAACCAGCTCCGCGGACGCTCCGGTCGCCAGGGCGACCCCGGTGAGTCGCGTTTCTACCTGTCGCTGCAGGACGACCTCATGCGCCTGTTCAACGCGGCGCTCGTCGACCGGTTCATGTCGGGCTCCGGCATGGACGACGACCAGCCGATCGAGAACAAGATCGTCTCCCGCTCGATCCAGTCCGCCCAGGGCCAGGTCGAGGGCCAGAACTTCGAGATCCGCAAGAACGTCCTCAAGTACGACGACGTGCTCAACCGTCAGCGTGAGACGATCTACGCCGAACGCAAGCGTGTGCTCGAGGGTGACATCGACGGCCAGATGCGCCACTTCATCAACGACACGATCGACACGTACGTCGCGACGGCGACCGCGGACGGTTTCTCCGAGCACTGGGATCTCGAGCGACTCTGGGGCGCCCTCGAGGAGCTCTACCCGATCACGATCGGTCTCGAGGAGCTCGAGGCGGAGCTCGGCGGGCGCGCCGGCATCACGCCGGAGATCCTCGGCGAGGAACTGCGCTCCGATGCGCAGCACGCGTTCGACGACCGCGTCGCCTTCCTCGGTTCGAGCGTTGCGCGCGAGGTCGAACGACGCGTGGTGCTCACCGTCCTCGACCGCCAGTGGCGCGAGCACCTGTACGAGATGGACTACCTCAAGGAGGGCATCCACCTGCGGCAGATGGCTCAGCGCGACCCGCTCGTCGAGTACCAGCGCGAGGGCTTCCAGATGTTCGAGGCGATGACGGAGTCGATCAAGGAGGAGTCCACGCAGCTGTTCTTCCACGTCGACGTCGACCCCGCCGAGGTCGAGGCATCCACGCCCGCACCCAAGCAGGAGCAGCTGCACTTCACGGCGCCCAACGAGGAGGGCCTCGCTGAGGATCACGTCGTCGCCAAGGACGGGCACGTCATGGACGACGAGGAGCAGATGTCGCGCGAACAGCGTCGCTCCGCAGCGCGCAGCCGCAAGAGCAAGGGCGGTAAGAAGCGCAAGCGCTGAGGCGCGGACACGCTCAGATCAGCTCGAGGACGGTGACCTGCCAGCGCCCGTCGACCCCGTTGAGGCGCAGGGCGATCGGCGTCGCACGGCCGTTGACGCGGGCGACGACGGCCGCTTCGACGACGCCGTCGCACGGCTGGCACACCTGAACGCGCCGCACGCCCGTCGGTCCGGGCGCGGCACCGCGACGCAGTGTCGTGCGGTGGCGTCGCTGGATGCGCGCCAGCACGTCCGTGTTCGTGTGCGGCGTGAGCTGCGTCGGTGAGCGACGCCCCGCCAGAGCCTCGACGAGCGCCAGGGCGAAGCGCTGCGTCCACACCCGTGCGTCCGGCAACGCGGACGTCGCCGTGTGCTGCGGGCCGAAGATCTCGTCGTGCTCGCCGCGGTGCGGCAGGCGCTCGCGGCTGACGTCGACCGCGAGGCGCGCGCTGATGGCCGGCACGTCGGCGACGCGCAGCGAGCCGTCGAGCAACCCGCCGATCTCGTGCAGATCGAGTTCACGCGGCATTTCGTGGGCCGCGCGCGGGGGTGCGACACTCGCTCGTTCGAGGGTGAGGGTGGTCATCGGTGGGCTCCGAACGCTGAGGTGGTCGAGACGAAGGACGCAGGAAGGGTGAGCTGCTGGCCGACCTCGATCGTGTCCGGATCGAGCCGCAGCAGCGGGTTGGCCTCGAGCCAGCCCGGCAGGGACGCCGCGACGTCTTCCGCCGGTGCGCCCGGGGCGAGGTAGGACGCCGCGATGCTCCACAGCGTGTCGCCGCGCACGACGACGTGCGTCCTGTGTTCCGCGGCCGTGCCTGAACCGCGCGGCGTGCCCAGCACGATGGCGGACAGCTCGTTCGAGGTACTGAACGGATCCGGCGTCCAGCCGGGACGCGGCACCGCTGGCTGGGGCGTGTCGGACGTGGCCGAGTCGGATGTGCGTGCCTCGGACGGGGCCGACACGGACGCTGGGGAACCGAACGCGGGGGAGTCGAGGTCAGGGGCGTCGAGGTCGGGGTTTTCGAAGTCCGGGGCGTCGACGTCGGGGGCCTCGCGGTCGGGCCAGTGCGAGCTGGTTGTGCCAGACGCAGGTGCCGCGCCCGAGGGAGTGGCGGCCGCTGGCGAGACCGCCCCGGAAGGGGCCGCTGCGTCGGTGACAGAGGCCGAGGCGGGCGGCATCACCTCGGCCGAGACGGAGAACGACGGGCGCGGCGCGGGTTCGGCGGCCCCGGCCGACTGCGCGCCGACGGTGATGAGTGCCGCGACGGCGAGGAACAGACTCGCCGTGCGGGTTCTCGACCCCGTCGCGTCCGCCGTTACCGGTGCAGAGCGCGCCACGACAGAGCGCGAATCGCAGACCTGAACTCGGACGAGCGCCGATCGGCCACACTCGAGGTCGCCCGCCACGAGCAGCCGTGCCTCGCACCGCAGGTCGAGGGCAGAGCGAAGACTGAGCCACGCCAGGCGGGCCAGCGCGAGCGTGAGGACGGCGCCCGCGGCGACGCCGATGACGTCCTCGCTCGTCGCGCCGGGCCCGGGCAGCGCCCGTCGGGTCGTGACGGCGACGGCCACGGCTGCTGTCGCGAGCAGCGGTGCGCTGAGGCCCGCCAGGATGCCGGCGCTCCTCAGCTGCTGCGGCGTGACAGGTGTGTTCGAGGGGTTCGACGTGCTCGCCCTGGTCGTCGTGATCATCGCGTTCCGCCTTCGTCGTCGCGTCATGCGCCTCGGCGCGACTCGTGTCGCCGCCGATCAACATCCATGACGAACGATGACGTTCAGTGACGTGTGATGTCGATGAATGCAATGTAACGACACATCGTGTCGAGTGGGGGCGTGGAAGATGAAAAACTTTTTTCGCCCGTCCGAGCTCCTCGCTGCTCTAGCGTCGAGCCATGCGAATGGAAAGATTGCTGGCCGACCTCGAGGCTGCCCAGGAGGCACAGGAACGTGCCGAGGCGCGGGCAGAGGTCGCTGAGAGCGTGCGCGTCGAGCACGCCGGCGTCACGCTGGTCGACCGGCTGCGTGCCGGGATCGGCAGTGTCGTCGCACTGAGCGTCGGCACCGAGACTCTGCGCGGGCACCTCCTCGACGTGGGGGAGGGCTGGCTCGCTCTCGATCGTGACGGCGTGCATGCGGTGCACGGTGTCGACGACCTCGTGCGTGCCGGGCTCCGTCTCGTGCCCGTCAGTGCGATCGCCTGCGTCAGCGGGCTGGGGCGCCCCCACGTCGCGGCCGACGGTTCGTCGATCGGACGCGGATGGAGCAGCGTGCTGCGTGCCATGGCGCGTTCACGTGCCCCTCTCGCCTGGCATCGCCTCGGCGGGCACACGATCGTCGGGACGATCGACGCGGTGAGCGCCGATCACGTCGTCCTCACCCCGGCGCGCGGCGCGGCGAGTCTCGTGCTCCCGCTCGCCCATCTCGCGTGGATCGACGTCAACGCCAGCGGACGCTGAGCCGCTGCCGCTGACTGAGTTCACACCTCACGCCGGCCCCCCGAGCAGGTGATCAGGCGCGCGTGGACGAACGTCGAGCCCTCAGAAGTCCTCGCCCATTCCGCCGGCGGCGACGGCGGATCGCGTTGCGGCGTAGGCGCGTTCGATGTAGCGCTCCACCTCGGCTGCCTCGACGCGCCACTGGTTGTTGATCTTGATCGCCGGCAGCTCACCCGACTTGACGAGTCCGTAGACCTGCCGCGCCGAGACGTTGAGGGTCTCCGCCACGTCGGCGATCTGGACGAAGCGCTGCGCCATGGGGTGCCTTTCGACGGGTGCGGAGATTCTTACCAAAACCTGACGATCATTCTAGGCGTCGGGCCCGCTCGCCCGCGTGACGATGGATCTCGGCTGTGGACGAACGAGGAGGAACATCGTGGGTGAGCGTGGGGTACGCAGGTTGAAGGACGTCTCGCCGGGGGCGCAGGCGGCGCGGCGGTTCGTGCCGACCGGCATGAAGGACGTGCGCTGGGTCGTAGGAATCGTGCTGCTCGCCCTCGGCGTGCTCGGCACGTTGCGTGTCATCGGCTCGTTCGACGATTCGGTGCAGGTGTGGAGTGCGAAGAGCGCCCTCGTGCCTGGTCAGCGCCTCACCTCGTCCGACCTCGTGCCGACGAGGGTTCGTCTCGACGATCGCGGCGGGCAGTACCTGTCGAGCGCGACCCAGCCGGGCGGCGTCGTCCAGCGCGCCGTCGGGGCCGGGGAGCTCGTGCCGAAGAACGCCGTCGGGGACGCCTCCGGTGTGACGGTTCGCGCCCTGTCGGTCAACGTCGAGCGCGGGCAGGCCGACGTCATCCGCGCCGGCGGGGACGTCGAGGTCTGGGTTTCGGACAAGAAGGAGGGCGCCGGCTCGACCGGCTTCGACAAGCCGCACCAGAGCGTCGAGCGGGCCCTGGTGTCGCACGTCGGTTCGCGCAGCGGCGGTGTCGTCGCCGTCGCCGACGGCTCGCCCGTCGAGATCCTCGTCCCGCGCGAGTCGTTGCCGGCAATGATCGATGCCGTCAACTCGGGCGCGCGCATCACGCTGGTGCCGCTCGACTCGGCGGCCCGCTCGTGACGACGATGACGGTGTGCACCGTCGCGACCGCGATCTCGGCGCGTCTCGAGGCGCGGTTCGCCGAGGAGCTCGCCTCCGTCGAGGACGCGACCCTCGTGCGGCGCTGCGCCGATGTCACCGAACTACTCAGCGCCGCCGAGTCGGGCGCCGTCACCGTCGCCGCGATCAGCCCTGATTTCCCGGGCATGAACGGCAGCGTCGTCGCGGAACTGACCGTGCGGGGTGCGTCGGTGCTCGGTGTCGTCTCAGCCACATCCGCTCTGGACGCTCGCCAGTGCGAGGCGTGGTCCCTGCGACGGACCCACGTCGTCGGATCGGGCGAGCTGGAGCAGGCCTTCGAGACCCTCGCGCACACCGGCCCCGCCGAGCACGAGCTCTCGGCCGCCGCAGAACAGGCCGAGACGAGCCTGGCCACCGACGGGCCCGATGACGGCGCAGCGGCCGCGTCATCGCCGACGAGCACCACCGTCGTCGTGTGGGGCCCGCCCGGCGCTCCGGGGCGCACGACGTGCGCCACCCATCTCGCGCAGGCCCTGAGCGAGAGCGGGCCGACGCTGCTCGTCGACGCCGACACAGTCGCGCCGTCCTGCTCGGCGCATCTCGGGCTGCTCGACGAGGCACCCGGCGTGCTCGCGGCCGCGCGTCTCGTCGATGCGGGCACCCTCAACCTGCACCAGTTACGTTCCATCGCCGCGCACGTCACGCCCGGCTTCGACGTGCTCACCGGCATCGGGCATTCCGGGCGCTGGCACGAGCTGACCCGATTTCACCTCGGCCGCGTCCTCGATCTCGCCGCCCAGCACTACCGCTGGGTCGTCATCGACGTGGCGGCCGAGGTCGAGGCCGACGAGAGCCTGCTGTTCGACACCGTCGCTCCCTCCCGGGTCGGGGTCTCGAGTGAGGCGTTCGCGCGCGCCGACCACGTCGTCGCGCTCGCCGGCTGCGACCCTGTCTCGCTGCAACGGTTCGTGCAACACGCGCCGGCGATCATCGACCTGCACGACGACGTCCGCGTCGTCGTGTCGAAGGCCCGCGAACGAGCGGTCGGCGGGAGCGCCTCGTCGGTCGTCGCGGACGCGTTGGAACGCTTCCTCGGTGTGCGACCCGTGGCGGTGCTGCCCGACGTGCGCGATGCGCTGGACGCCGCGGTGCTGCGCGGAACCCTGCTCGAGGGCGCTGATGGCGCACCGTACCTCGCCGCCGTGCGCGATCTCGCGAGCGAGCTGGGCGCCGACGTGGCACCGCATGCGACGCGTCGTCGTCGCGCATGGCGGCGCCGCTAGGCTCGAGGCGTCGCCCCACCGCTCGAAAGGCTTTCCGATGACTCGCCTGTACTGCCCCGTGACCGCTGACGGTGTCGCGGCGCTCGCCACCTCGGCTCTGACGGTGGAGGCGGCGTTCGCCGTCACCGACGACGTGCGCGCGCTCGCCCCGCACGGCGACGAGGAACTGCACGAGCACATCGCGACGCAACTCGCAGCCGCAGGCTGTGCCGGGCGCCGCGTCGTCGTCGTGGTCGTCGACGTGCCGGACGCTCGAGTGAGGCCCGCGGCCTCCACCGGTGGCGGCGCACTCCCCGGCCGCGTCGTCGTGGCAGGCGACGTGACGCTGCGCGATGTCGCGTGCTTCCTCGTCGGCGACGAGGGTGAGCAGGTGAGCGACGACGCCGACCTCGAACTCAGTTGGTACGACGCGAGCGAGATCGACGCGGTACGCGCACTGCTCTGAGCGGCCCCCGGCGGAGCGTGCCCGCGCTCAGCGCAGGGCCCGCGTGTCACCGCAGCGATCGAGGCAGCGCACGAGCGCTCGTTCGGTGCGGGCCGCCGCGTCGGCGGCCGCCTCACGAGAGCAGCCGGGCCGTGCGAGCGCGGCAGCCACCCGCGCGTAGCCGTGGGCGTAGGTGGAGACGACGCGCGCGAGGCGCCCCACCGCGTCCGCGCAGGGCAGCGCTGCCGTGGACGCGAGCTGTGGGTGCGTGCTCACGAGGTCGCGGATCGAGCGTTCGACGTCGAGCAGATCGTCACGGCTCGTGGTCAAGGAGCGGCCGCTGCCGGGCAGCGTGCCCTCCTCGACGGCGCGCCGCAACGTCACCCCCGCGCGACGCGTCGTCGCCCCGGCGATATGAGGCAGCTCGGGCGCGCGGAACGGTGGCGGGGGAGCGGTGGCCAGCAGCGCCGTCGCGGTGTCGCTCAACTGATCGCTCAACGCCTCGACGACGAGATCGAAGCGTTCACCGCTGCACACCGCCGCAGGCTCGAACGTGACGTCGAGCAGTCGCAGCGCAGCCCGGGTGAGCTGCGGGGCGACGTCCGTGGGTGCGGCGGTGAGTGATTCCATGAACCCCACCGTAGGCGCCGGCACCGACAACGTGCCGAGCCCGAGCCCCCAGCTTGTGGACGACGACGCGAGGCGTCCTGGCGCGTCGGTGAAGTCTGCGACACCGAAGGCCGTCGACGTCGCCGGGGCGCGTTAGAGTCGACGGCAGCGGTACAGCGTCGTACCGCCCGTCGCTCTGCCAGGAGAGGTCATGTCTGCCGAGGCTCCAACGCCTGCTCTGTCCGACGTCGAGGCCCGCACCGGGGTCGCGCTCGAGATCGTCCAGGGGGTGTTGGGCGACATCCCTCCGGCCGAGCTGGCCGGCAAGTCGCTCGACCACCTGGCCTGGGTGGTCGAGGGCCAGATGCAGGCCGCGCAGCGCCGCGCCGGTGCGCACTCGATCGTCGAGGTCGAGGGGGATCTGCCCGCCTCCCTCATCGACGACGCCGTCGAGCACGGGGGCGTCAACCGTCTCACTGCGGGCGCCGTCATCCGCGTCGTCACGGACGACATGCCGTTCGTCGTCGATTCGATCGTCGCCGCCGTCACCTCGCGTGGCGCCGGCATCGGCGACCTGCTGCACCCGCAGATGGCGGTGCGGCGCGACGCCTCGGGGCAGCTGTGCTTCGCGCGCCGCAGCGGTAAGCGTCCCGGCGCGGTGCGCCTGCCCGGCCAGACCGACACGGTGCCGGAGGGCCAGCGCGAGAGCGAGGAGTCGTGGGTCTACCTGCACATCTCGCCGCTGGGCGACTTCACGGGCGCCGACGAGATCGAGCGCACGATCAGCGACGTCATCGACGACGTGCGCGCCGCCGCGAACGACTGGCAGCGCATGCGCGACCAGGCGCTCGCCATCGTCGACGACCTCGGAGCCAACCCGCCCGTGTCGGTGCCGGAGTTCGCGACGGCCGACGTGCGCCGCTTCCTCACCTGGCTCTCCGAGGACAACTTCACCTTCCTCGGCTATCGCGAGTACGCCCTCGACGTCGTCGACGGCGAGGACGTGCTGCGTCCCGTCGACGGCAGCGCCCTCGGCATCCTGCGCTCGGCCTCCGACGCGCCGCGCGGGTTCGAGCGGATGACGCCGCAGAGTCGCGCCGCGGCGCGTTCGCCGCAGCTGCTCACGCTGACGAAGGCCAACTCGCGTTCGCGCGTGCATCGTGACGCCTACCTCGACTACGTCGGCGTGAAGACATTCGACGAGGCGGGCAACGTCACCGGCGAGCGTCGCTTCCTCGGCCTGCACACCGCCCGCACCTACGCGGCGTCGCCGTCGAGCATCCCGATCGTCGCCGAGCGCGTCGCCAAGGTGATCCGCCGGGCGGGCTACTCGCCCGACTCGCACTCGGGCCGCGACCTGCTCCACGTGCTCGAGAGCTACCCGCGCGACGAGCTGTTCCAGACCTCCTCGGAGCGCCTCTACGAGATCGCCACGGAGGTCGTACGCCTGCAGGCGCGCCGTCACGTCGGCGTCTTCCTGCGCAATGACGACTACGGCCGCTTCGTCGCCGTCCTCGTCTACCTACCGCGCGATCGCTACAACACCCGCGTGCGCGAGGCCATTGCTCAGCACCTCGCCCAGGCGTACGGCGCGGAGACGGTCGACTACACCGCCCGCGTCACCTCCGAGGCGCTCGCACGCATCTACTACACGGTGCGCCTGCCGCGTGGGACGGCGATCCCGGACGTCAGTGCGGACGACATCCGCGCCGCCGTCCTCGAGGTGACGCGCACGTGGAGCGAGCGCGTCACGCAGGCCGCGCACGCGGAGGAGGGGCTCGCGGACGTCGATGCCCGCCAGCTCATCTCGACCTTCGCCGACGGGTTCCCGGCCGGTTACTCCGACGACTTCACCCCCCGTCAGGCCGTCGCCGACATGCGCCGGCTCGAACGCCTCGGTGACGACGACGCGGCGCTCACGCTGTACGGCACCGACAAGGTCGACTCGCGCGAGCGACGCCTCAAGATCTTCCGCAACGAGCCGCTCATGCTCACCGAGGTATTCCCGATCTTCACGAACCTCGGCGTGCAGGTCTCGGACGAGCGTCCGTACACGCTGACGCGCGCCGACGGCTCCACCTGCCACGTCTACGACTTCGGCCTTGTCGCCGATCGCACGGCGATGTGGGGCAACACGCCGCAGGAGAGCGCGCGTCGGCGCACGAACGTCATGGAGACGGTGCTCGCCGCCTGGCGCGGACAGGCCGAGAACGACGCGCTCAACCAGCTCGTCCTCGCGGCCGGGTTGTCGTGGCGTCAGATCAACCATCTGCGGGCGCTCGCGCGCTACATGCGTCAGATCGGGTTCTCGCTCAGCTACGAGTACGTCGTCGCGGCGCTGCTCGCGAACACGGATCTGACGTCGCTGCTCGTGCGCCTGTTCGAGGCGCGCTTCGACCCCTCCCTCGACGCCGACGAGCGAGAGGCGCAGACGCAGGCCGTCCGCCAGCGCTTCGCCGACGGTCTCGCGGATGTCGCGAGCCTCGACCACGACCGCATCCTGCGCACACTCGAGGGCGTCATCATGGCGATCGTGCGCACGAACGCGTACACGCCGAAGTTGCTCTCCGGTGAGTGTGCGGAGCTCGTGTTCAAGATCCGCTGCGCCGACGTTCCCGGCATCCCCGCGCCCGTGCCGATGTTCGAGATCTGGGTCTACGGCCCGAAGGTCGAGGGTGTGCACCTGCGCTTCGGGCTCGTCGCGCGCGGCGGGCTGCGCTGGAGCGACCGTTTCGAGGACTTCCGCACCGAGATCCTCGGCCTCGTCAAGGCGCAGATGGTCAAGAACGCCGTCATCGTGCCGACCGGGTCGAAGGGCGGTTTCGTCGCGAAGCAGCTGCCCGACCCGGCGGATCGCGAGGCATGGCTCGCCGCGGGCGTCGAGGCCTACGAGGCCTTCATCGGCGGTCTGCTCAGCGTCACCGACAACCGTGACGGCGACACGATCATCGCGCCGCAGGACGTCGTGCGCCACGACGACGACGACCCCTACCTCGTCGTCGCCGCCGACAAGGGCACCGCGACGTTCTCCGACAAGGCCAACGCCGTAGCGCGTCGCGAAGGCTTCTGGCTCGACGATGCCTTCGCCTCGGGCGGTTCGAACGGCTACGACCACAAGGCGATGGGCATCACCGCCCGCGGCGCATGGGAATCGGTCAAGCGCCACTTCCGCGAGCTCGGCCACGACACGCAGAGCGACGACTTCACCGTCGTCGGCGTCGGCGACATGAGTGGTGACGTGTTCGGCAACGGCATGCTGCTGTCGGAGCACATCCGACTCGTGGCCGCCTTCGACCACCGTGACATCTTCATCGACCCCAACCCGGACGCTGCCGCGTCGTATGCCGAGCGGCGCCGCCTGTTCGAGCTGCCGCGCTCGTCGTGGTCGGACTACTCGCGCGACCTCATCTCCGAGGGCGGCGGCGTCTTCTCCCGCTGGGCCAAGCAGATCAAGCTGACACCGCAGATCCGCGAGGCACTCGGCGTCGACGACGGCGTCGAGACGATGACGCCGAACGATCTGATGCGCGCGGTGCTGCTCGCCCCCGTCGACCTGTTCTGGAACGGTGGCATCGGCACGTACATCAAGGCCTCCGACGAGACGAACGCCGAGATCGGCGACCGTGCCAACGACGCCGTGCGCGTCGACGGTCGCGACCTGCGCGTGCGCGTCATCGGTGAGGGCGGCAACCTGGGCGTCAGCCAGCGCGGGCGCATCGAGGCCGCACAGCACCGCGTCAGCGTCAACACCGACGCCATCGACAACTCGGCCGGTGTCGACACGAGCGACCACGAGGTCAACATCAAGATCCTGCTCGCCGACGCCGTGCGCGACGGTGCGCTCGCACTCGAGGAGCGCAACGAGCTGCTCGCCTCGATGACGGACGAGGTCGGCTCGAAGGTGCTGCGTCACAACACGGACCAGAACACGCTGCTCGGCAACGCTCGCGTGCAGGGCCCGCAGATGCTGCACGTGCACCGCCGGCTCATCGCCGACCTCGAGTCGGACGGCTTCCTCGACCGCGAGCTCGAGTTCCTGCCCGACGAGGCCGAGATCGATCGGCGCCTCGAGGCCGGCGAGGGGCTGACGTCGCCGGAGTTCAGCGTGCTGCTCGCGTACTCGAAGCTACGGCTGAAGAACGAGGTCGGCGCGAGCGAGCTCGTCGACGACCCGTGGCTCGTGCGTGAGCTGCTCGGCTACTTCCCCGAGGCGCTGCGTGAGCCGTACGCCACGACGATGGAGAACCACCCGCTGCGGCGCGAGATCATCACGAACTCGCTCGTCAACGGCCTCGTCAACCGCGGCGGCATCACCTTCGTCCACCGCGCGGTCGAGGAGACGGGCGCCCGGGCCGAGGAGATCGTCAAGGCCTTCGTGGTCGCGCGTGAGGTGTTCGACGCGCAGAGCTTCATCGACGACGTCGAGGCGCTCGACCACGTCATCAGCACGCAGGTGCAGTCAAGGCTGCTGCTGCGTCTGCGCCGCCTGCTCGACCGGGCGACGCGCTGGTTCGTCCACCACGAGGTGGAGCACACGCCGATCGAGACGCTCGTCGAGCGCTACCGCGGACCCGTGCAGCAGCTGTCGCCGAAGGTGCCCGACCTCGTCGTCGGCGTCGGGCGCGAGAAGTTCGAGGCCGAGGTCGACCAGCTCGTCGGCGAGGGCGTCCCGACGGCGCTCGCGCGACGTGCGGCGGCCCTGCTCGACGACTTCGTCCTGCTCGACATCGTCGAGCTCGCGCGTGACCTCGGTGAGGACGTCGAGGACGTCGCCGCGGCGTACTACTACGGCGGCGCCCAGATCGGCCTCGGCCGCATGCTCGACGCCATCGCCGAGCTGCCGCGTGACGACCGCTGGGACGCGCTGGCGCGCGGCGCCGTGCGCGACGACGCGTACGCGGTGCTCGCCGACCTCACACGGGATGTGCTCGCCGAGTCGGAGGCATCGCAGACGACGCAGGAGCGCTGGCAGCAGTGGGCGCAGCGCCACTCGCTCGCCGTCGAGCGTGCCCGCGCCGCCGTGACGGGCGTGCAGAACTCGGCGGCCCGCCTGGCCCCGATGTCGGTGGCGCTGCGCACGATGCGCTCACTGACGCGCGCTGCGGCAGGGGAGCGCGACTGAGCGCGGTGAACGCGACGATGCAGGACGTCCTCGGGTCGGCCTCGTCACTCGACGAGGCCGACCACGAGTGGCTGCACCTGCTCGTCGGCGACTGGCAGCTGCTCGCCGACCTCGCCTTCGGCGACCTCATGATGTGGGTGCGCGGCGACGCCGGGTGGCAGGTCGCGGCGCACGTACGCCCGACGACGGGCGTCAGCCTGTTCGCCGACGACCTCGTCGGCGCCAGGCCGCAGGAACTCGACTCGTCGCGGGCACAGGACGATGCCGATCGTGGTGGTGCCGCTGAGGTTGCTGCTCGCGCAGGCACCTCTGTCGAGCGGGGGCTGCGTGAGGGTGAAGCCCACGCGGACGCCTCCGACGTGAGTGACGGTGTTGAGGACGCCGCCCGTTCGAACGATCTGCAGGTGGGCCTCGATCGCGCTCGCCTCGAGGGTGCGGAGACGCGCGTGGACATCGTCGTCGAAGGCGAGCCGGTCTCACGGCGCCTCGTGCCCGTGCGGCGCGGCGGATGCGTCATCGCGGTTCTCGGGTGCCACATGCGCCTGGGCAACGTGCGTCGTCGCGGCCGCCTGGAGACGCGCTACGTGGCGCTCGCGGAGGCGCTGTTCCGCATGATCGCCGAGGGCACCTTTCCCGACGGCGGCGGCGTCATGGGCGGTCGCGGGGGTGCGCCGCGCGTCGGCGACGGTGTCGTCGAGCTCGACGCGAGCGGTCGCGTCACCTACGCGAGCCCCAACGCGGTCTCGGCGCTCCGCAGGCTCGGGGTGGAGAGCAACATCCCCGGCCTGCGCCTCGCCACCGCGCTCGACGAACGCGGCGTCAAGGCGAGCGACGGGCCGGAGGAGGCCACCGTCGTGCTCGCGGGCCGCGCCCCCTGGCAGGCGGAGTTCCGGCGCGGCTCGGCCGCCGTCATGGTGCGTGCCGTGCCGCTCGTGGCCGGCGGACGCCGCCTCGGCGCGGCGCTGCTGCTGCGCGACATCACCGAGCTGCGCCGTCGCGACCGCGAACTGCTGACGAAGGACGCGACGATCCGCGAGATCCATCACCGCGTCAAGAACAACCTGCAGACGGTGGCCGCGGTGCTGCGCCTGCAGGCGCGCCGGCTGCCCGACGAGGAGGCCCGTCAGGCCCTCGCCGACGCGGGGCGCCGTGTCGGCGTCATCGCCGCGGTTCACGAGTCGCTCAGCGAGGGCTTCGGTGGCACGGTCGACTTCGACGACGTCGCTGCCCGCGGCCTCGCCTCGAGCATCGACGTGGCCCGCCGCTCGGACGCCTCGGTGGCCTCCCACCTCGACGGCTCCTTCGGTGTGCTCTCGAGCGAGGACGCGACGTCCCTCGCGATGGTCCTCGGCGAGCTCGTGCAGAACGCCGTCGAGCACGGCCTCGGGGACGCCGGCGGCAACGTCACCGTACGGGCACGTCGCGACGGCGACCGGCTCGACGTCCACGTGATCGACGACGGCCGCGGCTACGAGCGCGGAGGTGCGCCCGGCGGCGAGCGTGGCGGTACCGGCCCGGACGCGCCGACAGGTGCGTCAGCACGCGTGCGCAGCGGGCTCGGGACGCAGATCGTCACGACGTTCGTCGAGGATCTGCACGGCGAGATCGCCTGGCATCGCCTCGAGGGCGGCGGCACCGACGCGCACTTCAGCGCCCGTCTGCGTCCAGTCCCTGCGTCGAACTGACCTACGTCAGCCGCGCCCCAAGTCCTCGATTCTCAACCATTACCCGGTGCGCGAATCCCGTCCCCATCGACGATTTTCGTCTACCTTCGCGAATCCCGTCCCCATCGGCGATGTTCGTGCCCATGTGCGATCATCGGTCACAGTCGCTCATCGCCGTGTTCACCCGCCGGCGCGCAGATCCCAGCACCAGCAGCCGGGCCCGGACATGACAGAACTGGCGGTCACACCCAGGGTGTGCCGCCAGTCGTCGACGCGGGGCTCAGGTCAGCTGGCGCGGCGGGCGCGGGCGTTGCGGCGCTTGAGAGCGCGACGCTCGTCTTCCGAGAGGCCGCCCCAGACGCCTGCATCCTGACCGGATTCGAGAGCCCACTTCAGGCAGGTGTCGATCACTTCGCAGCGTCGGCACACAGCCTTGGCGTCTTCGATCTGCTGCAGGGCAGGGCCGGTGTTGCCGATCGGGAAGAAAAGCTCCGGGTCCTCGTCCAGGCACGCAGCGCGATTGCGCCAATCCATGTGGCTTGCTCCTTGATGTCTCCGCTGAAACCGGCGGGGTCGGTTCGAACGCTGCCGGGGTGCCGGCGTGTCCACAGTGCGACGCTGGGACGCGCTGCGGAGGTGTTCCGTTATAGGTTCACACCTGGCGCGGGCGAGCACAAGGGGTTTGCCCGAACTTTTTGTGTGCTTATGTGAGCTTTTGCTCACACGATGTTCGTAAATGTCGCGGCGTAAAGTGGAAGCGTGGACACCACCCGCTCGACGTCATCGATCCCCGCTCCCACCTGGAAGGGCTCGCGCGCCCATTGGCTCGCCGCCGCTACGGGCACGGCGATCTCGGCGGCCGCCATCCTCGTCATGGCCGTCATGTCGGTCGTGAGCGCCGTCACCGGATCGGCCAGCACGACGACGCGCGCCCTCACGGAGGCGGCCATGCTCGTCGTCCTCGGGGGAGCGGTGCTGGCCCTCGTCGTCGGCCTGGTGCGTGCCAAGTCACTGGTCAAGACCCCGACGCTGCTGTGGAACGCCATGCTCGTGCCGATCGGCTTCAGCCTCATGGACGGCGGTGCCGCCGCGCTCGGCATCGCGACCGTCGTCGTTGCTGTGGCTACGTTCGTCGTCGCGCTGCCGCTACCGCGCTACGAGGCGGACGTCGAGGACGGCGCGGCGCTCTGAGAGCCGGCGGGTGACGTCGGGGGACTCGCCGAGCCGCGGGACGTCGCAGAACTCGTCGCGCTCGACGACGCACCCGCATCCTTCGTCGACTCACCGGTTCGCAGCTTCGCGCCGAGCAGGTCGAGGAGCGCGGGCACGGTCTTCGTCGTGTACGCGCGGCGCGAATCGGCGTGCGAGTCGGCCAGCGTCGAGAAACCGATGCCGGAGAAACGAACGACCGCCGCAGCCTCCCCCGTGCGCACGAGCGCATAGGTCGTCGTCCCGTCGGTGAAGGAATCGCTGACGCCGTGCGCGCCCTCGCCGTAGAACGTGTAGAGACCGCGGTTGGCCTGGGCGCGCTTCTCGTGCAGGGCCTTGTCACGCTTCCAGGCGGCCTCGACGTCCTTCCACTCACCGGTGTGCGGCAGCGCGATGACGAAGTGGCTGCGGTCGTCAGAGGGTTCACCGGCGATGTTCAACTCGAGCGTGTCGTCGCTGCCGCTCACCCCGTCGAGGTGCGGGATGATCGGCGCGAGCTCGCCGCGGGTGAACAGTGACGTCGCGTCGGGCACGGAGGACGGGTCGACCGTCTTGCCGTCGAGGCGTAGCTGCAGCGGTTTGTCGACGTGCGTCGACCCAGCGGCGGCCGACGAGGAGGCAGATCCCGACGACGAGGCGCTGGGCGACGCGCCCGTGGTCGCGGACGACGGCGTCGCAGCGGACGTGCTCGTCGCCGCGGTGGGGGAGGAGGCCGGCGACGTCTCGGCCGAACCGGTCGTCGCGACGACGACGGGCAGGGCGGCGACGACGAGGCCGGCGACGGCGATCTTGGCGCGGGTTGACATGCCTCAAGCCTGTCACATCGTGGCCCGCCCGTTCGGCTGAGGTTCGTGCCGCAGGTGAACCTGGTGGCCGTGGGGCAGGACGAGCGCGCGCCCGGGCGGCATCGACGCCGGGATCTGAGCGGGACGCAGTCCTGCGAGTGAGTACTCCGTCGCGTCGTTCTGGCGCAGCACCAGCCTGACGTCGAGCAGCGCGCTGAGCTTCGAGGCGAGCACCTGCCGACCACCCGTGACGATGAACGTGTGTCCGTGACGGTGGCCTTCGCTGATGCGTTTCAGCAGGTCTTCGGCGGCCAGGCCGTGGTTGATACGCAGCAGCGTCGCGTGCAGGTCCTCCCATCCATCGATGACGACGACGCTCGACGGCCCCGCGGGGTGCGCCTCGGCGAGGTGCGTGAGCAGGCGGATGACGGCGTCCGCGTCGTCGGATGCGACGTGGACGTCGGCCGCGATCGGGTCGGTGGGGCCGACCCACCACGTCGATGCTGTGCGAGTCGTCGCGCCCGCGGCCGTGCCGCACACCGCCGCCCGGGCGAGCGCCGCGGCGGCGTTCGTCCGTCCGCTGCGAGGGGCTCCCGCGAGGCCGACGTGCACCCCGGCCGGCACGGTGACGGCGGGTTGGCTCTGCGCACCGGGCAGGTCGGCGATGCCGACGACGTGCGCCAGGCCGTCGTCCGTCGCAAACGCGTCGGCTGCTTTCGCGCGATCATGCCCGTCGCTCGAAGACGATGCGCCGAAAAGGGATTCGCTCCTGTCGCACACCGCCGTGTTCGAGTGAGGCGCCGGCGTCGGTCGCTCACCCGTCAGTGCGTCGAGACCGACGACGATCTTCGTCTCGGCGAGAAGTTCGTCGACATTCTCGGGCAGCGGCGGCAGCACGGGTCGGTGGATCGGTGGGAGCTGGTGTGCGGCGGCGAGGGCCTCGTCGACGAACATCCCGAGGTCGCTGCGGGCGCTCGTCCGTCCGGGGCGGCAGGCATCACATCCGTCGCGCAGTTCGTCCAGCCCCGAGGCAGTCACGACCGTGGGGTGGACGTGCACTGCCGCGGTGGTGCCGAGCTCGCGCGGCGCACCGCTGTAGGCGCTCTGGAACTCGACGGGAGCCTCACCGGCCGTCGCGAGGTACCCGCGCCCGGGGGTGCGCGCGGAGATGCGGGAGGCCAGGGGCGAGTCGATGACGTCGATGCTGTCGGAGCGTTCACGCACCCGCAGCGCGACGCGGACGTCGAGGTTGGCGCGCATGTCGGCGCTGACGGCGCCGCCGGGGCGTTGCGTCGCGAGGATGACGTGCATGCCGAGCGACCGTCCCACGGCCGCCAGACGCACCAAACCGGCGACGAAATCGGGCAGTTCGTCTGCCAGCACGCGGAATTCGTCGACGACGACGAAGAACCGCGGCAACGCTAGGTGGGCAGGCGCGGCGGCGAGATAGTCACGGTAGGAGGTCAGCCCGTGACGCCCGAGCAGATGCTCGCGGCGCCCGATCTCGGCGCGCAACGCCGTCAGAGCACGGGTCGCGAGACCATGGTCGAGGTCGGTGACGACGCCGACGACGTGCGGGGCCCGCGCGAGCGGGCCGAACGTCGCACCTCCCTTGTAGTCGATGAGCAGCGCGTTCACGTGCTCGGGGGAGTTGAGCGTGAACAGCCCGCGCAGGTACGTGAGCAGAAACTCGGACTTGCCCGATCCCGTCGTGCCCGCGACGAGGGCGTGTGGCCCGGTGCGGGCGAGGTCGAGCGTCATGATGCCGTCGTGATCGTGGCCGATCGGCACGTTCGTGCTCGGGGTGCGCCACGCGCCGGCCACGTCGGACGGCAGCAGGGCAGCGCTCGTCGAGGCGCGCAGCGGCGCGCTATTGCCACCGGTGGCGCCCGCAGCCCAGCGGCGGTGCAGCCGCATGACAGCGGGAAACCACGTCTCACCCGGGCTGTCGAGGGTGAACGTGTGCCCGCCCGGCAGGCGGGCGGCGCGGTGTCCCGCGGCGCACGTGACGCGGACCGTCGCGGCCAATGTCGTCACGCCCGTCTCGATGCTGGGTGGCTGCGCAGCCCCCACCCAGACGACGGCCGCGCCGGCGATGACGAGGCGTCGCGCGAGGCGCGTAGCGTCGGCGCTGCCGGCTTCGAGCACGACGAGGGGGAGGTCGTCACTGCCGGGGCGACGCACCCCGTCGTCGAGTCGTGCGAGGAGGGTCTCCGGCACGCTCGTGTGGACGTGAACACGCGCCGAATCGAGCGCCCAGGCCCAGCGTCGCGACGCCGCTTGCCGGGTGACGACGACGGGCGGGGCGTCAGTCGGATCGTGCAGGACGGCGAGTTGCGCGACGACGAGTTCGAGGACTTGCGGTGTCGTAGCCGCATCGGCGTCGAGATGGACGAGGCCGCCCGGCGCCACGACGAGGGTGACGGGTGCCTCGCTGAGCCCGAGCGGGCGTGCCGAGCCGTTGCGGGCGAGACGGTGCGCGGATGGCGCGTCACCGTACCCGAGACGCAGCAGACGTGCGCTCGGCCCGCGTCGCAGGCCGAGCCCGTCGCGGGAGCCGGCGGCGACGGCGAGCAATTGGTCGGGGCTCGGCGCCAGACGCGCGAGAGTGACGACTTCCGCGTCGAGCGCATCAGCGACGCGGCGGCCGACGTCCTGCACTTCGCGCGCATGGTCGCGGGCTGCGCTGCGCCCACCTCGACGTCCGCGACGGCGGTCGTCGAGGTGCGTGGCCACCATGACCAGCGGGCCCACGAGCATGAAGCACAACATGTAGGCCGCGTGCATGACGATCGCGAGAACCAGTGCGACGGGCACCGGGGCGAGCACCGCGATCCAGCGCAGCGGCACCCGACGTGGGGGTGTCGGGGCCGCGGGCCACTCGAACGTCCGCGGTTCGGGCAGACAGTTCGACGTCCCGGCGCGCAGGGCTGAGCCGGCGTTTGCAGGGGCGGCACTCATGGGGTCGGTTTCCGCAGGTTTGATGCCGGAGAGATCGGACCCCGCAAGGTCAGGAGGTGCTGGCTCAGCATTCGCCAGGTCGAGACGCAGCACGCTGGCGCCGAGACGCACTGATTCGCCCACACGCCAGGGGTGGCCCACGTGCGGTTGGAGGCGCGCCCCGCGGCTCGTCACGCCGTTGCTGCTGCCGAGGTCGGTGATCGTCACCTGCCCGCGCGCGACGCTGACGAGGGCGTGTCGACGTGAAGCGAGGGAATCGTCGCCGAGCAGGTGATGGTGGCGTCCGAGGGTGACGTGGCCGGCGGCGAGGGGGAGCGCACAGCCCTGATGCGGGCCGCTCGCGCTGACGAGCGTCAGGATGGCCGCGTGCTCTTCCTCGTCCGGGCGGCGGGGTGGTTCGAGCAGCGCGCCGTCGACGAGCGGTGCTCGGCCGAGGACGTCGTCGTCACGGATCGCTCGACCGGCGTGCGTCGGCGCGTAGGGAAGGTCGAGTGCGGGGCGGATCGCGGCGAAGGGTGTGCCGTCGGGGGCATCGACGACGATCGGGTCGCTGGGGGAGCCGTCAGCGGTGACGACGGCCAGGCGGATGCTGGTGCTCACCTGTCCAGCCTGCGGCCTGCGACATCGCGCCGTCGGAACTGATCTGCACCTGTGGACAACGCTCGTGCCGGAGCCAGAACGGGTGCTTTGGTAAGACTTTGGTAAGAGTTTTTCCGAAACCCCCTTCGGCCCCGCGCGGCCTCTTTGATGGCTCCTGAGAGCAGGCATCGAAGAGGAGAGACGATGACGATCACGCTCATCGAGGACGAGGTGCGCGAGCAGTTGCGCGCCAAGGCCATCGACCCAGGAGCCGACCCCGAGGCGGTGCGTGGCGTCATCGCCGACGTCGTCGCCGCGACGGAGGTCGCCCGCGCCCGGGCGGGTCTGCCGGCGTCGTCGCGTTCGACGAGCGAGGCGAAGGCCGTGTTCGACGCCGTCGCGGGCTACGGGCCGCTGCAGGAGTACCTCGACGACCCCAGCGTCGAGGAAATTTGGTTGAACGAACCCGCGCGGGTCTTCGTCGCGCGCTCCGGGGTCTCCGAACTGACGCCGACGATCCTGACGCATGACCAGATCCGCGTTCTCGTCGAACGAATGCTGCGCACGTCGGGGCGGCGTCTCGACCTCAGCTCGCCCTTCGTCGATGCCTCGCTCCCGGACGGCTCGCGCCTTCACGTCGCGATTCCGGACGTGACCCGCGAGTACTGGGCGATCAACATTCGAAAATTCGTCGCGACGAGTCATTCGATGGACGAGCTCGTCAACCGCGGGTCACTGTCGCCGGGGTTGGCGGCCATCCTCGCGGCGTGCGTCAAGGCAGGGCTCAACGTCCTCGTCTCCGGTCAGACGCAGGCCGGAAAAACGACGATGTTGAACTGCCTCGCGAGTGCCATTCCGCAGACCGAGCGCGTCATCACGTGCGAGGAGGTCTTCGAGGTGCAGCTCGCGGCGCGTGACTGGGTCGCGCTCCAGTGCCGTCAGCCCAACCTCGAGGGTTCGGGCGAGGTGACGCTGCGCATGCTCGTCAAAGAGGCGCTGCGCATGCGGCCGTCGCGACTCGTCGTGGGGGAGGTTCGTCAGGCCGAGTCGCTCGACCTGTTGCTCGCACTCAACTCGGGTCTGCCGGGTCTCGCGACGCTGCACGCCAACTCGGCCCGCGAGGCGCTCACGAAACTCTGCACGTTACCGCTGCTCGCGGGCCCCAACATCTCGCCCTCGTTCGTCGTCCCGACGGTCGCGTCGGCGATCGACGTCGTCGTCCACCTCGGCCTCGATCGGCACGGGCGACGCTCCGTGCGCGAGGTCGTGCGCGTCACCGGACGAGTCGAGGGCGACACCGTCGAGACGATCCCGCTGTTCACCGAGGGCCAGGTCGGTTTCCCGCGCCTGTTGCCCGCGCTCGACGGAGAGGTTCGCTTCGCTCGCGCCGGCATCGACGTCGCCGCTCTCGCCGCCGAGGTGAACGCCGCGTGACGCGCCTGCTCAGCGCCGCCGCCGTCGGCACCGCCCTACTGCTCATGTGGCGGGCGATGACGTCCCCGGCTCCGCCGCGCCCCCTTCATGGTCTGCGCCGCAGCCGCCGGTACGCCGCGGTGCGTGAACTGCTCGACCAGTCCGGGCTCGTCACCTGGCGCGTGCGCACTCTCGTCGCCGCGTGCCTGGGCGCGGCGACCGTGGCCTTCTGCCTCGGCTTCGTCATCACCGGCGTGCCAGCCCTCGCCGTGGTCCTCGCGTGCGTCGGTGGGTGGGCACCTGCAGCATTCGTCCGGGGCCGGGCGACGAGCCTGCGCCGCCGCCGGCGTGAGGCCTGGCCCGATGCCGTCGACCATGTCGCCTCCGCCGTCCGCGCCGGCCTGTCGATCCCCGAAGCGCTGCGCCAACTGTCGTTGCACGGCCCGGAGGTGCTGCGTGAGGACTTCGCCGCCTTCGCCCGTCACGACGCGGCGCACGGCCGGTTCGACGACTCGCTCGACGTCCTCAAGGCCCGCCTTGCCGACCCGGCCGCCGATCGGCTCATCGAGTCGCTGCGCCTCGCCCGCAACGTCGGCGGCAGCGACGTCGGTCGCCTGCTTCGCACCCTCAGCTCCTTCCTGCGTGAGGACGCCTCGACGCGCGCCGAACTCGCCGCCAAGCAGAGCTGGACGGTGAGCGCGGCACGGTTGGCGCTCGCCGCACCGTGGCTCGCGTTGTGCGTCGTCGGTTTCCGCGGTGAGGGGCTGGCGGCCTACCGCACACCGCAGGGGGTGCTCGTGCTCGTCGCCGGGGCGCTCGTGTCGTGGATCGCGTACGTCGCGATGAAGGCCATCGGGCGTCTGCCTCACGAGGAACGGGTCATGCGATGACGACGCCAGCCGCGCTGTCGGCCGCCGCCATCGGGCTGGGGCTCGCACTGGTCGGCATCTGGGTGGCGCGCCCGCGCGTCAGCGTACTCGAGCAGCGTCTCGAGGCAATGCTCGCCGTAGACTCACCCGCCGCCGCGCCGCGTCGCGGTCTCGACGCCGTCGCGGCGGCCCTGGCGCGCCTGCTCGGGCGGGTCCTGGGCGGCGCCGATCACGTGCGCTCCCGGATGGAGCGCGCGGGCCTCGTCCCGGACGTCGACACGTTCCGCACGAGCCAGGCCCTGTGGGCGATGACGGGCTTCGCCGGCGCGGCGTGCATCGTCCTCGTCACGGGCAACTCGACGCGCGGACCGCTGTCTGCCTCGGCGCTCGTGCTGCTCGCTGCCGGGTTCGGTGTCGTGCTGCGCGATCAGCAGCTCACCCGGCTCGCCGAGAGGCGCGAGGCCCGCATGATCGTCGAGTTCCCCGCGATCGCCGACATGCTCGCCCTCGCCGTCGCCGCCGGCCAGGGCCCGCTCGGCGCGCTCGAACACGTCACGACTCTGTGCCGCGGCCCCCTCGCCGAGGAACTGCGCACCGCCCTCGAGCAGGCGCGCGCCGGTACTCCGTTGTCCGACGCGCTGGCCGGCGTCGCGCGGCGTACGAGCGTCGTCAGCGTGGCGCGCTTCGTCGAGGGCGTCATCGTCGCACTCGAGCGTGGCACGCCACTCGCCGACGTCCTGCGCGCGCAGGCCCAGGACGCGCGCGAGAGCGTGCGCACCGAGCTCGTCGAGAAAGCCGGCCGCAAGGAGGTCGTCATGATGGCGCCCGTCGTCTTCCTCGTCCTGCCCGTCACGGTGCTGTTCGCCGTGTACCCCGGGCTCGCAGCTCTCGATCTGACGCTGTGATGCCTCCCCACGACTCCCGCGAACGCTCGCGGGCCACACCCCGACGAAAGGTCACCTCCCATGAACCGCATCCTCAGTGCCCGCTCTGCTCTGCGACGACGCGTCGCGCTCACCCTCCGACCGGTGAACGGGACGGACAGCGACGGCGAGCGCGGCGACGTGCCGGGCTGGGTGCTCGTCACGCTCATGACGGCGGGCCTCGTCACGCTGTTGTGGCAGACGGCCGGGCCGCTGCTGCAGACGATGTTCACGAGCGCCATGAGCAAGGTCTCCGGCGGCTGAACCGCATCACGGCCGCGATGCGCTTCCGGGTCGCGTGGCGGGACGAGCGCGGATCCGCGGTCGCCGAGAACGCGATGACGAGCGTCGTCATCGTCGCCGTCTTCCTGCTCGTGTGCCAGTTCGCCTACGCCGCGCACGTGCGGTCGTCGCTGACGATGGCGGCGGCCGAAGCGGCCCGCGCGGGCGCTCGCGTCGATGGAGGCGTCGACGCCGCTCAGGCGAAGGCACGCGACCTGCTCGCCGAGGGTGGCGGCCGGCACGCACGCGTGAGCGCCGGGTCGACGAGCGAGGCGGGCGTCGCGGTCATGCGCGTCGACATCACCGCCCAGGTGCCCGTGCTCGGCCCGTTCGGCGTCGGACTCGACCTGCACACCAGCGGGCGAGCCGTCATCGAGGACCGCGGCCCATGAGGGCCCGTCGAGACGTGGCCGCCGCGGCCCAAGGTGCGGGCCGCCTGGGACGAAGCCCCGGTGGTCCTGACCAGGCTGGCGAAGAAGGCGGCGTAGCGGACACGAGAGGTCATGGCCTCGATGCGGACGAAGGGTCGGCGCTCGTCGAGGCGATCGTCGTCATCGCGGTGTTGTTGTTGCCGCTGCTGTGGGTCGCGACGTCTCTCGTCCGTGTCGAGGCGGCGTCGTTCGCGGTGCGCTCGGCGGCCCGTGAGGCGGCGCGCACATACGTGACGGCGCCCTCTTCGGGCGCGGGCAGCGTGCGCGCGAATGTCGCGGCGCGTCTCGCGTTCGAGGATCAGCGCAGCCCCGTCGGCACGGCGACGATCACCTGCACGGCGAGCCCGTGCCTGACGCCCGGCGCTCAGGTCAGTGCGACGGCGCGCACGAGCGTCGGCCTGCCGTTCGTGCCGCGATGGCTCAGCGGCCCCGCGGGGCTCGAGATCCACCTGAGCTCTCGGCACGTCGAGAAGGTCGAACAGTACGGAGGGCAACGGTGACTCCCGCACCTGACGCGTGCGCCACGAGGCGTGACGCCCTCAGCGGACCCCTGCGCCACATGCCGGCGAGGCTCAGACAGCTCGCCTCGTCCCTCGTGAACCGAACGCGCGCCGACGACGGCGGGATCGCCCTTCTCGGCATCGGGCTGTGTGCGTGCGTCGTCATGCTGCTGCTCGGCGGTATCTGCGTGCACACCGCGCAGGTGGCGCGCGTCGATGTCCTCGACGCCGCCGACCATGCGGGCGCCGCAGCCGCCGACCGCATCTCGGTCGCGCATGCCTACGCTCACGGCGTCGAGGCGCCGCAGCTCGACGCGGCATCGGTGCGCGCCGAGGCGCAGGCGGCGCTGTCCGCCACCGAGCGCCCGGCGCACGTCACGTCGTGGAGCCTGACGTCGGCGAGCGTCGACGGCAAGGATCTCGTGCTCGCCGTCGCGGCCGTCGTCGAACCGCCGGCGGTCGGGGGAGCGCTGTCTGCGCTCGGTGCACCGATCACCGTTCACGTCACCACGCGGGCCGAAGCGCACTTCGAACGATGAGTGTTCACTCGCCGGTTGGGGCGCGGCCCGTCACAGGCGATACTCTGGAAGGCGTGGCTGTCGACTTTCCCAACGAAATCAAGAACCTGCGCACGACGATGGCGTCGGTGCGCGAGGTGCTCGACCTCGAGAAGCTGAAGAAGCAGATCGTCGACCTCGAGGAGCAGTCCGCGGCCCCCGATCTGTGGGACGACCCGGATGCGGCGCAGAAGATCACCTCCGCGCTGTCGCGCGCGAACGCCGAGAACGACCGCGTCGAGAACATGGACGCGGCGATCGACGACCTCGAGGTGCTCGTCGAGATGGGCACCGAGGAGAACGACGCCGACACCCTCGCCGAGGCCGAGCGCGAACTGAAGAAGCTGCAGAAGGCCGTCGGCGAACTCGAGGTGCGCACCCTGCTCAACGGCGAGTTCGACGAGCGCGAGGCCGTCGTCACGATCCGCGCCGGCGCCGGTGGCGTCGACGCCGCCGACTTCGCCGAGATGCTCATGCGCATGTACCTGCGCTGGGCCGAGCGTCACGGCTACCCGACGAAGGTCATGGACACCTCCTACGCCGAAGAGGCGGGCCTCAAGTCCGTCACGTTCGAGGTCAACGTGCCCTACGCGTTCGGCAACCTGTCGGTCGAGGCCGGCACGCACCGTCTCGTGCGCATCTCGCCGTTCGACAACCAGGGCCGACGTCAGACGTCGTTCGCCGCCGTCGAGGTCGTGCCGCTCATCGAGACGACCGACACGATCGAGATCCCCGAGAACGAGCTGAAGATCGACGTGTTCCGCTCCTCGGGCCCCGGTGGCCAGAGCGTCAACACGACCGACTCGGCTGTGCGCATGACGCACATCCCGACCGGCACCGTCGTGTCGATGCAGAACGAGAAGAGCCAGATCCAGAACCGCGCCGCCGCGCTGCGCGTCATGCAGTCCCGCCTGCTGCTGCTCAAGAAGCAGGAGGAGGACGCGCAGAAGAAGGAACTCGCCGGCGACATCAAGGCGAGCTGGGGCGACCAGATGCGCTCCTACGTCCTGCACCCCTACCAGATGGTCAAGGATCTGCGCACCGAGTACGAGGTCGGCAACACCTCCGGCGTGTTCGACGGCGACATTGACGGGTTCATCGAGGCCGGCATCCGTTGGAAGCGCGCCGCCGCTCGCGACGCCGAGTGACACCGGCTCACACGCGGGGTAGGTAGCGAGCACGCATCGAGCACGGCGGGGGAGCCATGATTCGTTTCGACCATGTGAGTCTGACGTACGGCAGAAAGCTGGCGCCTGCGCTCGACGACGTCAGCTTCGACATCGAGCGCGGCGAGTTCGTCTTCCTCGTCGGCCAGTCCGGCTCGGGCAAGAGCTCGCTCATGCGTCTCATGACGCACGAGGTGACGGCTACGTCCGGCCAGATCCACATCGCCGGGCGAGACCTCATGACGATGCCGCGCCGCAAGGTGCCGTCGCTGCGCCGCGACATCGGCGTCGTTTTCCAGGATTTCCGGCTGCTCGAGAACAAGACGGTCGCCGAGAACGTCGCGTTCGTCCTCGAGATCCTCGGCTGGCGTCGGGGCGCGGTGCGCACGGCCGTGCCCGAGGCGCTCGAACTCGTCGGCCTCGCCGAGAAGTCGCGCCGCTTCCCGCACGAACTCTCCGGCGGTGAGCAGCAGCGCGTCGCCATCGCGCGCGCCGTCGTCAAGCAGCCCGCCATCCTGCTCGCAGACGAACCGACCGGCAACCTCGACCCCGAGAACTCCGAAGAGGTCGTCGGCGTGCTCGACCGCGTCAACCGCACGAGCACGACGCTCGTCATGGCAACGCACGACAACTCGCTCGTCGACCGCCTGCAGCGGCGCGTCATCGAGATGAGCGACGGCCGTCTCGTGCGCGACTCGACCGGCGGCTACCGCTCCGAGGCCACCTCACGACGCTCCGGCGCGCGCCGCCTCGACGCCGTCGCAGAACAGGACGGCCACGACAGTCACGACGCCCACGACGATCCGTCAGCTCTCGACGGCACGACCACCGCAATCCCGGGCGCCCGCGCCACGCGCCGGGGGCGCGACATCACGGGAGCTGCGTCGTGAACCTGCGTTTCCTCGCCTCCGAGGTCGCTCAGGGGGTGCGTCGCAACACCTCGATGATCGCCTCGGTCGTACTCGTGTCGATGGTGTCGATGATCTTCGTCGGTGCCGGGCTGCTCGCGCAGCGTCAGGTCGACGCCGCCAAGGGCGATTGGTACGACAAGGTCCACGCGTTCGTGTTCCTGTGCACCGACTCCGACACGGGCGTCGCCTCGTGCGCCGGCGGCAAGGCGAGCGCAGCGCAGACCGAGACGGTGCGCATCAACCTGACGAACCTCGCGCCGCTCGTCACGAAGGTCGACTACAGGACGAGCGAGCAGGCCGTCGCGATGTTCCGCGAGCAGTACCACGACTCGCCGTACGTCAGCAGCGTCGACGCGTCGTCGATGCCCGCATTCTTCGAGGTGCGCCTCGACGACCCACGGCGTTTCGACGAGATAGCGAGCGGATTCACCGGCATGCCGGGCGTCGCGCACGTGAGCAACCTGCACGAGGTGCTCGCACCGTTCTTCTCGTTCCTCACGATGCTCGGCGTCGGCTCGGCCATCATCGCGACGCTCATGGTCGTGTGCTGCGTGCTGCTCATGGTGACGACGATCCGGCAGGTGGCGTTCACGCGGCGCCGGCAGGTCGGCATCATGCGCCTCGTCGGTGCCTCGAGCGCGACGATCTACCTGCCGTTCGTGGCCGAGGTGCTGCTCGCCTCGCTCGTCGGCGCGACCCTTGCCTCGGCCATGCTGTGGGCGATGGTCCACTTCGGCGTGAGCAGCCTCGCCGGCTCCGGGGGCGGCTTCGTCAACCTCGTCGGGGACGACGACGTCCTCGCCGTCGTGCCGTGGCTGTACCTCGGCGCGCTCCTGCTCGCGATCGTCACGTCGTGGCTCACGCTGCGTCGCTACCTCAAGGTGTGACGGTGGCGCCCACCAAATCCCGTCGCCGACTCTGCGCCGCAGCCCTCGCCGGGACCTGCGCGCTCGGTGTCGCGTCCGGGTCGAGCCACGCCGTCGGTGACGACGTCGACGACAAGATCAAGAACAGCAAGTCCGAGATCGACGACATCTCGAAGTCGCTCGCCGACGCCGACGCGACGCTGACGAAGACGAACAAGGCCGTCGCGGCCGCCGACAAGAAGGCAAAGGACGCGAAGAGCGCCCTGACGAAGGCCCAGCAGAAGCAGCGTGACGCCGCGTCCGACTACGACGTCGCCAAGGCCGACGAGGACGCCTCGCGCACCGCCCTCGCGACGAACCGCGCCGACCAGGCGAAGGCACGCACCGAGGTCGGTGGCCTCGCGCGCAACGCGTTCGAGACGGGCGGGCTCGGCGACCTCACGTTCACCATCGAGGTGCTCACCTCGAACTCGGGTGTCTCCGGGTCGATGGCGCTCGCCGACATCGTCATGCGCCGCCAGCAGGGCGTCATCACGAATCTCAAGAGCTCGGCCGCAGCCGGGCAGAGCGAGGCGACACGTCTCGCGGAGATCCGGCGTCGTGCGAGCCTGGCGAAGACGAAGCAGGACGCCGCCGTCACCGCCGCGAGCACGGCGAAGACTGACGCCGACACCGCCGAGGCGAGTCTCGTGGCGTTGCAGAAGACGCAGAAGGACGACAAGAAGAAGCTCGAGGCCGAGAAGAAGAAGGAGGAGGCGAAGCTCGCGGCGTTGCAGGCTGAGAGCACGCGCCTGAAGAACGTCACGACGACGAGCAAGGATGTCGACACCAGCGTCCACGACGTGCCGCAGGGCACCGGTTTCCTCGCTTCCCCGGGCCCGATCTCGAGCATCGTGTCGGGCTACGGCTACCGCTTCCACCCCGTCCTCAAGATCGACAAGCTGCACGAGGGCGACGACTTCCCGTTCGCGTGCGGCACGCCCGTCTATGCCGCGGGTGACGGCACCGTCATCGAGGCGAACTACAACGACGTCTCCGGCAATCACGTCTACATCAGCCACGGAACCGTCAACGGTGTTCAGCTGACGAGCGCCTACATGCACTTCACGTCCCTGTCGGTCAGCGTCGGGCAGAAGGTCAAGAAGGGCCAGCAGATCGGGGTATCCGGGATGACGGGGCGCGTCACCGGCTGCCACCTGCACTTCGAGACCCGCGAGAATGGTGTGGCCGTCAACCCGCTGAAGTGGATAAAGTGACAGCTTCGGAAATGCCCGGCATGCCTGCGATGTTGTCTTCACCGACGTCGACCACGCCGAACGCGACCGCATCGAAGCAGAAGGGGGTGAGCCCATGCCGAAGGAACACGGCACGAAGGTGATCGCCAACAACAAGAAGGCGCGCCACGACTACCACATCGAGGAAACGCTCGAGGCCGGGCTGTCCCTCATGGGCACCGAGGTGAAGAGCCTGCGCATGGGGCGCGCGTCCCTCGTCGACGGTTACGTGCTCGAGCGCGACGGTGAGATGTGGCTCGAGAACGTCCACATCCCCGAGTACCTCCAGGGCACGTGGACGAACCACTCCGCGCGTCGGCGACGCAAGCTGCTGCTGCACAAGGCCGAGATCCTCAAGCTCGCGAACAAGGCGCAGTCGAAGGGGTACACCATCGTGCCGCTGTCGCTGTACTTCAAGGACGGTCGCGCCAAGGTCGAGATCGCCCTCGCGCGAGGCAAGCAACTGCACGACAAGCGCCAGACGCTGCGCGAGCGTCAGGACAACCTCGAGGCGCAGCGCGAGATGCAGGTACGCCTCAAGCGCGGCGGCTGAGAACCGAGCGAGCGCGCCGGTTGACCCGTCGGCACGCCCCCGCCTCGCCCACGTGGCAAGGTAGGGGCATGAGTCGCCTCAGGGGAGCACCTACGCCGTCGGCCCGCACCGCACTCGGCGCCGCCGCCGCCGTCGCGCTCGTCGCCATGAGCGCAGCGCCCGCTCAGGCCGCGAGCAACGACAACATCCGCATCACGAACTACGACATCCGCTACGACGTGGGCGCCGACGGTGGCGTCGACGTCACGGAGAATCTCGACGTCCGCTTCAGCGACAGCAGTCATCACGGGCTCGATCGCATCGTCATCACCGGCCAGGGCGTGAGCGACACCCAGCACCGTGAGTACCCGATGACGAACGTCTCCGTCACCTCCTCGACGGGAGCGCCGACGCAGCTGCAGCGCTCCCGTGACGGCGGCGCTGAGCGGTTGCGCATCGGCAGCCCGAACCGCACCGTGTACGGCACGCAGCACTACACGCTCAAGTACCACCTCGCCGGTGTTGTCAACAAGCAGTCGAACTCGTCGACCGAGTTCTTGATCAACGCGACGGGCAACGACTGGAAGATCCCGATCGACACCGCGCGTGTCACCGTCAAGGGCCCGGGCGCAGTCTCTCGGGCCAAGTGCTGGTACGGCGAGAAGAACTCGAAGCAGGAGTGCAGGGCGACGCCGGGGACGGAGGCGTCGTTCTCGGCGAACAACGTCGGCAACGGGCGCGGCATGACGATCGACGCCGACCTGCCGACGTCGGTGTTCACGAACACCGCCCCCATCCTCAAGGACGGCTCGGCCGAGGACGCGTTCGGCGTCAACGGGCCGCTGACGTCTTCGCAGCGCCAGGCCGTCAACATCGGCGGCGGGGCTCTGGCGGCGGCACTTGCGGGGCTCGGCGGGCTGTGGTTCGTCCGCGACCGTCGGCGCAACGCCGACGAGCGCTACAGCGGAATCGCACCCGGTCAGCTCCCCGCGCCCGGCCAGGAGGTGCCGGTCGAGCGGACGCGCGAGCCCGAGGTCGCCGTCCGGTTCGAGCCGCCCAACGACGCCACCGCGGGCCTTGCGGGCCTCGTCATCGACCGTCGCGCCGACAACCGTGACGTCGCGGGCACCATCGTCGACCTCGCGGTGCGCGGGTACCTGCGAATGGAACAGGTCGACAAGAGCGACTGGCTGCTCATCTCGAACCCGCAGCCCCCGGCGGGGCAGCTGCTGGCCTACGAGGCAGACCTACTCAACGCGCTGTTCTCCGACGGCTCGCAGGTGTGCCTGTCCGATCTGAAGAACCACTTCGCGGGCCACCTGGCGAACGCGAAGGAGGGCATCGAGGACGAGGCCGTCGCGCGCGGCTGGTTCAAGCAGCGCCCGAGCGCGAGTGAGGCCGGGGCCAAGGGCCTCGCGAGCCTGTTCGCGGTGCTCGCCGTCGTCTCGTTCTTCGCCGCGAACCACTTCCACCTCAACGGCTTCCTGTTCGGTGCGGGTTTCGCGATCGTCGCCGTCCTCGCGCTCGTGCGTTCGAAGAACGCTGCCGCGCGCACGCCCGTCGGCTCGGCGGTGTACGACCAGACGCGCGGGTTCGAGCTGTATCTCAAGACGGCTGAGGCGAAGCAGATCAAGTTCGAGGAAGCCGAGCAGATCTTCAGCCGCTACATGCCGTACGCGGTCGTGCTCGGTCTCGCCGACCGCTGGGCGAAGGTCTTCGGCCAGGTCGCCGCTGCCGCGCAGGCGCAGGGCTACCCGATGGTCATGCCCTACTGGTACGTGCCGTACGGCGGCTTCGGCGGCGGTTTCGGGGGCTTCGACAACTTCGGCGCCTCGATGGAGGCCTTCAGCGACGCGGCGTCGTCCGCGTTGTCGTCCACGCCCGGTTCGAGCGGCGGTAGCGGCTTCTCCGGCGGGGGAGGCTTCTCCGGCGGCGGCATCAGCGGTGGTGGTGGCGGCGGCTGGTGAGCCGGCCCGCCTGAACGACGCCGAAAGGGGCACCCGTCTCGAGTCAAGACGGGCGCCCCTTTCGCCTGCGCCGCACGACCTGACGGGCTCGAGCGGAGGCCGCGAGCCGTCAGGTCACGGCGGCGGACATCACTCGATGACGATGACGAGGTCGCCGCCCTCGACCTGCGTCTCGTGCGTCAGAGCGACGCGCTTGACGGTACCGGCGATGGGCGTCGTGATGGAGGCCTCCATCTTCATCGCCTCGATCGTCGCGACCGTGTCGCCTGCCGCGACCTCGTCACCCTCGGCGACGCTGACGGACACCATGCCCGCGAACGGAGCGGCGACATGGCCGGCGTTCTTCGGGTCGGCCTTCTCGACGGCGGCGACGTCGACCTTGACGGCGTGGTCGCGCACCTGGACGGGACGCAGCTGGCCGTTCACGGTCGCGAGCACGGTGCGCATGCCGCGCTCGTCGGGCTCGGAGACCGACGCGACCGACAGCAGGATCTTCTTGCCCGGCTCGAGGTCGACCTCGTGCTCCTGCCCGGGTGCGAGGCCGTGGAGGAACTCCTTCGTCGACAGCACCGACAGGTCGCTGTAGAGCTCGCGGGCGCGTGCGTAGTCCTGCGTCGGGCCGGGGAACAGCAGGCGGTTGAGCGTGCCGCGCGGGTCGCGTGCGAGGTCGGCCTCGTCATGGTCGCTCAGCTCCTCGACGCGCGTGCGCACCGTGCGTCCGGCGAGGGCCTTCGTGCGGAACGGCTCGGGCCAGCCACCGGGCGGGTCGCCGAGCTCGCCGCCGAGGAAGCCGATGACAGAGTCCGGGATGTCGTAGTTCTGCGGGTTGGCCTCGAAGTCCTTCGGGTCGGCGTTCGCGCTGACGAGCGCGAGCGCGAGGTCGCCGACGACCTTCGAGCTCGGCGTCACCTTGACGACGTTGCCGAGGATGTCGTTGGCCGCGGCGTACGTGTCCTCGATCGCCTCGAAGCGGTCGCCGAGGCCGAGCGCGATCGCCTGCTGGCGCAGGTTCGACAGCTGCCCACCCGGGATCTCGTGACGGTACACGCGACCCGTCGGCGCGGGGAGGCCCGACTCGAACGGCTTGTAGAGGGTGCGCACGGCCTCCCAGTACGGCTCGAGGTCGCACACGTTCGCGAGGTCGAGCCCCGTCGCACGGTCCGTGCCGTCCGTCGCCGCGACGAGCGCCGACATCGACGGCTGGCTCGTCGTGCCCGACATCGCGGCGCTCGCGACGTCGACCGCGTCGACGCCCGCGTCGATGGCGGCGAGCAGCGTCGCGAGCTGGCCACCGGCCGTGTCGTGGGTGTGCAGGTGCACGGGCAGGTCGAAGCGCTCCCGCAACGCGGTGACGAGGGTACGCGCCGCCGGGGCGCGCAGCAGACCCGCCATGTCCTTGATCGCGAGGACGTGGGCGCCGGCGTCGACGATCTTCTCGGCGAGCGCGAGGTAGTAGTCGAGCGTGTAGAGCTTCTCGTCGGGGGAGGCGAGGTTGCCGGTGTAGCACAGGGCCACCTCGGCGACGGCGGTGCCCGTCTCGCGCACCGCTTCGATGGCGGGACGCATCTGCTCGACGTCGTTGAGGGCGTCGAAGATGCGGAAGATGTCGACACCCGTGCGCGCGGCCTCGGTGACGAACGCGTCGGTCACCTTGGTCGGGTACGGCGTGTAGCCAACGGTGTTGCGCCCGCGCAGCAGCATCTGGATCGGGATGTTCGGCATCGCCTCGCGCAGCTTCGCGAGGCGGTCCCACGGGTCTTCGGACAGGAAGCGCAGCGCGACGTCGTACGTCGCGCCGCCCCAGGCCTCCATCGACAGCAGCTGCGGCGTCATGCGTGCGACGTACGGCGCGACGTGCAGCAGGTCGCGGGTGCGGATGCGCGTCGCGAGCAGGGACTGGTGGGCGTCGCGCATCGTCGTCTCGGTGACGGCGACGGCCTGCTGCTCGCGCAGAGCGCGGGCGAACGCCTCGGGCCCTTCGGTGATCAGCCGGTCGCGCGCGCCGGGCGGGACGGGGCCGCTGATGTCGAACGCGGGCAGCTTCTCGCGCGCCGTGATGGCGAGTGCTGAGTGGTCGCCGTACGGCTTGTTGACGGTCGTCTCGGCGAGGTAGGTGAGCAGCTTCGTACCGCGATCGCCGGGGGTGCGCGCGTCGAGCAGGTGCGGGTGGGTCTCGATGAACGACGTCGTCACATGGCCGGAGATGAATGCCGGGTCCTCGAGCAGGGCCTGCAGGAAGGGGATGTTCGTGCTGACACCGCGCACGCGGAACTCGGCGAGGGCGCGGCGGGCGCGGCGCACGGCCGTCGCGAAGTCGCGGCCGCGGCAGGTGAGCTTGACGAGCATCGAGTCGAAGTGGGCGCTGACCTCGGCGCCCATGTGGATCGTGCCGCCGTCGAGGCGAACGCCCGAGCCGCCCGCGGAACGGTAGGCGGTGATCGTGCCGGTGTCGGGGCGGAAGCCGTTGGCCGGGTCCTCGGTCGTGATGCGGCACTGCAGCGCCGCGCCGTGCAGGTGGATGTTCTCCTGAGCGAGGCCGAGGTCGTCGAGGGTGTCGCCGGAGGCGATGCGCATCTGCGCGGCGACGAGGTCGACGTCGGTGACCTCCTCGGTGACGGTGTGCTCGACCTGGATGCGCGGGTTCATCTCGATGAACACGTAGCGGCCGCGGGTGTCGAGCAGGAACTCGACGGTGCCGGCGCACGAGTAGCCGATCTCCTTCGCGAACGCGACGGCGTCGGCGCACATGCGTTCGCGCAGTTCGGGGGAGAGGTTCGGTGCCGGCGCGATCTCGACGACCTTCTGGTGGCGTCGCTGCACGGAGCAGTCGCGTTCGAAGAGGTGGACGACGTCGCCCTCACCGTCGGCGAGGATCTGCACCTCGATGTGGCGCGGGTCGACGACGGCTTCCTCGATGAAGCAGGTCGCGTCACCGAAGGCGGATTCGGCTTCGCGCATCGCGGCCTCGAGGTTCTCGCGCAGCGCCTCGGGCTTCTCGACGCGACGCATGCCGCGCCCGCCGCCGCCGGCGACGGCCTTGACGAAGACGGGGTAGCCGATGTCGTCGGCGCCCTTGACGAGTTCGTCGATGTCGGACGACGGCGGCACACTGCGCAGCGTCGGCAGGCCGGCGCGCTTGGCGGCGGCGATGGCCGTCGCCTTGTTGCCCGTCATGTGCAGCACGTCGGGCTTGGGGCCGATGAAGGTGATGCCGGCGTCGGCGCACGCCTCGGCGAGCAGCGGGTTCTCGGACAGGAAGCCGTAGCCGGGGTAGATCGCGTCGGCGCCCGATTCGCGGGCGACGCGGATGATCTCATCGACGTCGAGGTAGGCGCGCACGGGGTGGCCGACCTCGCCGATCTGGTAGGCCTCGTCGGCCTTGAGACGATGCTCGCTGCCGCGGTCCTCGTGGGGGAAGACGGCGACGGTGGTGGCGCCCAGCTCGGTGGCGGCGCGGAACGCGCGCACGGCGATCTCGCCTCGGTTGGCGACCAGGACCTTGCGGAACATGCACATCTCCGTTCGGGGTGGGGCGCCGCGGCGGCGCAGTTGGTGCTGACACTACCGGTCGCTCAGGGCTGAAAACCGCAGAGTTTCGCGGCAAAACCGACCAATAGCGAACAGTTGGCAACACACGCGTGTCTCGCACCACACCGGACGTGAGAAAAGCCTCTGGGCGGGCCCGACGCAGGGTCGAGCCCGCCCAGAGGCGAGGGTGTGCAAGCTGAAGCGACCGCGTCAGCCCACGTGCGCGGTGGGCGCTGCCCCGTCGGTCTGCAGTTCGTCGCTGCGAATCGTGATGAAGATCAGGATGAGCAGGGCTCCGACGAGAAGCATGCCGGAGGCCACCCAGAACCCGTGCGTCGAGGCGAAGGTCTGCACGTCGAGCGCTCCGGCTGCCTGCTGGGCCTGCATCTTCGACTTGAACTCAGCCGTTCCCTGCACCGACGTCGGCACCTTCGCCATCGCGGCAGCGGCGGCGGCCTTGAGCTCGTCGGCACGCTGCGTCGCATAGTGCGAATACACCGTGGTGAGAGCGGCGAGACCGATCGAACCACCGATCTGCTGCGCGGTGTTGAGCGCGGAGGCGGCGGCCCCCGAGTCCTTCGCTTCGACGCCGTGGGAGGCGGCGAGCGTCATCGGGATGAAGACGAAGCCCATGCCGAGGGCCATGACGAAGATGCCGGGCAGCAGGTGCGTCGCGTAGCTCGAGTGCGTGTCGAGCTGGGTGAACGACCACATGCCCGCTGCTGCGAGCAGGCCGCCGAAGCCCGAGAGGTAGCGCGGCTTGATGCGCGTGACGAGGTTTTGCGACAGGCCCGCGGCGATGACGATGCCGAGGCTGAACGGCAGGAACGCGAAACCGGACTTGACCGGCGAATAACCGAGCACCTGCTGGATGTACAGGCCGAGGAAGAAGAACATCGCGAACATCGCGGCACCCATGATGAGCATCGCGAGGATCGCGGTGCCTCGCGTGCGGTCGGCGAGGATGCGCATCGGCAACAGGGCGTGCTCGGTGCGGCTCTCGATGGCAGCGAACGCGATGACGAGCAGGGTGCCCACGATCAGCGGCACGAGGGTCCAGGTGTCGCCCCACGAGTGGGACGCGGCGTTGGACAGGCCGTAGACGATGCCGAACAGACCCGCGGTCGCCGTGACGGCGCCGATGATGTCGAGGGTGCCCTCGTGACCGTCGGATTCGACGAGCACGCGGGGTGCGAGCACGGCGACGGCGATGCCGATGGGCACGTTGATGAGCATCGTCCAGCGCCAGTCGATCTCGGTCAGCACGCCGCCGAGGATGAGGCCGATCGCTGCACCGGCGCCGGACATCGCGGCGTAGACACCCATGGCGCGGTTGCGCTCCTTGCCGGGCGGGAACGTCGTGTTGACGAGGGCCAGTGCCGCCGGCTGAGCCAGCGCCGCACCGGCACCCTGGAGCACGCGCGCGGCGAGCAGGAGGGTGGGGTTGGGCGCGATGCCGCCGAGCAGCGAGGCGAGAGCGAACACGGCGATGCCGACGGTGAACATGCGGCGGCGTCCGAAGATGTCGCCGAGGCGCCCGCCCAGCAGCAGGAGCGAACCGAGAGCCAGCGCGTAGGAGGTGACGACCCACTGAAGGCCGGACTGGCTGAAGTGCAGATCGGTCTGGATGTGGGGTAGCGCGATGTTCACGACCGTCCCATCGAGCACGATCATGAGCTGGGCGCAGGCGATCACGAAGAGCGCGAGGCTGAGGTTGGGCTTCGCGGGGTTGTCGGTGGATGACTCCACGGGTGCGTCGGGGCCGTGAGTGCTGACAGCAGCAGTCGACATCAGCCCCTCCTTTCTCGAGTTGGCGCCCTTGAGGGGCCGGGGCAGGCGTGGGGGAGAGGCCGGCGAGGAACCGACGGAGTGTGATGCGCGCGGGATCGAACGCGGGCAGCAGGGCGATCGGGCGCTGCCCTGGGGAGTGCAGCCGCGCGTTGGCCGCCGTTCGTCGGGATGGGGTCGGCCGTGGCGCGACGCAACGTGTCCGTGCGGCGAAGTGATTGAAGATGCAACGACCGAGGAACAACGATAGTCTTCGCGGGGTGAGGCGCCAAGCGATCCTCGTGTGGCGCATGACACGGCAGAGGCGCAGCGGGTGGGAATGCGCTCGCGTCCTTCGCTGTTGAACCGCTAGACTGACGGACGCTGATTCGTCAGTAAGCACAACTCCACAGAGCGAACAGTTTCCATGGGGATGATCGGTTTCGACATCGGTCGCCGTCCCAGGGGAAGCGGGCCGAGGATGCAGAGTTATCTCGTTAACGCTCTCTGCAAACTTATAGGTGCCGATTCCAAGCGCACCGACTTCGCCCTCGCCGCCTGAGCGAGCCCGAAGTCTGTCAGCCTGAGCTAGTTCTCGACTCAGTGTCTGGCATCAGCTAGAGAACTTGCTGCAACGTCTTGTCGAGGGGCGTTGTGGGACTCTCACTCGACTGGGCCTGTCGCGGAATGTGTCATTCCTTGCCGCGGGGCCGAGAAAATCCGCAGGATGACTGCGCCCGGAGAAGCCCTGGATCGCCGTCGATGGACGGGGGTTCAATTCCCCCCATCTCCACCACCTCCATGCATCGGTCGCGAGGCCGAGCGGCTGTTCGCAGAACTCGTCACGCAGCGTGAATCAGGCTGCTGCGTGACGCGTGTGGCACGGAGCCCGCCGTCATCCCTCCCGAGGGGTGACGGCGGGCTCTTGCACGTCGTGCGGTCCGGCTTTCACCACTCGCCGATGCCGAGCCACCGCTGCACGATCGGCGTCATAGATCGGGACAAACCCGGCCGGGTTGATGGCCGTCCCGCCCGACTTCTCGATCAATAGATCGCCCATGGACGAGCTCGTGGCGTCCACCGATCCCTACCAGTACGCACGCGGGAGGGCTCTGGCCAGCTCTGCGCCGCTGAAGGATTGAGAGATGAGCGGCGCCGCCATCAGCGTCTCGACGTCGGTCGACGGTGAGGACATGACGGTCGGTACGTGGCATCCGCATCCACGAAGCGGTGGCACTTTCCGCTATGAGAAGTCGTGGGCGAGCGCTGAGTACGGCTACTCGCTGTCGCCGGCGCTGCCCGTGCTGGCAGGCAGTGCGCCTCAGGTGACATATGCCGAGAAGGGGCCCCTGCCGCAGGTCTTCTCGGACAGCGCACCTGCTCGGTGGGGCCGGCAGATCATCGAACGGACGTGGCAGGCCGACGGCAGGGGTGTGCCTGACGCAGTCGACATCCTTCTCGCCGTGCGCGACCGGCTACGGATGGGCGCAATTCGCTTCGCGCGCGACGGAGTCGAGATGAGCGAGAGCGCACGCGTGCCCAAGATGCTCGACCAGGCTCACCTCGAGGCGGTGGCGCGGCGAGCGGAGAGTCACACGGACAGCGACGCGGACATCAAGGAACCGTTCGATGCGGGTTCGTCGATGGGTGGTGCGCGCCCCAAGGCCGTCGTCGTGGACGAGAACGGGCACCTCATGTTGGCGAAGTTCACCTCGACCAAGGACGACACCGACGTCGTCGCATGGGAGAAGGTCTGCCTGGACATCGCCGCACACGCTGGGATCACCGTTGGTGGCGGTGGCCGAAGCGTTCGAACCGCACATGGCCGCCTCCGGCCGTGTGGATCTCGCGGAGCTGTGGAAGCGCACAGTGCTGAACCTCCTCGTGGGAAACAAGGACAACCACCTGCGTAACCACGGCTTCCAACCGCACCACGATCGAGCCGTGCGCGACGGGTTCGACGGTGTGATGAGGCAGCGAACCCGCGAGGTGTTGGGGGAGCGCCCGGCCCCGTCGTGTTGGATCTCGCCCCACATGACGCCTCCGCTGGATCGGTGGGGCGATGCCGTGTCTGTGGGCGCCCGCTTCGCTCACCGGAGTCCATTGAGTGGAGTCCAGCAGAGTGGTGTACGACGGACCTGAGTGAGCGCGTGCCTTCAACGTAGGCGCGGCC